>NZ_JAAGNI010000363.1 GCF_010550605.1 Streptomyces sp. SID9727
CCTCGGCCGGGATCGCCGCGTCCGCCGGGACGGCCGCGACCGCCGGCACCGCCGCGTCGGCCGGCACCGCCGCGTCGACCGGCACCGCGTCCTCGGGGTCCTCCGAGTCGAGCAGTTCCACGGCGTGGCGGCCGAGTTGGGCGAGGAGGGCACCGGGAAGCCAGGGCTCCGCGCCGCTGTCGTCGTCGGCCAGGAGCGCCAGGATGTCGTCCGTGGACGGCCGGGCCTGCGGGTCCTTGTGGAGGCAGCCGCGGATCAGGTCGTCGAGCCCGGGCGTGACCCCGGTCAGGTCCGGGTCCTCCTGCGCGATGCGGAACAACAGGGCGTGCATCTCGTTGGCCGCGGCACCGAAGGGGAGCCTCCCGGTCAGGGCGTACGTCAGCACCGACCCCAGGCAGAACACGTCGCTGGCCGCGCTCACCCGCTCGCCCCGCACCTGCTCCGGCGACATGAAGCCGGGCGTGCCGACCAGGGCGCCGGTGCGGGTGAGGCCGCCGTCGGTGATGGTGTCCAGGGCCCTCGCTATCCCGAAGTCGATGACGCGCGGGCCGTCGATCGTGAGCAGGATGTTGGAGGGCTTCAGGTCCCGGTGGATCAGCCCGGCCGTGTGGATGGCCTTCAGGGCGTGAGCCAGACCGGACCCGAGAACGCGGACGGACCGCTCCGGCAGAGGGCCGTGGGCCCCGGGGGCCGGGCTGGGCGCGGCGCCCGGCCTGCCCGAGACGGTGGCGTGCAGGGAGGGACCCGCCACGTACCCGGTGGCGACCCACGGGACGTCGGCCTCGGTGTCGGCGTCCAGGACGGGCGCGGTCCACGCGGAACCCACCCGGCGGGCGGCCCGCACCTCCTGACGGAACCGGTCGCGGAATTCCTGCTGTGCGGCCAGCTCCTCGCGGACCAGCTTGAGCGCGACCGTTCGGCCGCGGTCGGACCGGGCCAGATAGACCTGGCCCATCCCGCCCGCGCCGAGGCGCCCGAGCAGGCGGTAGGCGCCGATGCGCTGTGGATCGGTGGACCCGAGCTTCTCCATGGTGTGCGGCCTCCCCCGTACGACAACACGCCGGACGGGGACGAGAATAGCGGCGTGGATCGCCCGGCCGGGCCCCTCCGGGGCTCAGGACCGGTGCGACCCCGGTCTAAGGTGACCCGGAACCGATTGGGGGAGGGGCGCCCATGTGCGCGAGCGGAGCCGTCACCCGCAGCACCCTGCGACAGCAGATCGCGGACGCGCTGCGTGACGAGGTGCTCGCCGGGCGTCTGCTGCCGGGGCGGGAGTTCACCGTCAAGCAGATCGCCGAGCAGTACGGGGTGTCCGCGACGCCCGTCCGCGAGGCGCTGTTCGACCTGTCCGCGCAGGGCCTGCTCGAATCCGACCAGCACCGCGGCTTCCGGGTGCACCAGTTCACGGTCGAGGACTACCGGGCGATGGTGGAGGCCCGTGCCCTGGTCATGGACGGCGTCATCCGGGACGTCTTCCACGAGCCGGTCCCGGACCGGCGGGCCGACTACCGGGACGCGCTCGTCTCCGTGCGCCGCCGGGCCGAGGAGGCCGCCCGCGCGGCGCGCAGCGGCGATCTGGACATCCTCATCGGCTACGACCTGCGCTTCTGGCGCGAGCTCGGCGGGCTCATCGGCAACGGCTACATCAGCGACTTCCTGCAACGGCTGCGCGTCCAGGCATGGGTGTTCGCCGTGCCGTACCTGCGGGACGACGCCGACCTGCGGGACTGGCTGTGGAACGGCCACACCGAGCTGGTCGCCGCCATCACGCACCGGGACCGCGAAGCCCTGCGTGCGGCGATAGACGGGTACAACGGCCACGCGCTGAGCTGGGCCGACCGCCTGGCCGGGCGGGGGCCGTCCGCAGGGGGCACCGAGAGGCACGTCTGAGTCCCCCGGGCACGGGTCGCCCCCCCCCCCGCCGCGCCCCGGGCCGGTCCTGAGCGACCACTGTGCGCGCGGTGCCGGTCGCATTACGCTGTCCCGACCACCGCACGCCCCCGTTGGAGAGCGAGACTTCGTGGCCTGTGACCTGTGGCTGGTCCCCCTCGTCGATGTGCTGTGCCACAGCCCCGACAACCCCTTCGCCGAAGAGATCGCCCTCTACGACAAGGCCCTGGGCGAGGCTGGACTGCCGCCCGTCCCCGTTTACGCCTACATGCCGGGACTGACCGGAGACGTCGCCCCGGTCGCCGGCTTCGACTACGACGCCCTGCACTTCCTGCGCCGCGCCTACCTCCTCCAGCTCAGCGGTCTGGCCGTCACGCCGGTCGGTGAGCTGGGCGGGGACTACGAGCAGTTGCTGGAGATGTTCGAGGCCACGGCGCGGCAGTCGCACCTGGTGTGGCACTTCGACCACGCGGGGGCCTACGTCCCCCTCGACTTCGCCGCGCCCGTCTCCACCGACGACCTGCTGGCAGCGGGCGGCCCGCTCGGTTCCGCGCACGGGCTGCTGCGGGAGCTGGAGTTCGTCGCCCCGGCCATCGGAATCGACCCGGCGAACCCGCCGGCCGCGCCCCTGCCGCCCGCCGCCCCCACCGAGCTGGAGGAGCCGGCGACCTCCGTCCCGTACGACGACAACCCGTTCGCTCTGGAGCGGCACGTCTGGCTCGGCCTGCACGCCGCGGTCACCCGCAGCCTCGCCCAGGGATCGATGATCGTCTTCAGCTGAGGCGTTCCCGGTGCCCCGCGCCGGAGCCCCGCACCGGCCGGCGAACGGTCAGCGCGGGGACTCCGGCGGCCGCTGCCGAGGCATGTTCGGCCGGCCCATCGACTGCAGCGGGAAACGTCCGGGCGCCGCTCCCGGCTCCGGGCGCCCGTTCCCGGAGCCGCCGGAGACCAGGGCCTGCATCCCGAGCGGCGCGGGCCCGGCCCGGAACTCCACCATCCAGTCGGCGGTCTCCGACCGTACGAGTTCCGTGATGTCCTCGGAGAAGCGCCGCAGTACGCCCAGGCACCGCTCGGTCGCCTCGCTCGCCGTGCCCTCGGCCGGCCCGAGCACCTCCCGCACGCACTCCGACGCCCAGTCGAACCGGAGCACCTGAAGCCGGCGCTGCACCGCCTGCGCGGTCGCGAGGTTCCTTATCCAGCCGGAGGTCAGGCCGAAGTAGCGGTCGCACGCCATGCACGCGGCACCGAGGAGCAGCGACAGATAGCCCCAGCCGGCCGCGCCGTGCAGCGCACCCGTCAGGTCGAGCAGCGGCAGGGCGGCGCCCGCGACCGCACCGGCGGCGGTGCCCATCCGCAGTGCCCTGGCGCCGCGCCGCTTCCACAGCCGGTCGTTCAGATACCAGTCGGCGGTGCGCAGCGCGTCCGCCTCCAGCCACCGGTAGAGCTCGTCCAGCCGCTGGGAGGGCTCTCCCCAGTCGCCCAGCGGGAACGGCACCCCGGTCAGGTCACGGGCTCGCCCCGCACGGTCCTCGGAGTCCGTACCGGAGGGAGCGGCCGCACCCGCCGGTCCGGGCGTGCCGGACTTGCGGGGCGGCACTTCGGGCTGCATCTCCGGCTGACTCACCGGGGTACTCCTCTGCATGCTGCATAGCGACGCGTGCTCTCGACCGCGTACTCGACGACGGGGCGGATCCTTGCTCTGCTCCCGGTCCCTGGACGCGACGGGCAGTCCCCCATGCGTAACCATGCGTGAGGAGGGGTAGGCGCGTGCGTGCCGGGACGCATGCCCTTCCTACCGCCGAATGGTGGGCCGTGGGGTCGAAATCGCGGTATTCCCGGGTGTGCACGGCCTCTGGTCAGGTATAGGAGCCGTGGCACGGCTCCCCCGATCTCACTCGAAAGAGTTGCTCCTCGGCGGGTGGGGCGCGCCGCCCGGGGACCACGTAGGCTCGGCATACCGAAACATTTGTCGTCGAAATGCCTGGAGTGACCGTGATTCCCGGTGGTGGTCAGCCCAATATGCAGCAGCTGCTGCAGCAGGCCCAGAAGATGCAGCAGGAACTCGCCCAGGCCCAGGAAGAGCTTGCCAGGACCGAGGTCGACGGCCAAGCGGGCGGCGGCCTGGTCAAGGCGACGGTCAACGGCTCGGGCGAGCTGCGTGCCCTGGTGATCGACCCGAAGGCGGTGGACCCGGAGGACACCGAGACCCTCGCGGACCTCGTCGTCGCGGCGGTCCAGGCGGCCAACGAGAACGCCCAGCAGCTCCAGCAGCAGAAGCTGGGCCCGCTGACCCAGGGGCTGGGCGGCGGCATGCCCGGCCTGCCGTTCTGACCGGCCGCATACCCAAGACCGTACGTACCCCCTACGGTACGTACCACGACTCAGTCAGGAAGGCGTTCCGTTGTACGAAGGCGTGGTTCAGGACCTCATCGACGAACTGGGCAGGCTGCCCGGCGTCGGTCCCAAGAGCGCGCAGCGGATCGCCTTCCACGTGCTGCAGGCGGAGCCGACGGACGTGCGGCGCCTGGCCCACGCCCTCCTGGAGGTCAAGGACAAGGTCCGCTTCTGCGCGGTCTGCGGCAACGTGGCCCAGGAGGAGGAGTGCGGGATCTGCCGCGACCCGCGGCGCGACCGGTCGGTCATCTGCGTGGTCGAGGAGCCCAAGGACGTCGTCGCGATCGAGCGGACCCGTGAGTTCCGGGGGCGCTACCACGTGCTGGGCGGGGCCATCAGCCCCATCGAGGGCGTCGGTCCGGACGACCTGCGCATCCGCGAGCTCCTCGCCCGCCTCGCCGACGGCTCCATCACCGAGCTGATCCTGGCGACCGACCCCAACCTGGAGGGCGAGGCCACCGCGACGTACCTGGCGCGGATGGTCAAGCCGATGGGCCTGCGGGTCACCCGGCTCGCCAGCGGCCTGCCGGTGGGCGGCGACCTGGAGTACGCGGACGAGGTCACGCTCGGCCGTGCCTTCGAGGGGAGGCGGCTGCTCGATGTCTGACGGTCGCGTTCCCGCATCTCACGGCGGCTTTACGTTCAGCGCGGTTATCTTCTACTCACCGTCTCCGACCGGTCACACGGGAGGTCTCCTCGATGTCTGACGCCACGTTGAACACCGTCACACAGGACCCCGGCGATTTCGCGGTCCAGATCGCCGACCAGATCAAGACGTTCATCGTCGCGGTCACCGAGGTGTCCAAGGTCGAGGAGCCGGAAGAGGCCGTTCCGGTCCTGCTCCTCCAGGTCTCCCAGCTCCTGCTGGCAGGCGGCCGGCTCGGCGCGTACGAGGACATCGTCCCCGACGAGCGCTACGAGCCGGACCTCGGCGCCGAACCGGACGCGGACGGCCTGCGCGAGCGCTTCGCGGCCCTTCTGGAGCCGATCGACGTCTACTCCGAGGTCTTCGACCCGTACGAGCCCCGCAAGGCCCCGGTCGCGGCCCGCATCTCCGACGATCTGGCCGACCTCGTCACCGACCTGCGCCACGGTCTGGCTCACTACGAGGAGGACCGCACCACCGAGGCCCTGTGGTGGTGGCAGTTCTCCTACTTCTCCAACTGGGGCTCCACCGCTTCCGCCACCCTGCGCGCCCTCCAGTCCCTGATCGCCCACATCCGCCTCAACCAGCCCCTCCAGGAGCTGGACGGCCTGGACACCGACCAGGACGCCGGCGACGACGACCTCGCCGAGGAGGCGGGCCGCGTCATGTTCGAGGAGATCGCGGGACCGCTGGGCCTGCGCCCGGCCACGTAGGAGCACTCGACGTCCGGTGGTACGGCCCGCGTGTGGGCTGGGCCACAAAGGGGAATGCGTACGTGTTCGGTGGGCAGCAGGGCGGTACGAGCGGTTCGGAGCGACACGCCGATGATCACGTGGTGAGCGGGACATCTCAGCATCTGGTATCAGCGGGGCGTTTCCGGACTGCTCGTTAAACTGAGCCGACCGCAGTAATGGACTGAGCGAGGAGCGCACGTGGGCCTTGTCGTGCAGAAGTACGGAGGCTCCTCCGTAGCCGATGCCGAGGGCATCAAGCGCGTCGCCAAGCGAATCGTCGATGCCAAGAAGAACGGCAACCAGGTGGTTGTCGTGGTGTCCGCGATGGGCGACACGACGGACGAGTTGATCGATCTCGCCGAGCAGGTATCCCCGATACCGGCCGGGCGTGAGTTCGACATGCTGCTGACCGCGGGAGAGCGGATCTCCATGGCGCTGCTGGCCATGGCGATCAAGAACCTGGGCCACGAGGCCCAGTCGTTCACCGGCAGCCAGGCGGGCGTCATCACCGACTCGGTCCACAACAAAGCGCGCATCATCGATGTGACGCCAGGCCGTATCCGTACGGCGCTGGACGAGGGGAACATCGCGATCGTCGCGGGGTTCCAGGGGGTGTCCCAGGACAAGAAGGACATCACCACCCTCGGCCGCGGCGGGTCCGACACCACTGCCGTCGCGCTCGCGGCCGCACTGGACGCCGAGGTCTGCGAGATCTACACCGATGTGGACGGCGTGTTCACCGCCGACCCGCGGGTCGTCAAGAAGGCCCGTAAGATCGACTGGATCTCCTTCGAGGACATGCTGGAGCTGGCCGCGTCCGGCTCCAAGGTGCTGCTGCACCGCTGCGTCGAGTACGCACGCCGATACAACATCCCGATCCACGTCCGCTCGTCCTTCTCCGGACTCCGCGGCACCTGGGTCAGCAACGAGCCGCAAGGGGACCAGAAGGTGGAGCACGCGATCATCTCCGGAGTCGCCCATGACGTCTCCGAGGCCAAGATCACCGTCGTCGGCGTGCCCGACAAGCCGGGCGAGGCCGCCGCGATCTTCCGTACGATCGCGAACGCCGAGGTCAACATCGACATGGTGGTGCAGAACGTCTCCGCCGCGTCGACCGGCCTGACGGACATCTCGTTCACGCTCCCGAAGGCGGAGGGCCGCAAGGCCATCGACGCCCTGGAACGCAACCGCGGTGTGATCGGCTTCGACTCGCTGCGCTACGACGACCAGATCGCCAAGATCTCCCTGGTCGGCGCGGGTATGAAGACGAATCCCGGGGTCACCGCTGGCTTCTTCGAGGCGCTGTCCGACGCGGGCGTCAACATCGAGCTGATCTCGACGTCCGAGATCCGCATCTCGGTGGTCACCCGCGCCGACGACGTCAACGAGGCCGTGCGCGCCGTGCACACCGCCTTCGGTCTCGACAGCGACTCCGACGAGGCCGTCGTGTACGGGGGCACCGGCCGATGACCGCACGCCGCCCTTCGCTCGCGGTCGTCGGCGCGACCGGGGCGATCGGCGGCGTCATGCTCCAGATCCTCTCGCAGCACGCGGACGTCTGGGGCGAGGTCAGACTTGTCGCCTCACCGCGCTCGGCCGGCCGCAAACTGGTCGTACGCGGTGAGGAGAGCGAGGTCCTCGAACTCACCGAGGACGTCTTCGAGGGCATCGACGTGGCACTGTTCCTGGTGCCGGCCGAGGTCTCCGCCCGCTGGGCTCCGCTCGTGGCGTCCAAGGGTGCCGTCGTCATCGACGACTCCGCCGCCTTCCGGGCCGACGACGACGTCCCGCTCGTCGTGCCCGAGATCAACCCGCACGCCGTACGGATGAGACCGCGCGGCATCGTCGCGAACCCGAACTGCACCACGCTGGCGCTGATCGTCGCCGTCGGCGCCCTGCATGCCGAGTTCGGTCTGCGTGAGCTCGTCGTCTCCTCGTACCAGGCCGTCAGCGGCGCCGGCCGCGACGGGGTCGCCGTACTGCGCGAACAACTGTCCATGGTGGCCGGTACCGAACTCGGTACGAAGCCGGGCGACGTCCGCCGGGTGGTGGGTGACACGCACGGCGGCCCGTTCGCCGCGCCGGTCGCGCTGAACGTCGTCCCGTGGGCCGGGACGGACGCCGGGGACGGCTGGTCGTCGGAGGAGCTGGCCATCCGCGAGGAGTGCCGCAAGATCCTCGGTTTGCCGAGCCTGCGCGTGTCGGCGACCTGCGTGTACGTACCCGTCGTCGCCACGCACTCGATGTCCGTGCACGCCCGCTTCGAGAACGAGGTCGCGGTCGACCGGGCGCACGAGATCCTGGCCACCGCTCCCGGAGTGGTGCTCTACGACAGCCCGGGCGCCGGCGACTTCCCCACCCCGTCCGACGTGGTCGGCACCGACCCCACCTGGGTCGGCCGGGTCCGCCGCTCGCTGGACGACCCGCAGGCGCTGGAGCTCTTCGTCTGCGGCGACAACCTCCGCAAGGGGGCGGCGCTCAACGTGGCCCAGATCGCCGAATCCGTGGCCGCGGAATTCCCCCAGTCCTGACGGCCCGTGCTCACGAGGTCCGGATCGAACCTGTTTTGCACTTTCTGTGAACGATCTGTGAGCAACTCTCTGGTCTGAACCTCTTGAGCTGGGCAGTCGCCGTGACGGACGATGACCTTTCGGTTCGTTGCAACCGCGGGTCGGGCGCCAGGCGTCTAAGCGGTCACTTCTTGCGCGGCGGGGCGCATGTGCGGGGCATCTGGGGAAGAGCGGGTACGTATGAGGGCATATCGCAGGGTCTCAAACGCGGTGCCGTACGCGTACAACCCTGGTGGGGGGAAGCGTGTCCAACTGGCGTGGCAGAGGTTCTCGATATCACAGTGGTGGGCCCCTTGCGCGGCGCTTCGGTGCGACCGCTCCGACGGGCCCGTGCGGCCGGTGGCATGCCGGTGATCGCGCCCATGCCCGCCGCGCGTCAGACGGGGCTGCCGGCGCAGCGCGAGGGTGCTGAAGAGGGCGTGGCAGCCGGAACCACCGTCGACCACCTCACTGAAACCTACCGCGCCCACTACCGTTCGCTGCTCGGCCTCGCGGCCCTGCTGCTGGACGACACGGCGTCCTGCGAGGACGTCGTACAGGAGGCGTTCATCCGCGTGCACTCCGCGCGCAACCGGGTCCGCGAGCCCGAGAAGACCCTCGCGTATCTGCGCCAGACCGTCGTCAACCTCTCCCGGTCCGCGCTGCGCCGCCGCATCCTCGGGCTCAAGCTGCTCTCGAAGCCGATGCCGGACATGGCGAGCGCGGAGGAGGGGGCGTACGACCAACTGGAACGGGACGCGCTGATCAAGGCGATGCGCGGCCTGCAGAGGCGTCAGCGCGAGGTGCTGGTCCTTCGGTACTTCGCGGACATGACCGAGGCTCAGGTAGCCGAGACGCTGGGCATATCCCTGGGCTCGGTGAAGGCGTACGGGTCACGCGGAATCGCGGCCCTGCGCGTGGTGATGGAGGCGCAGGTATGAGCCGGCGCGGTGACCACTACGACCAGGACCATGAACAGGACCCGCGGCCGGAGGGCCGTAACGGATATCGGCGCGGTTCCGCGCGCGGGTTCCCACTGGACCGGACTGGGAACGGAACTGTGAACCACGGGCCGGAGAACGCCCCGCACGCGGACCGCGACGGCGACACCCAGGACCTTGAGGCCCCGGCCGGACTGTTCGGCGGAGGCAGCTCGTCCGGCGGGGGCGCGCCCCTCGGCGACGACGGCGCCGAGGACGCGCTGCGCCGCATGATGCACGGTGCCGTGCGGGGACTGGAGCCGGGCGAGGGCAGCCTCGACCGGCTGCAGCGCGCGGTGCCCGCCCGGCGGGCCCGTCGGCGGCAGGCCCTGGTCGGTGCCGCCGCTGCGGCACTGCTCATCGGCACCGCGATCCCCGCGTTCGTCCACGTGGCCAACTCGGAGGGCTCCAGCACGGCCAGCCCCGCCATCGCCGGCCACGGCGAGCAGGCGCAGGGCGGCAGCGGAGACGACCGCGGCGCGGACTCCGGCAACGGCGGTGGCGGCGAGAGCGGCGGCGGCCACCCGAACGGCGGCCAGGGGCTTCCGGACAGCACCACGACACCCTCCGACAGCAACGGCCAGGGCCAGGACGGCGATCCGTCCGGCGCGTCCGCCGATCCCGCCAGGAGCGCGGTGGATCCCATGCGCCCGTGCGACCCGGGACAGCTCGGTGTGAGGTCGGCCAGGGCCGGCGCGGCGGGTGCCGACGGCACCGTGTACGGAGCCTTCCGCATCGCCAACGTGTCCGGCGACAACTGCGTGGTGAGCAGTGGCGGCACCGTGGGCTTCGAGGCGATGGGTGCGGCCGATCCGGCACGGATCGACGTCGTCCGGCACACCGAGGGCGACCCCGCTTCCGGTCTGCCCGACCCCGCCACCGAGGAGACCGCCGTCGTACTGAAGCCGGACGCGGTCTACGAGGTGCAGTTCGCCTGGGTCCCCAAGGACACCTGTCCGTCCACCGGTGGTTCGCCCTCCCCGACGCCGACGGACGGCACGGTGGGTGCCGGCAGCGGAGGTTCGGCCGGAACCGCGGCGGCCGGGGGCACAGGCGAGAGCGAGACGGGTACGGAGACGCAGTTCGGCAGCGACGGTGCCACTCCCGCCCAGGGCAGCATCTCCGTGCAGCACACCCCGGAGCCGGGGGCCCCGGTCGCCGCGACGAAGATCGACAATGCCTGCGCGGGAACGATTTACCGGACGGGTGTCCTGGAACCCTCTTCGTAGGAGCGGGTGCGGGCGGCCGGAGGCCCGGGCCGCCCGCTCACGCCCTTGAGCGGGCCTCCGCCTCGGGTACCGGCGGGGCGGCGGTCTCCGCCTCGGGGACCAGGCCGAGCCGCACGTCCCGGGCGGCCTCGGCTTCGCGCCGGAGCAGCCGGAACCACATGAAGACCACGAACCCGGCGAAGACGAACCACTCACCCGTGTAGCCGAGGTTCTGGAAGGCCTTGAGGTCGAGCCCGCCACCCTCCGGCACGGCGGCCGGTACCGGGCGCAGCGCGGTCGCCCCGGACCGGGCGGCTCCGCTCGTCGCCTCCTCCGAGGCGCCCACGGCCCTCTCGGATCCGCCCGCACCGCTCTTCGGCAGTGTGACCCAGGCGTCGTACACGTCGTACGGCACCAGGTTGACGAGCGACGCAGCGCTGATCATGCCCACTTGGCCGTCCGGCAGCCCGCCCGTGGCGCCGACCCCCGAGGTGCCCGCGTTCTCCGACGCCTGGAGGTCGCCGGTCACCGTGACCCGGCCGGACGGTGCGGGCGGTACCCGGGTCCGTCCGGGCTTCCCGGGCAGCCAGCCGCGTACCACCGGCAGGGCCTTGCCGCTGTCGGTCCGCAGCATGTCCAGGACGTAGTAGCCCTTCCGGTCGTCCAGCTCACGGCCGGGCACCAGGAAGCGGTCCGCGTACCGCCCGGTCGCGACGGCGGGCCGGCCGGAGGTCTCCGTGTCGACGGGCAGCAGCTCGTCGAGCGGTTGGGCGGCCCGGCTACCCGGCGCGGGCTGCTTCTCGGCGGCCTCGTGCGTATGCACGCGGTCCTCGAAGCGGCCGAGCTGCCAGGTGCCCATGAACACACAGAACGGGATGGCCAGCACGACGAAGAGGTTGATCCCCCACCATCGCGGGGTCAGCAGGAACCGGTACACCCCTCCACGGTACGGTCTCCGCTCCGGCCGGCCGGAGCGGGGGCATCCGCGGAGCGGCCCTTTATCCGGCCCCTACGCGCCGGCCGGCTCCTCTCCTACGCGCTGCCGGCCGGTGCCTCCTGGCCCGGGCCGACCGGGTCGCCGGGCCCCGCCGGCGACACCCCGGACAAGTACCGGCGGGTGAAGTCGAGCTCCAGCCGGACCTGCTTGATCCGCTCCTCCACGACGAGCGAGCCGTGCCCCGCGTCGTACCGGTAGACCTCGTGCACGGCGTCCCGGTCCTTCAGCCGGTCCACGTAGTTCTCCACCTGGCGGATCGGGCAGCGCGGGTCGTTGACCCCGGCGGAGATGTAGACCGGGGCGCGCACGGCGTCGACGTACGTCAGCGGGGACGAGGCCTCGAACCGCTCGGGCACCTCCTCCGGCGTTCCGCCCAGCAGGGTGCGGTCCATCGCCTTCAGAGCCTCCATCTCGTCGTGATACGCCGTGACGTAGTCCGCGACGGGTACGGCGGCCAGCCCGAGGGCCCAGTCGCCGGGCTGCGTACCGAGGCCGAGCAGCGTGAGATAGCCGCCCCAGGAGCCGCCGGCCAGGACGAGCTTCGCCGGGTCCGCGAGGCCGGACTTCACCGCCCACTCCCGGACCGCCGCGATGTCCTCGAGCTCGATCAGCCCGACCCGGTGCTTGAGCGCGTCCGTCCACGCCCGTCCGTAGCCGGTCGAGCCGCGGTAGTTGACCCGGACGACCGCGTAGCCGTGGTCGACCCAGGCGGCGGGGCCCGCCGCGAAGGCGTCGCTGTCGTGCCAGGTGGGGCCGCCGTGGATCTCGAAGACCGTCGGGAACGGCCCCTCGGCGGGGGCCGCCGGACGCTGCACGAGCGCGTGGATCCGGCCGCCGGGCCCGTCCACCCACACGTCCTCGACGGGCACCGAGGCCGGCGCCTTGGCCCCCGGCGGGTCGAGGACCACCGCGCCGGTCGTGGAGCGGACGACGGGCGGCTCGGCCGCCGACGACCACAGGTACTCGACCGTCCCGTCCGGGCGGGCCGTGGCGCCGGAGACCGTGCCGGCCGGCGTCTCCACCCGGACCAGCTCGCCGCCGGCCGCGGCGGGCCCGTACCGCCAGAGCTCGCTGCGGGCCTCGAAGCCGTGCTCGACGAGCAGCGCGGAACCGTCCGGATACCACTCGGCGCCCACATCGCCCGGCAGGTCGATGGCCAGGTCCGTCTCCGTGCCCGCCACCGGGTCCCAGATCATCGGCTCCCAGCGTCCGCGCCTCTGGTGTCCGACCAGCAGCCGGGTGTCCCCGGCGACGGGCGCGAAGCCGAGGACCGCGAGGCCCAGCTCCTTCGTACCGCCCTTGGTGTCGTCCAGCTCCGCGACCGTCGTCCCGTCCGGGCGGACCACGCGCAGCGCGGAGTGCATCGCGTCCCCGTGCTCGGTGTGCTCTAGGGCGATCAGCGTCCCGTCGTGGCTCAGGTCGCCGACCCCGGCCGACTCGCGGTGGCGGTAGATCTCCACCGGGTCCGCGCCCGGCCGTACGACATGGATCGTCGTCCCGTCCTCGTCCGTCGAACGGCCGATCACCGCCGTTCCGTCCCTGCCGATCGCGAGCCCGGCCGGATAGGACGGCCCGAGGCCGGGAGCGGCCGGGGTGGACACGGTGTCCACCCCGCCGTGGAACGGCCGGCGCATCCACACCCCGAACTCGTCTCCGTCGGTGTCGTCGAACCACCACACGGAATCGCCGTCCGGCGTCAGCACGCCGTCCGTCGTCCCGTTCGGCCGTTCCGTCACCTGGCGCTGCTCACCGGTCGCCCGGTCCCACGCGTACAGCTCATAGGTACCCGTCGCGTTGGAGACGAACAACGCGCGGTCCGGCGCGTCCTCGGCCCAGTCGGGCAGCGATACCCGGGGAGCGCGGAAGCGCTGCTCCCAGAGCGGGACGGATGCGGTCGTCGGCGAACCAGTGGCCTCAGTCATGACCCCATTCTGCGCCGGACGCCCGACAATCCGTTCGCTTCGTCCGCAGCCTGTGGATAACCTCGCGCACATGTCCACCGCTCCGACACCGCCCGACTGGCGCGAGGCCAACCGCAGGATGTGGGATGAGCGTGTGCCCATCCACGCAGGCAGTGACTTCTACGACCTGGGCTCCTTCCGCGCGGGGAAGGATGCCCTGCGGCCCTTCGAGCTGGCCGAGGTCGGCGATGTGACCGGCCGGTCGCTGCTGCACCTGCAGTGTCACATCGGACTCGACACGCTCTCCTGGGCGCGGCACGGCGCCGCTCAGGTCGTCGGCCTCGACTTCTCCGAACCGGCCGTCGAGACCGCCCGGGCCCTCGCCCAGGACCTGGGGCTCGGACCCGACCGTGCGGCTTTCGTCGCCGCCGACGTGTACGACGCGGCCCAGGCCGTACCGGACTCCTCGTACGACATCGTCTACACGGGCGTCGGCGCGCTTAACTGGCTGCCCGACATCGACCGCTGGGCCGAGACGGCCGCGTCACTGGTGGCGCCTGGAGGCTTCCTCTACCTCGCGGAGTTCCATCCGCTCACGGACTGCCTGGACGACGAGACGGGTTCGCGGATCGCGCACGACTACTTCAGCCGCGAGGCGTGGGTGGACGAGACGCCGGGTACGTACGCGGACTTCGATGCCCGGACCGTCCACAACCGCAGCGTCGAGTGGCAGCACCCGGTGGGCAGTGTGGTGTCCGCGCTGGCCGCCGCCGGCCTGCGGATCGAGTTCCTTCATGAGCACGACGTCTCGCTCTTCGCGCGTTTCCCGGTCCTGGAACGCGGACGGGACGACTTCTTCCGCTTTCCGCCGGACCGTCCGAGGATCCCGCTGATGTACTCCCTCAAGGCGACCCGTCCGGCGGCCTGACGGAGGAGCGGCGCCCCGGTTCCCACCGGGGCGCCGCTTCCGTGTCACGCCGCCGAGCGGAATGCCGGCAGATAACCGCCGGACTGACCCTCGGGCTTGGGGTGGTACGAGTTGTAGACGGGGATGGAGACGCTGTGCAGCCATGGATCGCCGGAGCACAGCTCGTGTCCCGTGAATTCGTCGGCGACCCCGGAGAAGGTGAATCCGACGTTCGCGGCCTGCTTGGCGATGACACCGTTCAGTACGTCGGACGCGTTGTTGATGGCCGTACGCGCCTTGTCGGACAGGCCGACGAGACAGCTTCCGCCGATCTTGTAGAAGCGCGGGTAGCCCAGGACCACGACATGGGCCTGCGGGGCCTTGGAGTGGATGGAGGCATAGAGCGAACTCAGCCTCGACGGCAGTGTGTTGTTCATCTTTCCGACGGCCGCGTTCACGGCCGAGATGCAGGCGGACTCGCCGGACAGCACGCAGTCCTGCATGACATCGGCGAACCCGACGTCATTGCCGCCCGCGGTGACGCTCACCAGTGAGGTGGACGAACTGAGCGCCCCGAGCTGACCACTGGCCACGGTGCTCGTGGTGGCGCCCGAACAGGCCACGAAGGTGAATGAGGACGGCGAGTTCGCCGCCGCCCAGAGGTACGGGTACGCCTTGGTGCTGCGACGGCAGTCGCCGCTGTCGGACAGATAGCTACCCGCGCCGACACCGGACGAGTACGAATCGCCCAGGGCGACGTACCCGCCGGCGGCGGCCGAGGAGGATGCCGAAGCCGGCTGGGCGATTCCCAGAGCGGCAGTGGCGGCGAGGAGCAGAGTGGATGCGGACGCCCAGAATCTCCGTACTGACATACCTGTCAGCCCTCCGAAGTGTGGGGGGTGGGTGGGGGGTTGAGTGAGCGGTCCCTGTTGTAGCAGCTCCTGGTACCAGTCGGTAATAGCTCTGCGAGAACCCGCCTGAATTGCCCGAATGATCGGTCGGTAGGCATAGCTCCACGCGTAGATAAACCACCAACCACCCCTGAAATAAAGGTTCTACGGCGATCGGCCCGTCGCTTCGCAGGGGGTGGAACTCCGGGCGCTGGGAGCCATGGGGCACGTCTGGGAGCCGCAGGAAGATGGACCTGGCATGCCGGGGAGATGTGGACGACCGATGCCGGGTGTCGTCCGCGGCTACCGCGACTCGATGCCCTGGGGCGCGGCCTCTCGGTTGCGCGCGCTGCGCAGCTCGGGATTGAGGTTGTGCCTGTGCTCGGTTCCTTGCCGACTGTGTCGTCCAGTCATGTGGCGCAAGCGGGCCCGAGGTTCCTGGCAGGAAGCAGCTTCACCTGTCCGGCCGGAACGCGCAGTGGGCGGTCGGCGGCGGCGTTCCACAGGACCACGTTGCCTTCGGCGACGCCGAACGAAAGGTAGGGGATGTGTGGTGCAAGCACTCCCCCCTGCTCGTTCAGGGCGTGGACCGGGACCGTGGGGCGGACGCAGACCCAGTCCGTTGATATGCCGAAGTACGGCGGGGCTTTGGTGTGATGAGCGGCTGCTCGCTTCAGCTCGTCGGCCGCGTGCCGCGGTGACGCGAAGGTCCACTCGGCGACTGTGAGCAAGCCGAGGGTGAGGAAAAGCGCGGCCAGGGTGCCGGCGAAGACGCTCCGCGGCCGTATGAAGTGAAAGTAGCGCAGGACGCCCCAAACGGCTGCTATGAAGAGGATCGCCGCGAGGGCGGGCCAGAGCAGTTTCACCGCCGCGAGGATCTGGTACGCCCCGCTGACCGCCGTCTCTTCCGGAGACAGGGACAGCTCGTCCGCGTAGCCGTCCTGCAGGATCCTGCCGGTGAGGGGCAGAGCCGCCACGAGCAGTGTGGCCAGCAGAGGAAGCACCGTCGCGGCCAGTATCTGCCACCGCCAGCGGCGTCCCAGCAGGATCAGCCCGGTCACGTAGAAGCCGATTGCTGCTGTCACCCAGGCGGACCGGGAGTCGACGCCGTCGAAGAGCTCAGGGACGCCCAGTGTGTAGACGGCCACTGCGAGGGTGGCGATGAGGCAGGTGGCCAGGCAGTGGAGCCGTGAGCGAGCCAACGGCAGGGCGAAAGCCGTCCACCAGGCTGGGACGGCACATGCGACGGCGAGGAACCAGCACACCGCGGCTGAAAAGGGTGGCAGGTGCCGAGCCGTTGACAGGAAGAGGGACATGGCGAGCAGTGGCCCGCCGAAGAGCGCCAGAGCCCTGTTGAGGGCGTCCTCCCCATGAAGGGGGGTGCCGGTGCGCCCCCGCCCGTCGAGCGGCCGCACGTCGAGGTCCGCTCGGGGTCCGTCTGCGCGCAGATGCCGGGCCAGGTGCCGGGCGGTGTCCTTGCTCGCATGGATCCGCACGCGGACGTCGAAGAGCCCAGTGCGCGTCGCGCACCAGCGCGTGACTGTTCGCCAGAGCCGACGGGGGCCCGGTGTGACGGTGCCTGCGGGTTCCCGATCTGTCGAGTGCACCTGCCACTCGGGCTCAAGCACCCGATCGATCTCGGCCCGCCGGAACAGCCGCCCGTAGATCACGGTCTGTACCGACCGGCTCAACTCCATGATCCGCCAGGCCGCTTCGCGGTCGGCCCGCCAGGTGGAGCCCACGATCGGTACTTCCACCCACCAGAACTCGCTGTACCCGTCATCGGGGTCGAACGCCCGGCGGACCGTGCGTCGCTCCTTGGGGCTGAGTTCGTGGCACGTCCAGCCCAGCTCCCGTATCCGCCGCATGGCCTTGTCCCACTGCGCCCTGCCCCCTTGCAGCTCGATCAGGGTGGTCACCGTGCAGTCCGGTCCCCGGGGAATCATCGAACACCCTTGATAGGGGCGGCGAAGGGCGTTTGTTCAGTCGGCATGACGGTGTCCGTCCTTGATCCGTTTCGATCGTTGGAGATCAGAGGAACGACGATATGGCTCAGCACTGACAGGCGTGTGGTGCCGCCAGGGGTACGTCCCACCACGGGTGGCTCAGGCCGACAGGCCCGGTGTGTTCGCCGCTCTCTCGCCCAGGGGCCCGGATCGCGGCCTGGCTCAGCGGCACGCAAGCGCAAACAGGTCAGGCACCTACTCATTTGAGTAGGTGCCTGACCTCGTATTTCTCTGTCGGGGTGGCGGGATTTGAGGTGGCGGGATTTGAACCCACGACCTCTTCGTCCCGAATGAGGTTCGAGCATGTTGCCTACCTGCTATCGATGGCAAATGAACAGGTCAGGGCGTTGGCCCCTGGCTGGTCTCAGGGGGTGCTGCGATGGCTCTGGAGGAAGATCTTCTCCCAGTTTTCTCCCAGACGGTGGACTGCCGGCGCGGTGGCCGTAGCCACGCGTCTGCTTTGCAGAAACAACGTCGCCTGAAAATGCTGGTCGCACGTGTTACATGTGGTTGTGATCGAAAGAAAATGGGTCAGTGTGTAGATCGTCGGCATGCGGCCAGATGCCCAATGACAGTGAGGCGAGGTACGCGCCCCGTGTGCGGATTCGCCGCTCGTCCCAGGCCGCAGCCCAGTCGGTGATTTCAGCGTTTGATGGAGCACTGAGCAGGGTGCCGTGGGTGAGACGTAACAGGCTGTGCTTGCCGAGCCACTGGCGCTTGCCCTCCCAGGCCATGTTGCCCAGAGTGGGGTTCAGGCGGGCGGTGACCAGGGTCAGGTTGCCGAGTGTGTGGACCAGCTCGTCGCGGTCGGCCCCTTCGGACAGATCGTTCTCCAGGGGCGGCCAGTTGTCGCGCCAGCTCTGCGGCATGACGTGCTCGATGGTCAACTTTGCGCCGGCCTGTTCGCCGACGGGGACGGTGAGCTGTTCGGTGTGGTCGGTGCGCAGCGCGTCCTCCAGTGCTTCGAGGAGGATGCGTACGCTGCGGCGAACCAGACGGGAGTAGATGGGGTCCTGTTCCAACGAGGCACGGAACTCGGAGTCGCTCGGCCAGTGTCGGTGGTGGCCATGCATGGTTGAGAGGGCCTTGATGACGGCATCATCCGCGCGATCGGGTTGTCGGGCTACGGCCACGACCAGGTCACGGAAGACGTTGTTGTAGTCGCGGGTGCTGAGATTGAGGACCGCCCGGCGAACGAGGTAGCTGTCGATAGCGCGGATCGCCCGCTGTCGGCGTTCCGGTGGCAGCAGGGATTCGTCCAGGCCGTAGAGGAAGAGGAGCAGGGGCATCGGAGTGGAGGTCTGCAGGACCTTCATCCGGTACAGGAACCGTCCCTCGACGCCGTGCAGCGGATGGTCGTCGATGAGGTCATAGATCTCGGCGTAGCGTGCCAGCTCAGCAAAGACATCCTCCGTGGGAACGGCGGACGAGAGTTGCCAGCGCTCGAACTCCTTGAACAGGGCGGAGGAGGTGAACTCGCGCTGCGTACGCATCGTGAGCCAGTACGTCAGGAACACGTCGAGGCGGCTTCGTGTAATCCGGCCAGTCGTCTGTTCCACGCGCCACTCGTCCTGGTCAAAGGGCGCCCAGTACGTATCGTAGAGTCGGTCGACGTCCGCGCCAGCACGTTCGGCATCGCGGAACAGCATGTTCTTGATCAGATCCGCGTGCTCCAGTGGTGTACCGCGGCTGTTCAGCGTCTCGAAGACGACCTGGGCGTCGTCATGCTCTTCCAAGTCGATGATGACCAAACGCAGCTGTTCCCGCAGCGCCTGAACCAGCATGCCCAGCCGCTCCTGCGACTCAGCTGATTCCGCCAGCCACGTGTCAATCTCCTGCTGAAAGTAGGCGACGGCTTCGGTGAGCCGCCCTCCCCCTCCCTGGCCGAGCATGACGGCACGGAACTCGTCACGGTCCGCATTGGTCGGCCAGACCTTGTAGAGATGGTCGGGATGCTGGGCGCGGTCGAACAGGTCTTCGTCGTTCTCCAGGAACTTGCTTAGCAAGCGTACGGAGCGCTCGTGGTCGAGAGTCGCCGCCGACAGACGGGCCGCGAACAGGAACAACTGCAGGGTTGTCAGGCGCTGTTGTCCGTCGATGACCTGCCGCGTCTCCAGACTTGACGAAAGGTACGGGGTCTCGTCGAACACAACTGCTCCGAGGAAGTGCGGTGCCACCGTTTCCCCGGTCAATGCCGCTTGCTCGGCCCGTTCGACGGTGCGACGGATGTCCTCCCACAGGGCCGACCAGTTGTCGTCCCGGTTCCACACGTATGGCCTCTGGAACAGTGGCACCGTGTAACGCACGTCTCTGCCGAAGATCCGCCGCAGGTCGACCGTGTCCGCCTTCATGGATTGGGGCCCCCTCCCTCGCGTTCAGGCTCTTACCGTAGCGATCTCCGCTACAGCTGATCGGCCTGACCGTGAACTTCGGTGGGAAGACGGCGGCGAACACTGTCAGGCGGTGGGATGTCGTGGAGCCTCCTTGCGATGTTCTGGTCAGACCATCACGATTTGTTAGCGAGTGCGGCGGCGATTCGTGGCACGGCGGTGAGCACCGCGGGTGACTTAGCAGCCAGCGGCACGGTGTGCTGGATGAGCTCAATGCCGGAGTGGCGGACCGTGTGACGCAGGGCTGGTCTCTCACCTCGAACTGCTCTTCAGCGGCAGGCCCTCGAACCACCCTGGGTGAACCTGTCCCGCATCCTTGAGCATGTCGAGAGCGCCTCACCCGCGTGATCATCGTGCTGATCGCTGTCGACCAGATGACGTCGACCACCGTCCGGCGGCTTCAACTGGCTCCGGCCGCCATGGCCGACGCCCGTATCGACGTGCGCAGTGCGAGATCGCGGGCCGGATCTCGGCGCGCGGTCAAGAATGCTTGGTCAACGGACACGAACCCTCAACTGCGGCAGCGTTGTTCGCAGACCGGCAGCTCGCCGATATACATGCCCTGCGGCGGTTACATGGGCCCTCATTTGGCCTTATGGCGATTCTATTGTGGTCTGCCGAACGTCTGCGGCGGGGCCAAACGCTTGCAGACGTTGGGCACCCCGTTACTCCCGTCGCCAGCCATCCAGTTGAGTTACTAGTGCCGTGACCGGGAAGGTTTGCCGGGTGGGCGGTGCAGAACGACTTGGCGCCGATCGGCTGGGGGTTGTCGTACCCCCGGTGTAGCGTCCGGGCCGGAGTCAGATCATGTTCTGTGGTTGACGGAGGCGCGCGGATGACAAGTACAACGGGCGAGGCCATGGTGGGCGGCGTCCCAGCTGAGCAAGATCCCGGCGCAGGGCGCCGTTCGGTGAACGCTGAACTCGCCGCGCTCAAGGGTGCCCTGGACAGTCAGCGCGCGCACGTCGTTGGGATCCTCGAAGGGGTCTCGGAGGAGGATCTGCGGCGGCCGGTGCTGCCCAGCGGTTGGAGCTGCCTGGCGTTGCTGCGCCACCTCACGGTGGATGTCGAACGCTTCTGGTTCCCCGGAGTGATCGCAGGCGAACCGGATGTGGTCGGACAGCTCGCGGCAGGTGCGGAGGCGCACTGGTACGTCCCCGAGGGGATGAGCACCAGGGAGGTCTTCGCCGACTACCGGGCGGCCATCGCAAGCGCAGACGTCGTGCTCGCCGCCGCCAACCTGGACCAGGAGCCTGCCGCGTGGCCCGTGGACATCTGGCCGACCTGGCGGCTGCCCGACGTGCGCCGCATCCTCATCCACGTGCTCACCGAGGTCGCCTGCCACAGCGGTCACTTGGACGCGGCACGCGAACTGATCGATGGCACCACCTGGCTCGGCGGCAACCCCTACGCTGGATAGTCCTCTGCCCCAGTGAGCAGCATGGAGATCTTCAGGCTGCGGTGGCGAGAGGCCGGCCGCCCCAGCGGGTTCCCTTCTCGCTGCGAACACGGGCTCGTTCACGACGCTGAGCGGCCAGAACATCGGGGTGCCGGGAGTTGGGCGTTGCGCCAGCGCAGGTATCGCTGCAACTCCCTCGTCGGGACCGTTTGGTTGGGGTGATGCGAGTTGGCGAGAGTGAACTGCCGCAGGGGACCGAAGTGCGCCTCGATCGGGTTCGCCCAGGAGGCGTTGGTCGGCGTGAAGCACAGCTCGGCCTTGTCCTTCCGGGCCCACCGGCGGATCGTGCTGCCCTTATGGGCGGACAGATTGTCCAGGATCACGTAGATCGGGGCGCCGTCCGGCCGGGCGGCCCGGATCGACTGCAGCGCGGCCAGCGACGGAACGGCGCCCTTGTGGCGGCGGTTGACACCCCAGAGGGTGTCGTCGCCGACCGAATAGCAGCCGTGGAAGTTCCTTAACGACCGGTGGGGCGGCCCGCCACAGTGTTCCTGGTCAGCTACGAGCCCTGGATTCGAGAACGCGCAGACCCGAGGGCGCGTAGGCGCCGCTCTTCCTGCGGCACTGGAGACTGTTCCTGGGAGAAGCCGACCAAGATCTTCTCCCAGATTTCTCCCAAACGATCTCCAGGAACCCGTCAGGGGCCTGATCCAGTTACTGGATCAGGCCCCTGACCTGGTACTTCTCTGTCGGGGTGGCGGGATTTGAACCCACGACCTCTTCGTCCCGAACGAAGCGCGCTGCCAAGCTGCGCTACACCCCGATCCCCGCCGGTCTCCCGGCGACATCGATAACTCTAGCCCACCGGCGCCCGGAGACGAAATCCGGTATTTGTCGTGATCGGCGGGAGCGGCCCGGTCAGGCGTCCCGGGGGGTCAGGGTGAGCAGGGTCGCCTCCGGGGGGCAGGCCACGCGGACCGGGGCGTAGCGGCTCGTACCGCAGCCCGCCGAGACGTGGAGGTAGGCGCGGTTGCCGCCGGAATAGTGGGTGGAGAGGCCCTTCACGCGGTCCGTGTCCAGGTCGCAGTTGGTGACCAGGGCGCCGTAGAAGGGGATGCACACCTGGCCGCCGTGGGTGTGACCGGCCAGGATCAGGGGGTAACCGTCCGTGGTGAACGCGTCCAGGGAGCGCAGGTAGGGGGCGTGGACGACGCCGATCGAGAGGTCGGCGCCCGTCTCGGGGCCGCCGGCCACTTCGGCGTAGCGGTCGCGCTTGATGTGCGGGTCGTCCAGGCCGGTGAAGGCGAGCTCCAGGCCGTCCAGCTTGAGGCGGCCGCGGGTGTTGGACAGGTTGAGCCAGCCCGCCTCGTCGAACGCGTCGCGCATCGGCTCCCACGGGTTGTGGACGACGCCGACCGCCGGGGCGTTGCCGTTGAGGCCGTGCTTGCCCGACGCCTTCTCGAAGAGGTAGCGGACCGGGTTGCGCAGCTTGGGGCCGTAGTAGTCGTTGGAACCGAACACGTACACGCCCGGGAGCTCCATCAGCGGGCCGAGCGCGTCCAGCAGCTCCGGTACGGCCTCGGGGTCGGAGAGGTTGTCGCCGGTGTTCACCACGAAGTCGGGGCGCAGGCCGGCCAGGGACTGGAGCCAGGCGCGCTTCTTGCGCTGTCCGCTGACCATGTGCACATCGGAGACCTGGAGGACGCGCAACGGGCGCGCCCCTCGCGGAAGCACTGGGACGGTGACCCTGCGCAGGCGGAACGAGCGGACCTCGAAGCCGGCCGCGTAGGCGAGACCGGCGGCGCCGGCCGCGGCGGTGACCGCCGTTATTTTCAGGGGTACTCCGTAGCGTGCGCGCATGCGCCCATCGTCGCAGACGTCGTACGCCCGCGGGAAAACAGGCGGGCACGGGGCGCCCCGCACCTGCCACAATCACCTCATGACCACGCTCAAGTCCAAGCTCAAGGAAGACCTCACCACGGCCATGAAGGCGCGTGACGAGCTGACCTCGTCCACGCTCCGGCTGACCCTCACCGCGATCACGAAGGAAGAGGTCGGCGGCAAGACCGCCCGCGAACTCTCCGACGACGAGGTGCAGAAGGTGATCGCCAAGGAGGCCAAGAAGCGCCGTGAGGCCGCCGACGCCTTCGCCAAGGGCGGCCGGACCGAGCAGGCCGAGCGGGAGAAGAAGGAGGGCGCCATCCTCGACGCGTACCTTCCGCAGCAGCTGAGTGACGAGGAGCTGACCGCCATCGTGGCCTCCGCCGTGGACGAGGCGAAGGGCGCCGGGGCCGAGGGGCCGCGCGCGATGGGCGCCGTCATGAAGATCGTCAACCCGAAGGTCGCGGGGCGCGCCGAGGGCGGCCGGGTGGCCGCCACGGTGAAGAAGCTCCTCGCGGGCTGAGCGAAGCCGGGGCCGGCGAGGGCCGGCGTCGCGTACGTACGAGGGCGGGGCGCCCGGATGATCCGGAGCGCCCCGCCCTCGTACGCGTCTCGGCCGTCAGGGGCCGTTCCTGCCGCCGTCGTTCTGTCCCCGGCCGTGGCCGTTGTTCCCGCCGAGGAGGTCCGGCGGGATGCTGATGCCGGGGAACGGGTTGTCGTCGTCACCGGGCTTGTTGTCGCCCGGCTTCTTCTTGTCCCCGTCCGGCTTCTTCTCCTTGTCCTCCTTCTCCTTCGCCCGCGGTACGTCGACCGGGTTGAAGGAAGGGGTCTCGGACGAGCTGAGGGCGCCGGTCATCGCCGTCCTCCAGATCGGTCCGGGGAGGCAGCCACCGCAGACCTTGTCGTAGTACTGGCCGCCGATGACGATGTCGGTCATCTTGTTCTGACGGGCGCCGTCGCTGCCGACCCAGACCGCTGTGGACAGGTTCGGCGTGTAGCCGACGAACCAGGCGTTCTTGCGCTCGTCGGTGGTTCCGGTCTTGCCCGCGTTGTCGCGGTCGCTGAGGCCGGCCTGCGTGCCGGTGCCGTCCTCGACGACGCCCTTGAGCATCTGGTTTATGGTGTCGGCCGTGTGCTCGCTCATCGCGCGGCTGCACCGCGACTTCGGCACGTCGATCGGCTTGCCGTTCGGCTTGGTGACGGAGAGGACCGCGACCGGTGTGCAGTACGTGCCGCGGTTGGCGAAGGTCGCGTACACCGAGGCCATGGCCAGCGGGGTCGACTCCTGTCCGCCCAGCGTGGTGTTGGCGACCTCCCACAGGGGCTTGTTGTCGCCGCGGTCGTAGCCGACCTTCTTCGCCATCGCGAGCGTCTCGCAGAGGCCCGTCTTCTGCTCCAGCTTCGCGAAGTAGGTGTTGATCGACTTGCCCAGCGCGCTGGTCATGTCGAACATGCCCTTCTCGGACTCCGTCTCGTTCTGCACCGACCACGGTTTGTCGTCCGTGGGTGCGCCCGCACAGGTGCGGAAGGAGTCGGCCGGCAGGGAGATCTTGCGCGGGGTGTCGAAGGTCTGGGCCGGGCTGATGCCCTTCTCCAGCGCCGCCGCCGCGGTGATCGGCTTGAACGTCGACCCGACCTGGAAGCCGGCGTAGCTGCCGCCCATCGCGTGGTCGACGGAGAGGTTCAGCATGGTCTGGTGCTTGGAGGGGTCGAGACCGTACGGCCTGGACTGGGCCATCGCCAGGATCCGTCCGGTGCCGGGCTGGACCTGGACGACCGCGTCGGCGACCTTGTCGTCCTCGTTGACCCGGGAGACGGCCGCCTCGTTGGACGCGGCCTGGGACCGCGGGTCCAGGGTCGTCTTGATGGTCAGACCGCCGGTCGCCCACAGCTTGGCGCGGTCCTTCGCGGTCTTGCCGAAGGCCGGGTCGCTCTTGACGACCTTCGAGACGTAGTCGCAGAAGAAGCCGGCGCCGCTGACGGCGGTGATGCAGCCGTTCCGCGGTCGCTTGACCTTCAGCTTGATCGGGGTCTTCTGGGCCTCGTCCGCCTGCTTTTGGGAGATCTTGCCGATGTCCGCCATGCGCTGGAGCACGGTGTTGCGCCGCTTGGTCGCTTCCTCCGTGTCGTTGATGGGGTCGTAGCGGCTGGGCGACTGCACGATCCCGGCGAGCAGCGCCGCCTCCTCCAGCTTCAGGTCCTTCGCCGACTTGGAGAAGTAGCGCTGGGAGGCCGCCTCGACGCCGTACGCCTGCTGCCCGAAGAAGGTGATGTTGAGGTAGTTCTCCAGGATCTTCCGCTTGCCGAGTTCTTCCTCGACCTGGATCGCGTACTTCAGCTCCTGGACCTTTCGGCCCAGCGTCTGCTGGGTGGCCTCGGCGACCTTCGCCGGGTCGTCACCGGCCTCCTCCACGAAGACGTTCTTCACGTACTGCTGGGTGAGGGTGGAGGCGCCTTCCGCCGTACCGCCCGCCTGGACGTTGCGGTTCAGCGCGCGCAGGATTCCCTTGAGGTCGACCGCGCCGTGCTCGTAGAAGCGGGCGTCCTCGATCGCGATGATCGCGTTCTGCATGTACGGGGAGATGCTCGTGAGCGGCACCACCGTGCGGTCACGCGAGTAGACCGTGGCGATCAGGCCGCCTTTGCTGTCGAGGATCTTGGTGCGCTGGCTCAGCGGCGGGGTCTTCAGATTGGCCGGGATCTCGTCGAACCCGTCGACCGTCCCCTTGGCCGCGAGGCCCAGTGCTCCGGCCGCCGGCAGCGCGATGCCCGCCAGGACGACTCCGGAGAGTGCGGCGACACCGAGGAACTTGGCGGCCTGCTGGGTCGTGGTGAGACCCCCGCCCGAGCGCTTCTTTGGCATGGGGGCAGCCTAATCCGTAGATATGAGCGTTCCGTAGGACCGGGGGTCCATCGGAGCGTTCGCGTACCGGACCGTGACATTCGGATCCGGCGTGGTGGCCGCGCCGCGGCTGCTGGGCCTGGTGGTATGGGGTGTGAGGCGGCTACGTTCCCATTCGCCGGACACACGGATATGCCTTGGCCTAAGCTGCTCTCAACTGTCACAGCAGTCCGGTTCCGTATCAACCCCCGTGCACGATCCGGCCACACGCCCGGCGCTCCCGAATTCGCCCCGTGTGTCACCGAACGTCCGATGTGGTTCTGGTGAACTGTCCCGATTCTGGCGGGATGGTCCCGCATGTCCCCAGCTCACTCCCCTGGGTGATCTGCCGTATACGCATAGTCCGTTCGGGCCATTCAAGATTGGGCCCGAAGGGGGTGTTGTGCTGTCGCCACCTTCCGTAACGTCCTCAACTGGCAGCAGTGAATATGCCGCTGCCGCCGTGGGGGAGCCTCGATTCGGGAGAGGACGGCGCCGGGATGGGCTGGGTAACCGACTGGAGTGCGCAGGCAGCCTGCCGCACTACTGATCCGGATGAACTGTTCGTACAAGGGGCAGCGCAGAACAGGGCCAAGGCGGTGTGCACCGGATGCCCGGTGCGGACCGAGTGCCTGGCCGACGCTCTGGACAACCGCGTCGAATTCGGCGTGTGGGGCGGGATGACCGAGCGGGAGCGCCGCGCGCTGCTGCGCAGGCGGCCGACGGTGACGTCCTGGCGCCGGCTGCTGGAGACCGCCCGCAGTGAGTACGAGCGCTCCTCGGGCATCCTGCCCGTGGCGATCGGGCTGGAGGACAGCGAGGAGCTGCACGAGACGTTCGCCGCCGTCGGCTAGCCCTGGCGGTTCGTACGTTGTACGGCTTACGAGGGCTAGGCAGCTCCGGCCGGTGCGGAACCGGTCGCGAGGCGGTCCCCGATGGCTCGCAGGCCCGAGAGGTCATGGACGTCTCCGGGCAGCGCGGCCACGGCGGCCACGGCCACCTCGGGGTGCAGCGCGGTGAAGCGGTCGCGTGTGTCCTGTTCGCGCGCGACCACCTGCATCCGCTCGGCATGCAGACGGAGCAGGCCCGCGGTCAGTTCTTCGATTGTGACGGCTGCCGTGCTGTCGGGCCGGGGACCGGGGTCCGTGGTGAGCGCGTGCCCGTCCGTGGGGGAGTCGGCGGGCTCACGAAGTCCAGCCTTCCCTGCCGCCTGATCCACAATGCCGTCGGTCTCAAGATTTTCTGCTTCGAGCTTCTCCGCGGCGGCGAGCGCCTGCTCGGCGGAGAGACGCGCGGCATCGCTGCCGTGGACCCGGTTGAGCACCAGCCCCGCGAGCGGCATGTCCTCAGCGGCCAGACGCTCCACGAAGTACGCCGCCTCGCGCAGGGCGTCCCGCTCCGGCGTGGCGACGACGAGGAACGCCGTACCGGGCGCCTGAAGGAGCTTGTACGTGGCATCCGCACGGGTGCGGAAGCCACCGAACATGGTGTCCATCGCGGCGACGAACGTCTGGACGTCGCGCAGGAACTGACCCCCCAGCAGCTTCCCCAGCGTCCCGGTCATCATCGACATGCCCACGTTGAGGAACTTCATCCCCGCGCGGCCGCCCATCTTCGCCGGGGCCATCAGCAGCTTGATGAACTTCCCGTCCAGGAACGAGCCCAAACGCTTCGGGGCGTCCAAGAAGTCCAGCGCGGACCGCGACGGCGGGGTGTCCACGACGATCAGGTCCCACTCGTCCCGCGACCGGAGCTGCCCCAGCTTCTCCATCGCCATGTACTCCTGCGTGCCCGCGAAGCCGGCCGACAGGGACTGGTAGAAGGGGTTCTCCAGGATCGCGCGGGCCCGCTCGCCGTCCGCGTGCGCCTCGACGATCTCGTCGAAGGTCCGCTTCATGTCGAGCATCATGGCGTGCAGCTCACCGGAGCCCTCGATGCCCTTGACCCGGCGCGGGACGTTGTCCAGCGAGTCGATGCCCATGGACTGGGCGAGTCTGCGGGCCGGGTCGATGGTGAGGACGACGACCTTGCGGCCGCGCTCCGCCGCCCGCACCCCGAGGGCCGCGGCGGTGGTCGTCTTGCCGACGCCGCCGGAACCGCAGCAGACGATGATCCGGATGTCCGGGTCGTCGATCAGGGCATCGGTGTCCAGGGCCGGGACGGGATCCGGTGCGCCCGTCCCCCCTCCGTCGCCCGCCCCCGTCGTCGTGTGTGCTGTCATGAACCCGCCCCTCGTCCGGATCCCGCTCGGCCCGCGCCCTGGTCCCGGAGTGCGGCCGCCAGGTGGTCGAGCCCGGCCCGGTCCACCCCCTCGCCGATCAGCGGCAGCTCGCACGCCGGCAGGCCCAGCCCGGCCAGCACGGTGCGCTGCTCACGCTCCAGCGCGACCCGCTGGGTGTGCTCGGCGGCCTGCTCGACCAGCGGGCGTACGAGCCCCGCCGCACCGGTCACGCCCGCCCGCGTCAGGGTCTTGGCGATCTCCTTGCGCCGCCCGCCCACCGTGGCGCGCAGCGCGTCCCCGTCCAGCAGCCGCGGGCGCACCATGTTCACGATGACCCGGCCCACCGGCAGCTCGGCGGCGCGCAGCTCCGCGATGCCGTCCGCGGTCTCCTGGACCGGCATCTCCTCCAGCAGCGTCACCAGGTGCACCGCGGTCTCCGGGGACTTCAGCACCCGCATCACGGCCTGCGCCTGATTGTGTATCGGGCCGATCCGCGCGAGCCCGGCCACCTCGTCGTTCACGTTGAGGAAGCGGGTGATGCGGCCGGTCGGCGGGGCGTCCATGATCACGTAGTCGTAGACGAACCGGTTCTGCCGGTCCTTGCGGCGGACCGCCTCGCACGCCTTGCCCGTCAGCAGGACGTCCCGCACCCCTGGCGCGATGGTGGTGGCGAAGTCGATCGCGCCGAGCTTCTTGAGCGCCCGTCCCGCGCTGCCGAGCTTGTAGAACATCTGGAGGTAGTCGAGGAGCGCCAGCTCCGCGTCGATCGCGAGGGCGTAGACCTCGCCGCCGCCCGGAGCGACGGCGATCCTGCGCTCCTCGTAGGGGAGGGAATCCGCCTCGAAGAGCTGGGCGATGCCCTGTCTGCCCTCGACCTCCACGAGGAGGGTGCGCCTGCCCTCGGCCGCGAGGGCGAGCGCGAGGGCGGCGGCGACCGTGGTCTTACCGGTACCGCCCTTGCCGCTGACGACCTGGAACCTGCTCACGTATTCGAGCCTAACCAGTCGCACCGCAGGCTACGCACGAGGCTGCGCGTCCCCTGGATTGCGCAGGCATTACAGTCGGGCCATGACCAAGTGGGAATACGCGACCGTGCCCCTTCTCGTGCACGCGACCAAGCAGATTCTGGACACCTGGGGCGAGGACGGCTGGGAGCTGGTCCAGGTCGTTCCCGGCCCGAACAACCCCGAGCAGCTCGTGGCGTACCTGAAGCGGGAGAAGCAGTAGTGGCCGGCACCGTCGAGGCGAAGCTGGCCGAGCTCGGACTGCCGCTCCCGGCCGTCGTGCCGCCGCTGGCGTCGTACCAGCCGGCCGTGCAGTCCGGGGTGTATGTGTACACGTCCGGTCAGCTGCCCATGGTCGACGGCAAGCTGGCGGTGACCGGCAAGGTCGGCGCCGAGGTCACGGCCGACGAGGCCAAGGAGCTCGCGAAGACCTGCGCGCTGAACGCCCTCGCCGCCGTGAAGTCGGTGGCGGGCGACCTGGACCGGATCGCCCGGGTCGTGAAGGTCGTCGGCTTCGTCGCCTCGGCCGCCGACTTCACCGGCCAGCCCGGTGTGATCAACGGTGCGAGCGAGCTGCTGGGCGAGGTCCTCGGGGACAAGGGCGTGCACGCCCGCAGCGCCGTGGGTGTCGCCGTGCTGCCGCTGGACGCGCCGGTCGAGGTCGAGATCCAGGTCGAGCTGACCGGAGCCTGACCCGGACCCTCTCCGCCCCTGGTCCCGTCCGGTCCTGAGGACCGGGCGGGACCTTGTGTGTACGCGCCCGGTACGGATCCGGGGACCCCTCGAACATCGACGCGGTTCCGGATAGCCTCCGGCCATGTCCAATGGTCAGTGGTACCCCCCGGAATGGCCCGGCCGGATCAGGGCCCTCGCCGCAGGCGAACTGAAGGCCGCCGAGCCCCGGCGGGCCGCCACCGTGATGCTGCTCCGGGACGACGCCACCGGTACCGGGGGCGCGCCCGCCGTCCACATGCTGCGCCGGCGCACCTCGATGGCCTTCGCCGGAGGGGCGTACGCCTACCCGGGAGGTGGCGTCGACCCGCGCGACGACGACCTGCTCGTCCGCTGGGCCGGTCCCGGGCTGGAGACCTGGGCGCGTCGGCTGGGTGTCGGCACACCGGCCGAGGCGCAGGCGATCGTCTGCGCCGCGGTACGCGAGACGTACGAGGAGGCCGGGGTCCTGCTGGCCGGTCCGACGCCGGAGACCGTCGTCACCGACACCACCGGCGACGACTGGGAGGCGGACCGCGCGGCGCTGGCCGCGCGGGAGCTGTCGTTCGCCGCGTTCCTGGAGGGGCGCGGGCTGGTGCTGCGCTCGGACCTGCTCGGCGCGTGGGCGCGCTGGATCACGCCGGAGTTCGAGCCGCGCCGCTACGACACGTGGTTCTTCGTCGCCGCGCTCCCCGTGGGCCAGCGCACCCGGAACGCCTCGACGGAGGCCGACCGCACCGTGTGGATCACCCCGGCCGACGCGGCCGAGGGATACGACCGGGGCGAGCTGCTGATGATGCCGCCGACCGTGGCGACCCTGCGGGCACTGCGGCCGTACGCCACCGCCGCGCAGGCGCTGGAGGCGGCGTCGGACCAGGACCTCTCCCCGGTACTCGCGCAGGCCCGTCTGGACGGTGACGAGCTGGTGCTGAGCTGGCCCGGGCACGAGGAGTTCACCAAGCACGTTCCCGCCAGCGGCACGGACCGAACGCCCGCAGGGGTGAGATCCGGTGGGGAGCCCTCCGGCGCCGCCGAGGCATCCCGCGCGGAAGGCGGTGCGGCATGAGTGACGCGGCGGCGCTGCCCGGACAACCGCGCGGTGGGGTGCTGTCCGGTCCCGCCACGGCCCGTACGGTCAACGTCCTGGCGCCGAACCCCTCGGCCATGACGCTGGACGGGACCAACACGTGGATCGTCGCCGAGCCCGATGCGGACCAGGCGGTCGTCATCGACCCCGGCCCGCTGGACGAGGCTCATCTGCGCGCTGTCATGGACACCGTCGAGCGGGCGGGCCGCCGGATCGCTCTGACGCTGCTCACCCACGGCCACCCCGACCACGCGGAGGGCGCGGCGCGGTTCGCCGAGCTGACCCGGACCAAGGTGCGCGCGCTCGACCCGGAGCTGCGGCTCGGCGACGAGGGCCTGGGGACGGGCGACGTCATCACGACCGGCGGCCTGGAGATGTACGTGGTGCCGACGCCCGGCCACACGGCGGACTCGCTGTCGTTCCACCTTCCGGCCGATCAGGCGGTGCTGACCGGCGACACGATCCTCGGACGCGGGACGACGCTGGTGGCGCATCCGGACGGGCGGCTCGGGGACTACCTCGACTCGCTGAGGCGGCTGCGCTCGCTGACGGTGGACGACGGCGTCCACACGGTGCTGCCCGGCCACGGACCTGTACTGGACGACGCGCAGGGGGCGGTCGAGTTCTATCTCGCCCACCGGGCGCACCGGCTGGCGCAGGTGGAGACCGCGGTGGAATCGGGCTACCGGACCTCGTCCGAGGTGGTGGCCCATGTCTACGCGGACGTGGACCGTTCGCTGTGGCCGGCCGCGGAGCTGTCGGTGCGGGCGCAGCTGGACTACCTGGCCGAGCACGGGCTGATCTGACATGCGTGAGGGCCCCGCCGATGCCGGTGGGGCCCTCACGACGGCGGGTCAGCGCGACCGCTTGGCCAGCCGCTCCACGTCCAGGAGGATCACCGCGCGGGCCTCCAGCCGGAGCCAGCCACGGCCGGCGAAGTCGGCGAGGGCCTTGTTGACCGTCTCGCGGGACGCGCCGACCAGCTGGGCCAGCTCTTCCTGCGTCAGGTCGTGCACCACGTGGATGCCTTCCTCGGACTGGACGCCGAAGCGGCGAGACAGGTCCAGGAGGGCGCGGGCGACGCGGCCGGGCACGTCGGAGAAGACCAGGTCGGACATCTGGTCGTTGGTCTTGCGCAGGCGCCGGGCGACGGCACGCAGGAGGGCCGTGGCCACCTCGGGGCGCGCGTTGAGCCAGGGCTGCAGGTCACCGTGGCCGAGGCCGAGGAGCTTGACCTCGGTCAGGGCGGTGGCGGTGGCGGTGCGCGGGCCCGGGTCGAAGAGCGAGAGCTCACCGATCAGCTCGCCGGGGCCGAGGACCGCCAGCATGTTCTCGCGGCCGTCGGGGGAGGTGCGGTGGAGCTTCACCTTGCCCTCGGTGACCACATAGAGGCGGTCGCCCGGGTCACCCTCGTGGAACAGCGCGTCACCGCGCGCGAGGGTCACCTCACTCATCGAGGCGCGGAGCTCCGCGGCCTGCTCGTCATCGAGCGCCGCGAAAAGCGGGGCGCGCCGCAGAACGTCGTCCACGAGTTCTCTCCTTGTCGGCCTGTTCAGGGAACCGTGGTCCCCATCATGCCGGACGGTAAAACAGTGCGATCAATCACAAACCAGTTTGACGCACGCGCGTGCCGAGGGGTACGGCAGGGGGCCGATTGGGGGCGGATCACCCGTGACCGGGGCGGATGTCAGTGCCGCGTTCTAGGCTGGCCGGGTGTCCGGATTGCCGGTGAGAGCGCAGGCCAAGGAGGCTGATGGGGTGTCGGAGGGCCGTGATTCCGCTGTGGGCGAACAGGGTGCGGGCAAGGGGAGGAAGCTGAAGAAAACGGTGGAAAGCGGCTCCGGAGGGGCGAAGAACCGGTCCGTCGGCCCCGACTCGGCCAGGCGGGCGAAGCCGGAGGTCGGCGCTGCCGGAGCCGCCGGACCGAAGAAGAAGCCCGGGCGGCCGGAATCGCATCTGGCCATGGTCCGCCGCGCCCGCCGGATCAACCGCGAGCTCGCCGAGGTCTATCCGTACGCCCATCCCGAGCTGGACTTCCGGAATCCGTTCGAACTGCTCGTGGCGACGGTTCTCTCCGCCCAGACCACCGACCTGAGGGTCAACCAGACCACGCCCGCCCTCTTCGCCGCCTATCCCACCCCGGAGGACATGGCCGCCGCCGTTCCGGAGGAGCTGGAGGAGCTCATCCGGCCGACCGGCTTCTTCCGGGCCAAGGCGAAGTCCCTCCTCGGCCTGTCCGCCGCGCTCCGCGACGACTTCGGCGGCGAGGTGCCGGGGAGGCTCGCGGATCTCGTGAAGCTGCCGGGAGTCGGCCGCAAGACCGCCAACGTCGTGCTGGGCAACGCCTTCGGAGTGCCCGGAATTACCGTGGACACCCATTTCGGGCGATTGGTCCGGCGGTGGAAGTGGACGGAGCAGGAGGACCCGGAGAAGGTCGAGGCGGAGATCGCGGCGATCTTCCCCAAGAGCGAGTGGACCATGCTCTCGCACCGCGTCATCTTCCACGGCCGCCGCGTCTGCCATGCCCGCAAGCCCGCCTGCGGCGCCTGCCCGATCGCCCCGCTGTGTCCGTCGTACGGTGAGGGCGAAACGGACCCGGAGAAGGCCCGCAAGCTCCTGAAGTACGAGATGGGCGGCAAGCCGGGCCAGCGGCTGAGCCCGCCGCCGGACTACCCGGGAAGCCCGGCACCTCCCCTGGGCGCCGACTGACCCGGACCGCCGCGGCGGAACGAATCGCGGGACGACGGGCGTTGTGAGACGGAGGGGTGCCTATGAAGACGCATGAGACCGGCACGGAGCGCGGTGGGGCGGAAGGCCCTGCGGTCATGGTTTCGGAGGCGGGCCTGCCCGACTGGCTCGACCCCGTCGCCCGTGCCGCGCGCACGGTGCGGCCGCAGCAGCTCAGCCGCTTCCTGCCGCCGGAGGACGGGGCGGGGCGCCAGTCGGCCGTGCTCGTCCTGTTCGGCGAGGGCGCGCGGGGCCCCGAACTGCTGCTGATGGAGCGGGCCGGAAGCCTGCGCTCCCATCCCGGCCAGCCGTCGTTCCCCGGTGGCTCGCTCGACCCCGAGGACGGCGACCAGGCGACGACCGGCCCGCTCAGGGCCGCTCTGCGCGAGGCCGAGGAGGAGACCGGCCTCGATCCGCGCGGGGTACAGATCTTCGGCGTCCTCCCCCGTCTCTACATCCCGGTGAGCAGCTTCGTGGTGACGCCGGTCCTCGGCTGGTGGCGGGCGCCCAGCCCGGTCGGGGTGGTCGACCCGGGGGAGACGGCGCGGGTCTTCACGGTCCCCGTGGCGGATCTCACGGACCCGGCCAACCGGGCGACGGCCGTCCACCCCAGCGGTCACCGGGGCCCGGCGTTCCTGGTCGAATCAGCGCTCGTCTGGGGATTCACGGCCGGCGTGATCGACCGGATTCTGCACTTCGCGGGCTGGGAACGCCCGTGGGACAGAGCCAGGCAGGTGCCGCTCGACTGGCGCGCATGACAGGCTGACTTCCGTGCTCCGCCGATCCGGGACCGCCCGGACCGCGGAGACGTACGGGCCCGGTGACGAATCTGCGAGGCTATAGACGGTGAACGTGCTGGACATCCTGCTGCTGGCCGGAGCCGTGTGGTTCGCGGTCATCGGCTACCGCCAGGGGTTCGTCGTCGGCATCCTGTCGGTGATCGGGTTCCTGGGCGGCGGTCTCGTCGCCGTCTACCTCCTGCCGGTCCTGTGGGACCAGATGACGGATGGTTCGGAGGTCTCCTCCACCGCGGCCGTCGTCGCGGTCGTCATCGTGATCGTGTGCGCGTCGGTCGGCCAGGCGTTCACCACCCATCTGGGAAACAAACTCCGGCGGCACATCACCTGGTCGCCCGCGCGCGCCCTGGACGCGACCGGCGGCGCCCTCGTCAACGTGGTGGCGATGCTGCTCGTCGCCTGGCTGATCGGCTCGGCCCTGGCGGGCACCTCGCTGCCGACGCTGGGCAAGGAGGTCCGCAGCTCCTCGGTCCTGCTGGGCGTCTCCCGGGTGATGCCGCCCCAGGCGTCCACCTGGTTCACGGACTTCTCCTCGGTCCTCGCGCAGAACGGCTTCCCCCAGGTTTTCAGCCCGTTCGCCAACGAACCCATCACCGAGGTCAGCGCCCCCGACCCGGCGCTCGTCGGCAGCCCCGTCGCCGCGCGCGCCAAGCAGTCCATCGTGAAGGTCGTGGGCACGGCCCCGAGCTGCGGCAAGGTCCTCGAAGGCACCGGGTTCGTGTTCTCCGACCGCCGGGTGATGACCAACGCCCACGTCGTCGGCGGCGTCGACGAGCCGACCGTGCAGATCGGCGGCCAGGGACGCCTGTACGACGCGAAGGTCGTCCTCTACGACTGGCAGCGCGACATCGCCGTACTCGACGTCCCGGACCTCGATGTGAAGCCGCTGCAGTTCACCGGTACCGACAGCGACGCGGAGACGGGCGACAGCGCCATCGTCGCGGGCTTCCCGGAGAACGGCTCGTACGACGTGCGCTCCGCGCGCGTCCGCGCCCGCATCGACGCCAACGGCCCCGACATCTACCACCGGGGCACGGTCCGCCGTGATGTGTACTCGCTCTACACCACGGTCCGCCAGGGCAACTCCGGCGGCCCGCTGCTGACCCCCGAGGGCAAGGTGTACGGAGTCGTGTTCGCGAAGTCGCTCGACGACCCGGACACGGGCTACGCGCTGACGGCGGACGAGATCCGCGACGACATCGCGCAGGGCCGTGCCGCCGACCAGCAGGTCGACAGTCAGGGTTGCGCGCTCTGAAGTTCTCCGGACGGCCCGTGCGGGCCCGTCGGCGCGTCAGTTACGGGGATGGCGCAGCCGCGCCGAGACCCAGCGGGCCCTGCGCCGGAGGATGCGTGAGATGCCGAGCCGAGGATCATGCATGACGTGCAAAGCGTGCACCCGGCCCTGAAGGCCGTCCCCCTCGTGAATGCCCGGAACCGCCGTGGCGGTCGAGCGACGGTTGCGTGCTGCGTCACCGAAGTCGTGCGTCCAGCCCATACCCGGACGTGTGCCCCTGCCTCATGGTCTGTAACCGCCTATCCGTCAGCCAATTGGCTTATGCGCCGGGCACGTGGCTGTTCGGAGGACATGTGTGCCGGAACGGCTAGCGATCCGGCTCGGAATCCTTGAGCCAGTTGATGAGTTCGGCCGAGAATCCCGCCGGGTCCTCCTCATGGGGGAAGTGGCCCAGACCGTCGAAAAGTCGCCAACGGTAGGGCGCCTCGACGTACTCGCCGGACCCGGCGGAGCTGCGGGTGCGGACCGCCGGATCGAGTGAACCGTGAAGGTGCAGGGTCGGCACCCGAACGGGCCGCTTCATGCGCCGGTTGAACTGGATGCCGTCCGGGCGCGCCAGCGAGCGCACCATCCAGCGGTACGGCTCGATCGAGCAGTGCGCCGTCGAGGGAATCGTCATGGCCCGCCGGTAGACGCCCAGCGTCGCCTCGTCGGGGAACTCCGTCTTGCCCGGACCCGCCCAGTCGCTGATCAGCCGCCCCACCAGGGCACCGTCGTCGGCGACGAGCTGACGCTCCGGCACCCAGGGCCGCTGGAAACCCCAGATGTACGAGCCGGCCCGGGACTGCGCGAAGTCAGAGAGCATCGAGGAGCGCCACCGCCGTGGGTGGGGCATCGAGGAGACGGCCAGCCGGCGCACCAGCTTCGGGCGCATCACGGCGGCCGTCCAGGCCAGGTAGCCGCCCATGTCGTGGCCGACGAGGGCGGCGTCCGGCTCGCCGAGGGACCTGACCACGCCCGTGATGTCGAGCGCCAGGTTGGCGGGGTCGTAACCGCGGGGAGTGCGGTCGCTGCCGCCCACCCCGCGCAGGTCCATCGCCACGGCCCGGAAACCCGCCTCGGCGAGCGCGGGCAGTTGGTGGCGCCAGGTCCACCAGAACTGCGGAAAGCCGTGCAGGAGGAGGACCAGCGGGCCCTCACCCATCTCGGCGATGTGGAAGCGGGCGCCGTTCGCCGCGACGTCCCGGTGGGTCCAGGGGCCGTCGAGGCGGACGGGGCCGCCGGCCGGGGCGGACGGTGCGGGAGCGCTCATGCGGATGAGCGTGCCACAGCCGACGCCTTGTCCTGGACCGGTGCGCTCTCGATGGCCCGGTCGGAGCGGGTGCTTCCGCCCACCGGGAGGAACGCGTCGGCCGAGGTCTCGGGGCGCGGGTGCGGCTTGACGCCCTGGAGGACGGCGGCGGTCTGCTTGGCGGAGGCGATGGACTTCTCCGGCGGCTTGACCTTCTTGATCTTCGCGTAGCCGAAGAGCGCGAGCAGGACGCCCAGCAGGATGAAGGCGCCACCCACGATCAGGAACGACCAGGCGAGGCCCAGCCCCAGGTTGTGGATGCCGTACGCGGCCGCGAAGCTCAGCACCGGGATCGCGAACAGGAGCAGCACGCCCGTGACGATGAACGCCACACTGCCGATGACGCCGCGCTTGACGTCCTGCCGCACCTCGGCCTTGGCCAGGGCGATTTCGTCGTGCACCAGCGCCGACAGTTCGGCCGTCGCCGACGCGACCAGCTGGCCGAGACTGCGGTCGGCGCTGCCCGCGTAATTGCCGGGGTCGCTCATCCCTGACTCCCTCTCCTGTTCAACACGTCCGATGTCAGATCATGCCGGACTGTCCGGCCTGTCGCTCGCTGCCCCCGCCAGTCGGGCAAGGCGGCGGTGCTCGGCCGCCTTCTCCTCGTAGATCGCGGCCATCCTCAGGTGATACGCCGGATCGTCCTGCTCGTAGACGTCCGGCACTCCGGAACCGTCCTCGTCGAGTTCCTCGGCGTCGGTCAGTGCCCTGTATCTGCGTACCCGGAGTTTGAGCAGTACACCGGAGAGTACGGCGGCGATGAGGGATCCGAGCAGAACCGACGCCTTGATCTGGTTGATCATGTCGTCGTCACCGGCGAACGCGAGCTCACCGATCAGCAGGGACACGGTGAAGCCGATGCCGGCGAGGGTGGCGATCGCGAAGACGTCCGCCCAGGCGAGGTCCTTGTTCAGCTCGGCCCGGGTGAGCCGCGTGGTCAGCCACGTACCGCCGAAGACGCCGATGGTCTTGCCGGCGACCAGGCCCAGGACGACCCCGAGGGTCTCCGGCTGGTCGAAGACGGAGGCCATCGCGCCGCCGGACAGGGAGACCCCGGCGGAGAAGAGCGCGAAGACCGGCACGGCGAAGCCCGCCGACAGCGGGTGCACCAGGTGCTCGATGCGCTCACCGGGGGAGTGCTCCTCGCCCTCGCGACGGGTGCAGCGCAGCATCAGCCCCATGGCGACGCCGGCGATGGTGGCGTGGATGCCGCTGTTGTACATCAGCCCCCAGATGACCAGGGCGAGCGGCACATAGACGTACCAGCCGCGCACGCCGAGGCGGAGCAGCAGATAGAAGAGGCCCAGCCCGAGGAAGGCGCCGCCGAGCGCGAGGAAGTCGATGTCGTCGGTGAAGAAGATGGCGATGACGAGGATCGCGAAGAGGTCGTCCACGACGGCGAGCGTCAGCAGGAAGGCCCGGAGCGCGGAGGGCAGCGAGGCGCCGATGACGGCGAGAACGGCGAGCGCGAAGGCGATGTCCGTGGCGGTCGGGACCGCCCAGCCGTCCGTCGAGCCGTCGCCGAACACGTTGACCAGGGTGTAGATGACCGCCGGGACCGCCATGCCGCAGAGCGCGGCGGCCACGGGGAGCGCCGCGGCCTTGGGATCGCGCAGTTCTCCCGCCACGAGTTCGCGTTTGAGTTCGACGCCCGCCACGAAGAAGAAGATCGCGAGCAGCCCGTCGGCGGCCCAGTGCTCCACGGAGAGGTGCAGACCGAGGGTCTCGGGCCCGATGTGGAAGTGACTGACGGCCGAGTAGCTCGAACCCGCGGTGTTGGCCCACACCAACGCGGCCACGGCGGCGACCAGCAGGATGACGCCCCCGACGGTCTCCGTACGCAGGGCGTCGGCGACGTAGTTGCGCTCGGGGAGCGGCAGCCGCCCCAGGAAGGTGCGGCGCGGGCCGGGGGGTGCGGGGGTGGGCGTGGCCACGGGGGAGACCTCCGGGTCGGTACGGCAGCGATGGCATGGCTGATGCACTTGCCGACCAGACTTCCCGGCACCCCTGTGAAGATTTTCCTATCGTGTTGTCGATCAGCTGCCACTGTACCCGCGGGATGTGGCGGTCAGGATGCTTGGGAGCGGTGCTCTCACCGTAAACGCCCGAAGGGCACCCAGCGCGTTGCCGGGTGCCCTTCGGGCCGTGCGTAGGTGTCAGTCCTCGGAGGGGGCCGACGGCAGCTGGTTCTGGATCAGGTCCATGACCGAGGAGTCGGTCAGGGTCGTGACATCGCCCAGGGCCCGGTTCTCCGCCACGTCGCGCAGCAGACGGCGCATGATCTTGCCGGAACGGGTCTTCGGCAGCTCGGCCACCGGCATGATGCGCTTCGGCTTGGCGATCGGGCCGAGCGTCGCCCCGACGTGGTTGCGCAGCTCCGCCACCAGCTCGTCGGAGGCGGTCGCGGTGCCCCGCAGGATGACGAAGGCGACGATGGCCTGGCCGGTCGTCTCGTCTGCGGCGCCGACCACGGCGGCCTCGGCGACCGACGGATGCGAGACGAGCGCCGACTCGACCTCGGTGGTCGAGATGTTGTGCCCGGACACCAGCATGACGTCATCCACCCGGCCGAGCAGCCAGATGTCGCCGTCCTCGTCCTTCTTGGCACCGTCGCCGGCGAAGTACTTGCCCTCGAAGCGCGACCAGTACGTGTCGAGGAAGCGCTGGTCGTCGCGCCAGATGGTGCGGAGCATCGACGGCCACGGCTCGGTGAGGACCAGGTAGCCGCCTCCGCCGTTCGGGACCTCGTTGGCCTCGTCGTCCACGACGGTCGCGGAGATGCCCGGCAGGGCGCGCTGGGCACTCCCCGGCTTGGTCTCGGTGACGCCGGGCAGCGGCGAGATCATCATCGTGCCGGTCTCGGTCTGCCACCAGGTGTCCACGATCGGGCACCTGTCGGCACCGATGTGCTTGCGGTACCAGACCCACGCCTCGGGGTTGATCGGCTCACCGACCGAACCGAGGACGCGCAGGGACGACAGGTCGAACTTGGCGGGGATGTCGTCCCCCCACTTCATGAACGTACGGATCGCGGTCGGCGCGGTGTAGAGGATCGTGACCCCGTACTTCTGGACGATCTCCCAGAAGCGCCCCTGATGCGGGGTGTCGGGCGTGCCCTCGTACATCACCTGCGTGGCGCCGTTGGCCAGCGGCCCGTAGACGATGTACGAGTGCCCGGTCACCCAGCCGATGTCGGCGGTGCACCAGTAGACGTCGGTCTCCGGCTTCAGGTCGAAGACCGCGTGGTGGGTGTACGCCGCCTGGGTGAGGTAGCCCCCGGAGGTGTGCAGGATGCCCTTGGGCTTCCCGGTGGTGCCCGACGTGTACAGGATGAACAGCGGCTGCTCAGCCTCGAACGCCTCGGGCGTGTGCTCGGCGGACTGGCGGCCCGTGATCTCGTGCCACCAGACGTCGCGGCCCTCGTTCCACGCGGTGTCCTGGCCCGTACGGCGGACCACCAGGACGTGCTCCACGCTGTCGATGCGGGAGACGGCGTCGTCCACCGCGGGCTTGAGCGCGGAGGGCTTGCCGCGGCGGTAACCGCCGTCCGCCGTGATGACGACCTTCGCGTCCGCGTCCTCGATGCGGGCGGCGATGGCGTCGGCGGAGAAGCCGCCGAAGACGACCGAGTGCGCGGCGCCGATGCGGGCGCAGGCCAGCATCGCGACGGCGGCCTCGGGGATCATCGGGAGGTAGACGGCGACCCGGTCGCCCTTGCCGACACCGAGCTCGGTGAGGGCGTTGGCGGCGCGGGAGACCTCGTCCTTCAGCTCCGCGTAGGTCAGGGCGCGGCTGTCGCCGGGCTCGCCCTCGAAGTGGATGGCGACCCGGTCACCGTTGCCCGCCTCGACGTGACGGTCGACGCAGTTGTACGCGACGTTGAGCTCGCCGTCCGCGAACCACTTCGCGAAGGGCGGGTTGCTCCAGTCGAGGGTCTCGGTCGGCTCCGTGGCCCAGGTCAGGCGGCGGGCCTGCTCGGCCCAGAAGCCCAGCCGGTCCGCTTCGGCCTGCTCGTACGCCTCTGCGGTGACGTTGGCGTTGGCGGCCAGCTCGGCAGGCGGAGCGAACTTCCGCTCTTCCCGAAGCAGGTTGGCCAGGCTCTCGTTGCTCACGACTTCTCCCAGTCCCAGGGTGTCCGTTGTGTCCCGGGGCATAGCTCATCAGTCCCGAGGCCGGGTGACAAGTGTCTGCCGGGAATTGGTTTAGACCTGTGTCTCGTGTATAGAGGCATGATCCCGCCTCCACGCCGCGGCGGCACGGTGACGCAAACCGCCGGTGTGATCGCTCCGACACGGAAACGGGATCACTAGGTCCTACGGATCCGAGGTGCCTGCGGTTCAGACGTCGGTACGGGCCGGCTCGGCCGGGCACGTCGGCGTGATCGGGTCGAACACCTCGGTCGTGCCGCTCCCCTCGCTCTCGTCCAGCAGATACGACTGGGCCTCGGCGACGTGGAAGTACATGCCGTGGAGCTGAAGGGTGCCGTCGGCGATCCGGCGCGCCACCGATGGGTGGGCCCGCAGGTGGTCGAGCTGCTGGACGACGTTGACCAGGCAGAGCTGCTCCACCACGTCGGCCGGCGGCCGCCCGGAGAGGCGGGCCGGGGTGTCGCCTGCCGAGGTCACCCTGGCCAGGCTGGGGAGCCCGTGCCGGAGCCAGCGCCACAGAGATGTGTCCGGGGCCTTCGGTGCGGCGCCCAGCAGCGCGTTCATGGCACCGCAGTCCGAATGGCCGCAGACGGTGATGGACTCGACGCCGAGCGCGTCCACCGCGTACTCGATCGCGGCTCCCACGGAGTGGTCGCCCTCTTCGGCGTCGGGAGGGGGCACCAGGTTGCCGATGTTCCGCACGGTGAACAGGTCGCCCGGGCCGCTGGCCGTGATCATGCTCGTCACCAGGCGTGAGTCCGCGCAAGTGATGAAGAGCTGTGAGGGACGCTGGCCCTCCTTGGCCAATCGCGCCAGCTCCCCCCGGACCAGGGGCGCCGTATCGCGCTGGAACGAGCTGAGACCCCTGACCAGCCGGTGATCGCGGGCTGCGCGTGAGGGGCGGCGGGCGAATGCGCGCTGCTGGGCGGAGGCGGCTTGCTCGAGGCGCTCCGCGTGCGGGGCGGGGGGCGCGTGAGGGGAGGGGGTGGAGGCGGTGGGGGTGGCGGGCGCGGTGGTCCTTGTCCGCGAGGGGGATAGGGGCTGGTGAAGGGATGGAGTGGGCTCGGGTGGCGCGGTGGGACCGGTGCTGGGGCCGGTGTCAGGCGGGGCGGAGGTGGAAGCTGGGCTGCCCGGGGCCGGGCTGATGGCGGTGGCGATCCCGGCGGAGGCTGCTGCCGTGCCGGCTGTGCGTGCGGCGCTGGGCCGGTGGGCCAGATCCGGGTCGCTCGCCGTGTACTCCTCGGCCTCGGTCGCCGAGGCATCCTCGCCAACCTCCGGGGGAGGGGCGTGTTCGGGCTGGTCGTGGCAGTGGTGGTTGCGCCAAGGGGTCCAGGGCCGGCAGCAGGAGTGCGCTGCCGCGGCGGGCTCGGCGATCCTGCCGCCCGCCCTCCCGGCGAACGCCACCTGGCCGCCGTGGGCCGCATGGGCGTTGCTCCAGTCCTGGATCGTCTCGTATGCGGCGTGATCCATGAACGAGCCGTCCAACTCCACGACCACATCGGCGCCTTGGGGGAGACGCCCCAGGACCCGACTGAGGCGTGGGACGGCCAGGAAGGTCAACTGGCCGCGCACGACCACGAGATGCTGTCCGTTCTGCTCGGACACCGAGATCCGGGTCCGGCCCAGACGGTGCAAGGCGACGGCCACTGCCACGGCGACGCCGATGGTTACGCCCTTGAGGACGCCGACGACGAGCACCCCGGCGATCGTCGCGCCGTACACCAGGAACTCCCGGTGCTTATGGACATTGCGGATGTGCGCCAGGCTCACCATCTTGAGGCCCACCATCATCACCAGCGCTCCCAGCGCGGCCAGGGGGATGCGCTCCAGCAAGGTGACGAGCAGACCGGATGCGACCAAGATCCATACACCGTGCAGCACGGTGGACGCTCGGCTGGTCGCCCCGGCTCTGACGTTCGCTGAACTGCGCACAGCTCCACCGGAGACCGCGAGTCCCCCGAGCAGGCCGGACACGGCGTTGGCGACGCCTTGAGCGCGTAGCTCCCGGTCGAGGTCGGAGCGTTTGAGCAAGGGGGGAGCGGGCCGCTCGGCGCGGTCCGGGCCGGTGCGGGTGGTGATCGGCCCGGTGGCGGGGGCGCCGGGAGCGGCCGGGCGGTCGCCGTTCTCGCCTGTCTCGTCGCCCTGTACCTCTCCGGTCCCCGCCGGCGAATGCGCCGAGTGCGCACGGCTGCGGTCGGCGGCCAGCTTGTCCACGGCGACAGCGGCGAGCAGTGACTCCAGGCTGGCGACCAGCATCATCGTGAACACGGCTGTAGCCAGGCCGAGCACCGGCCCGTGCGGCATTTCGGGCAGGGCGTGCGAACGCCAGGAGGGCAGATCGACCCGGGCGATCGACGGTGCCGCCCACGCGGCCACGGCTGTGGCCAGACCCACGGAGGCCAGGGCTGCCGGAACCCGGCGCAGGAACCGCCCGGTCCGTCCGGGCAGCATGGGCCACAGGACGAGGACGGCTACGGTGAGCGCGCCGATCAATGGGGCGGCGGGACTGACACGTGCCAGTTGATCGGGAAGATGCAGCACGTTGGAGATCGCCGAGCTCTGCGGTGAACCGCCCAGCACGATGTGCAGTTGAGCGAGCGCGATGGCCACGCCGATGCCTGCGAGCGTGCCGTGGACGATGGCGGGGCTGACGGCGAGTGCGCTGCGGGCCGCTCGCAGTGAGCCGAGCGCGAGCTGAAGCAGGCCCGCCCCGATCGTGATGGCGCAGGTGGTGCGCCAGCCGTAGACCTGGATCGTCTCTGCGGTGACCACGGTCAGTCCGGCGGACGGGCCGGAGACCTGCAGGGGCGTGCCGCCGAGGAGTCCGGCGACGATGCCTCCGACTGCGGCGGAGATGAGGCCCGCCTCCAGAGGGGCTCCCATGGCCACAGCAAGGCCGAGTGACATGGGAATGGCGAGCAGGAAGACAGTGATGGACGCGGATACATCGGCGCCCGAGACGCGGAATCGTCCGCCGTGCGGCGGCGGGGGCGGGCTGTGTGGGCGCTTCACTCCCGAGGACCGGGAAGGGCGCGAACTGCGGGACGAGTGTTCGTGGCGAGTGGGTACGCAGGCAGACATATTTCCCGTCTCCTCCTGGACAGCGCGGTCGTGGAACTCGATGACGCGGCCGTGGGTCATGGCGTGCAGCGGCGGGATATCTCAACTCTCGGTAAACAGACAGTAATGGAGGGTAAAGAGCTGTGTCCAGGATTGAGAGTAAATGGTCTATGCGGTCACCCATTCCGGTGAATAGTCAGCTTTTCATTCGGCCTGTCGTGCTGGCTCTTGGACCGTGCGTGCGACTTTGGCGGCCTCGTGTCGGCACCCGGCGCAAGCTACCTGCGAGAAAGAGGTGGGCGGATGATGGCCGCCGCGAAGAAGGCGATGAACGCCAGGAAAAGGATCGGCCTGGGCGTCATGGCCGTTGTACTGGTCGCGGGTGCGGCGGGGTGCGCCAGTCCCGGCGCGGAGCGCTCCGGCCTCGGGGCCGTGAACGGCGCCGCGGGAGAGAAGAAGAAGGGGGCTGAGGTTGCGCCCAAGCGTGTGTTCCGGGCCATTGGCGATGGTTCCACCGCCTTCACGGGCGTTCAGCCCGCGCAACCGGCTGTGGAGCGCCTGGCGACGGGTCAGAAGCCCCCGCAGTTCGTGGTGTTCTCGTGGGACGGGGCGGGCGAGGACAGTCAGCGGCTCTTCTCGCACTTCCGAGAGGTGGGCAAGAAGTACGACGCAGCGATGACGTACTTCCTCAGCGGCGTATATCTGCTGCCGGAGGGGAAGCGGGCCCAGTACGACCCGCCCAAGCACAACGCCGGCGCTTCCGACATCGGCTTCAACGACACCAAGGGCATCCGTGACACCCTGACCCAGCTCCGAGGGGCCTGGCAGGACGGCAACGAGATCGGCACCCACTTCAACGGACACTTCTGCGGCAAGGACGGCGGCGTAGGCACCTGGTCCGTCGAGGAGTGGAAGAGCGAGATCAGCCAGGCCAAGTCATTCGTGAAGGGCTGGAAGACCAACGACCCGGTCCTCAAGGACGAGAAGGCGCTGCCCTTCGACTACGACAAGGAACTCGTCGGCGGTCGTACCCCCTGCTTGGAGGGGCAGAAGAACATGGTGGCAGCGGCACGCACCATGGGGTTCCGCTACGACTCCAGCGGTGTCAACGATCAGGTGTGGCCCCGGAAGACGAACGGGGTCTGGGATCTCTCCATGCAATTGGTCCCGGTCCCGGGGCGCGACTTCGAAACGCTGTCGATGGACTACAACTTCATGTTCAACCAGTCCGGAACGACGCAGGGCGACCCCGACAAGCACGAGTACTGGGGAAACCAGATGCGTGACGGCCTGCTCCAGGCGTTCGACCGCGCGTATGACGGCAACCGCGCGCCACTGATCATCGGCAACCACTTCGAGTCCTGGAACGGTGGCACGTACATGCGTGCCATCGAGCAGACGATCGCTGCGGTCTGCACCAGAAGGGACGTGCGCTGCGTTTCGTTCCGGCAGCTGGCGGACTGGCTCGACGCCCAGGACCCGGCGACTCTGGCGAAGCTTCGGACGCTGAAGGTCGGTCAGGCACCCGAGGCGGGCTGGCCGGCGTTCCTCAGGGCGGGCGTGGCCCGGGAACGACAGGCCTCGCAGGCCCCGGACGCAGCCGCGGGCAATCCGGCCGGTCGTTAGACCCGGTGGCTCCGGGCGCCGGGCGGACGCATGCCCGGCGCCGTCCGTCTGCCGGGGCCACGGCGGCGCCGTGGCCGTCCCGCCCGGAAGTTCAGTCGTTCACGCGGGCTGGGTGGCTTCGGCGTGCAGGAAGCGCTCGTCCAGTACGAAGCCGGGGTCGACCTGCGCGGCGAGGTCCGCCCCGGTCTTCTCGTTCCCCCAGCTCTCCGCGTTCCGCAGGTGGAAATGCACCATCTGGCGCGTGTAGCGGCCCCAGTCCCGCCGCCCGTACGAGTCCTCCGCCGCGTTCTGCAAGGCTTGCAGGGCCATCCGGTTGTCTGCCTCGAGCAGCTCGAAGCGTGCCGGCCGGCCCTTTTCCATGGCTCGCACCCAGTCGGAATGGCCGACCGTCACCAGTAGGTCGTCGCCCACCTCGGAGCGCAGGAAGTCCAGGTCGTCCTCGCCCTGCACCTTGTTCCCGACCACCTTGAGATCCACGCCGAAGTCCCGTGCGTACTCCTTGTACTGGCGGTACACGGAGACGCCCTTGCGGGTCGGTTCGGCGATGAGGAACGTCATGTCGAAGCGGGTGAACATCCCTGAGGCGAAGGAGTCCGAGCCTGCGGTCATGTCGACCACCATGTACTCGTCAGGGCCGTCCACGAGGTGGTTGAGGCAGAGCTCGACCGCGCCGACCTTCGAGTGGTAGCACGCCACGCCCAGATCCGATTCGGTGAACGGCCCCGTGGCCATCAGCCGGATGTCTCCGTCGTCGAGCCGCACCGTACGGGCACAGGCGTCGAAGATCGGGTTGTCCTCGCGCACGCGCAGGAGGCGGGAGCCCTCGCCCGGCGGCGTCGTCTTGATCATCGTCTCGGCCGATGCGATGCGCGGATTGCTGCCGCGCAGGTACTCCTTGATCAGTGGCAGCTGGGCACCCATCGCGGGCAGTGCTGCGGATTCGTCCTCGGCGAGGCCGAGCGCGGCTCCGAGGTGCTGGTTGATGTCGGCGTCCACCGCGACGACGTGGGCTTCATTGGCGGCGAGGTGGCGGATGAAGAGCGAGGACAGCGTGGTCTTTCCGCTGCCGCCCTTCCCTACGAAAGCGATCTTCATGTTCACCTAGGGTAGCCGATCGATTGCTATGAGTTCCGGTTTCGTGAAGAAGGCCACTCCTGGCCGGTGGACGGGCAGGAGGCGCGTAGCCTCGCTACTTATGAGTACGACTTCCTCGGATCCGCTCGTCGCTCTTGGCGCTCTGCCGGGCGTGGCCGACGCGGTGGACTCCGTACGCAAGGCGGTGGACCGCGTTTACGGCCACCGTGTGATGCGACGCCGCAGCAACGAAGTCACTGCGGAGGCCGCTCTGCGGGGCGCGCGCGGATCGGCTGCACTTTCCGGTGCGGACTGGAACCTCGAAGAGGTGCGCCGACGCACCGACTTCAGCGGTGACGACGAGGCGCGTGTGGTCGGTGCCGCGCTTCGCCTGACGGCGGAGGCGGGGCAGCTTCTCTCTGTCTGGCGACAGTCACCGTTGCGGGTGCTGGCTCGGCTTCACCTGGTCGCGGCGGGGAGCGCCGCCCCGGAGGACGCGGTCGGGCGGCCTCGGCTAGCGGGGGAGTCGGTGGACGAGCCCCTGATCGAAGCCCCACTGCCGGACGCGGACGAGGTCGCGGGCCGGCTGGACGGTCTCAGCAGGATCATCCTTTCGGGGAGTGAGGCCCCCGCTCTGGTGACCGCCGCCGTCGTCCACGGAGAGTTGCTGGCACTGCGCCCCTTCGGTTCGCACAACGGCCTGGTGGCACGTACGGCGGAGCGGATCGTGCTGGTCGGAAGCGGGCTCGATCCCAAGTCGATCTGCCCGGCCGAAGTCGGGCACGCCGAGCAGGGGTGGGCGGCCTACGCGGCTGCCTTCGACGGTTACCTGTCCGGCACGCCGGAGGGTATGGCCGTCTGGATCAGGCATTGCGGGCGCTCGGCGGAACTCGGAGTCAGGGAATCGACAGCCGTGTGCGAGGCGCTGCAGCGCGGGGCCGCATAACGCGGATCGCCGCGCCCCGACGGTGCTGTCCGGTCGCTGACGTGCGGCGCCGTGCATGGTTGCGGCGGTACCGGTCTCGGTACCGCCGCTGGCACGTCCGCCCGGTTACCAAGCGTCCTCGATATATGCCCATCAGGTCGGAGTCTTTGCCCGCTCCTGGTGTGGCTGGCCCGTAATCGACGGGTCGACGTCGCGTGGGTGCCGGGTTTTCATGCGCGGTCCGGGGGCCTTTGCTGCGTCATTCAGGTCATCCTCGCGGATGTCCTTGGTCTCGCGGGCCGTTGAGTCCTTTGTACTCCCGGGGGCGGTGGAGCGGTAGTGCTGGCCGCACTTCTTTACTTTTGGGTTCAATTACGGACGAGTCGGTTCGGTCGATCAGGTCAGGCGGAAGTCGCGCCGACTCGTCGGCGGGTGGCGTACCAGACGGCTCCTGCCGTGAGCGCGGCCGCACTCACGGCTGCCGCGGCCATGAGCGCCGGACGCGGTGGCAGGGAAAATGCCGAGAGGCGCTGCTTGAGGCGGACCGGCCGGTCGAAGGTGAGAATGGGCCACTCCCGGAGTGTGGCCTCCCGTCGCAGCGCGCGGTCCGGGTTGACCGCGTGGGGATGGCCGACCGATTCCAGCATCGGCACATCGGTGGCCGAGTCGCTGTACGCGTAGCAGCGAGCCAGGTCGTATCCCTCGGACTCCGCGAGCGCCTTGACGGCTTCTGCCTTCGTGGGGCCGTACGCGTAGTACTCCACCTCGCCCGTGTAGCAGCCGTCGTCACCGACGACCATGCGGGTGGCGACGACGCGGTCGGCGCCGAGCAGGTCGCCGATCGGCTCGACCACCTCGGCGCCCGAGGTCGAGACGATCACGACGTCGCGGCCGGCGGTGTGGTGCTCCTCGATGAGGGTTGCGGCCTCGTCGTAGATGATCGGGTCGATCAGTTCGTGCAGAGTCTCGGCCACGAGTTCCTTGACCTGCTGCACGTTCCAGCCCTTGCAGAGCGCCGAGAGATATTCGCGCATCCGCTCCATCTGGTCGTGATCCGCGCCCCCGGCAAGGAACACGAACTGTGTGTACGCGGTACGCAGCACCGCGCGGCGGTTGATCAGCCCGCCGTGGTAGAAGGACTTGCTGAAGGTCAGCGTCGAGGACTTCGCAATGACCGTCTTGTCCAGGTCAAAGAAGGCGGCTGTGCGCGGCAAGAAGCGGTTTTCCACATGGCAGAGCATAGGGGCCCGCCATTCGGCGTAAACCCCGGCGCGTGGGTTTGCCTGACAAGGGCCTCGGGTACACCATGGAAGTCACGGATCGTTCGCGACCGTGCTAACCCGGTCCGGCTCCTCCCCCCCCCGAGTCGGCCGTGGGGACGACCCCCGCTCTCCCCCCCGGCGGGGGTCGTCGCATGTCCGGACGCGGTTTGTCGCTCGGAATCGACCTTTTCTCCGCCCTCTGCTCCGTGCCGGCCGTGTCCGCCGACGACTCACTTCAGCATGCGTCGTGACGCTGGGTAGCGAAAGGGTCGCGCCGGGAAGTCACCGGTATGAGCGACGAAGTTATTCACAACCTCTGAGTTGTCCACGGATTTCGACCAAGATCCACATCATTTCCGGAAGCGCTGCACCGTGATTCCACCTGTGAACTCCACGGGTACCGGAATCGCCGTTCTCGGAGGGCTCCGAGATCGCCGCGAACCGCGGCGAAGGTGAGTGATCGAGGGGGAGAGTGTGGCCGAATCCAGTGCGCAGGACCGATGGGCGGCTGTTACCGCGCGGCGGGGCGGACCGCTGATCGTGACCGAGGACGTGGACCTGCTCGACGACCTGCTGAGGCTGTGTGCCGCCGCCGGCGCGGAACCCGAGGTGCACCACGCGCTGCCTGACCATCGAGACGGGTGGGAGCAGGCGCCCATGGTCCTCGTCGGTGACGACGCGGCGGCACGGTGTCGCGGAGCGGCGCGCAGGCGGGGCGTCATGGTCGTGGGTCGGGGCCAGGACGTGCCGGACGTGTGGCGTCGGGCGGTCGAGATCGGCGCCGAGTATGTGATCCGGCTGCCTGACTCCGAGACCTGGCTTGTCGACCAGATTGCCAATGCGTCGGAAGGTGTCGGCCGGCCAGCGGTCACGGTCGGGGTGCTCGGGGGCCGGGGCGGCGCGGGTGCGTCCACACTGGCCTGCGCCCTCGCGGTGACCGCGGCGAGAGCGGGCCGGCGCACCATGCTCATCGACGGGGACCCGCTGGGCGGCGGCATCGACGTGCTGCTCGGCGGCGAACGGGCGGAGGGCATGCGATGGCCGGATTTCGCTCATTCCCGAGGCCGGGTCGGCGGGGGTGCGCTGGAGGAGTCGCTGCCCGCGCTGCACGGACTGCGGGTGCTCAGCTGGGGCCGAGACGACTGGGTGGTGATCCCGCCGCCCGCGATGCGGGCTGTGCTGGCCGCGGCGCGCAGGCTCGGCGGGGTGGTGGTGGTCGACTTGCCGCGCCGGGTGGACGAAGCGGTGGCCGAGGCCCTTGCCCAACTGGACCTCGGGCTCGTGGTCGTTCCCGGAGAGCTGCGCGCGGTCGCGGCGGCGAAGCGGGTGGCATCGATGGCCGGGATGGTGCTCGACGATCTGCGGGTGGTGGCGCGGGGACCGTATGCCCCTGGGCTCGACGCGCAATGGGTGGCCCGGGCCATGCGTCTGCCGCTGGCCGGCGAGGTCCCGCTGGAGAGGGGCCTGTCGGCCGAGCAGGACATCGGAGAACCACCCGGCGGCAATGGGCGCGGCCCGCTGGCCAGGTTCTGCGCCGCCTTCTGGGAACAGGCGCTCGTAGAAGAGGGTGCCGGCGGTTCGGTCGCCGGGGGCACCCCATGACCGAGGCGCTGCTCGACGCGGTCAGGCAACGGCTCGCCTCCAGCGGCACCGCTCCGACCCCGGCCGCGGTCGCCGTCGCTCTGCGGGCGCAGGGACGTCTGCTCGGCACGGCTGAGGTGCTCGGCCGCGCGGATGAACTGAGAGGGGAGCTGATCGGCACCGGGGTGCTTGAGCCGCTCCTCGCCGACCCTGATGTCACCGACGTTCTGGTGTCCGCGCCCGACCGGGTCTGGGTGGACCGGGGTGGTGGACTCGAACTCACCGAGGTGTCCTTCGCGGACGCGGCCGCGGTCCGCAGACTGGCCCAGCGGCTCGCGGCCGTGGCGGGACGCCGACTCGATGACGCCAGGCCCTGGGTGGACGCGAGGCTGCCGGACGGCACTCGCATGCACGCTGTGCTGCCCCCGGTCTCGGTCGGGTCGACGTGCCTGTCACTGCGGGTGGTCAGGCCCCGGGCCTTCTCGCTGGCGGAGCTGGTCGAGGCCGGCACCGTGCCGCCCGGAGGCGACCGGGTGCTGAGGGCGCTGGTGGAGGCGAGGGTCTCCTACCTGATCAGCGGCGGGACGGGGGCGGGGAAGACGACTCTGCTTTCGAGCCTGCTGGGGGCGGTGGGGGAGCGGGAGCGGATCGTGCTCGCCGAGGACTCGGCAGAGCTGCGACCGGACCACCCGCACGTCGTCCGGCTGGAGTCGCGCCCCGCGAATCAGGAGGGCGCCGGACGGGTGACCCTTCGGGACCTGGTGCGACAAGCCCTGCGTATGCGCCCTGACCGGCTGGTGGTCGGTGAGGTACGAGGAAGCGAGGTGACCGAGCTCCTGGCCGCCCTGAACACGGGACATGAGGGAGGATCCGGGACGGTTCATGCCAATGCTGCCGGGCATGTTCCGGCACGGTTGGAGGCGCTGGGAACTGCGGCGGGGCTCGACCGGCTGGCGCTGCACAGTCAACTGGCGGCGGCTCTGTCGGTCGTGGTCCACCTCGTACGGGACCGGGCGGGACGCAGACGGATCGCGGACATCCATGTGCTGGAGCGGGATGCGGCCGGGCTGGTGCTGACCGTTCCGGCGCTGCGGTGGGGTGTCACGGGCTTCGAGCGGCAGCGGGGCTGGGAGCGGCTGAATGAACTCATCGGAAGTGCGTGGTGACCGGGGATACGGCGCGGGTCGGGGTCCCGGACGTGGTGCACGCCGCAGCACTGTGTGCGGCGATGGCCGCGTGGCTGGCGGTGATGGGCGGTAGTCGGCCGTCGCGCAGGGCGCGGGCGCTGCTGACCGACGGGGGCGAGCGGACGCCGGGCGGAGAGAGGTGGTGGAGGGCCCGCGGCTGGATCGAGGGGCGGCTGCGAGGGCGGTGGGAGTGGCTGTGTCTCCCGGTGGCTTCGGTGCCGGCGGTGCTCGGACAGTCCGTACTGCCGCTGCTTGCGGGGGCCGCCGCCGTTCCCCTGGCACGGAGGTGGTTGCTGAAGAGGCGGTCGCGCGAGGAACGGGAGGCCCGGGCGAACGGAGTGGTGGACCTGTGCGGTGCGCTGGTCGGCGAGCTGAGGGCCGGTCGCGAGCCCGGGGAGGCGCTGCTCGTCGCGGTGCGCGGCTCGGACGGCATGGGTGAAACCGGTTTCCGGGTGGCGGCCGCCGCGCGGTTCGGGGGCGACGTGCCGCGAGCACTCGTCCAGGCAGCGGAGATACCGGGGCTCGGCGGGCTGGCCGGAGTGGCCGCCTGCTGGCGGGTGGCGGTGGGCAGCGGCGCCGGGCTCGCGGCGGGCCTGGGCCGGCTGGAAAGCGCCCTGCGCGCCGAGCGTCGTCAACGGGATGAGCTGCGAGCGCAGCTGGCGGGGGCGTGGTCGACGGTCGGAGTGCTCGCCCTGCTCCCCGTACTCGGTCTGGGGCTCGGTGCCGCGCTGGGCGCGGACCCGTTGACGGTCTTGTTGCACAGCACCGTCGGCCTTGTCTGCCTGGTGACCGGCGGCCTGCTGGAGGCGTGTGGTCTTTTCTGGGCTGCCCGGATCGTCCGGTCGGGGGAAGCGGTATGAGTGCTTCGGCCGACGGGGGCGTCCAGGCGGCGGAAGCCGTCGGGGTGGCGTTGTGCGTGTATGCCCGAGTGGTCCTTCCGTTGACGCGGCGACGGGCCGGGCGGCGGGTGAGGCGTCGGGGCGAGCGCCTTCTGGCGGCGGAGGGGGCGGTTCCTGGTGTCTGGACGGGCCCCTTCCGACAGTCCGGACCCCGGGCGGGCCGGGCTCTCTCCGTCGCCTCGGTCAGGCCGTGGGTGGTGTTGGCGGCGGTCGTGCTGGCGGGGTGGTTCCTCGTGGGCGGCCCGGTGGGATGGGCGGTCGGCCTGGGATCGGCCTATGGCGGCCGGCGATGGCAGCGAAAGGGACTCGGACGCGCCGCGCGGATCGCCGCCGAGACGAAAGCCCGAGCGGCGGAGGCGGCACGACAACTGCCTACGGCGGCGGACCTGCTGGCGGCCTGCCTCTCCGCCGGCGCCGGCCCGGTGGAGGCGGCCGAGGCGGTGGGGGAGTCCCTGGGCGGTCCGGTGGGCGATCAGCTCGCCCGGACGGCGGCGGAGATCCGGCTCGGCGGAGACCCGGCTGTCGCCTGGAGGAGGTTCGGCGAGATACCGGGAGCCGCCGCCCTGGCCGGCTGCCTGGACCGGGCGGGTTCGACCGGTGCCCCGGCGGCGGAGCCGGTGGCCCGGATCGCCGAGGCACTGCGGGCCGAGCGGGCGAGGGCGGCCTCGGCGCGGGCGCAGCGGGCCGCCGTGATGGTCACCGCGCCTGTGGGGCTCTGCTTCCTTCCCGCGTTCCTGGCGGTGGGGGTGGCGCCCGTGGTCATCGGGCTGGCCGGTGGCCTGCTTCAGCCGGCGTAGTCCGGAAGGCAAAGACGTTGGGCCAGTTCAGTCGTGTACGTAGTCGATGTGTCGGGGGTTTGAAGTGATGCGCAAGATCAAGAAGTGGACGCGGTCCGTGGTCCGTCTCGCACGGTTCCGGGCAGACAGCGGAATGACGACGTCCGAGTACGCGGTGGGCACGATCGCGGCCTGTGCGTTTGCCGCCGTGCTCTACAAGGTCGTCACCAGCGCGGCGGTGATGTCCCAGTTGCAGTCGCTGCTGAAGGGCGCGCTTGATGCGAAGTTCTGAGGCTGGTGCGAGGGCAGCGCGGACCGGGCCCGGAGGCCGGCCGAGCCGTGAGGGGAACGGACGGTGCCCGGGCGTCGTGCCGGGCGGCAGGCGGCTCGGCGATCGGGGGGCGGTGACGGCGGAAGCCGCCATGGTGATTCCGGTGCTGGTGGTGTTCGCCCTGGCCCTGCTCTGGGCGCTGATGGCAGCGTCCGCCCAGATTCGCTGTGTGGACGCGGCCCGGTCCGGTGCGCGTGCCGCAGCCCGTTCGGAGCCGGCGCCCCAGGTGCGGGAGGCCGCGCTTTCCGCGGCGCCGAGCGGGGCTTCGGTCGAGGTGGAGCGGGCCGGAGCGCTGTGGCGGGTGACGGTGACCGCCCCGACGCCTGGGCTCGGGCGCCTTGCCGTGGCGCTGAGGGCGGAGGCGGCGGCCGCGGCCGAGGACGCGCCGGTCGCAGCCGCCGCTACCGCCGCGGGCGGGCCGAACCCCGCGATGGACCGGGGTGACCGGTGAGGGGGAGGCGTCGGTGGATCGGAGCCCCGGTCCGATGCTGGGGCCGGTGGCGGGCGCCGCACGGGGACCAGGGGCTGGTGACCGTGTGGGCGGCGGTGACCACGGTGACGCTGTGCACAGTGTTCGCGGTGGTTCTGGCGCTCGGACAGGTGGTGGCGGTTCGGCACCGGGCCGGGGCTGCGGCCGATCTGGCGGCGCTGGCGGCGGCGGACCGGGCGCTGGAAGGTGTGGAGCCGGCCTGCGCGTCGGCCGAGGAGGTGGCCAGGGCCCAGGGGGCGGAGGTGGTGCGGTGCGCGGTCCTGGGCGAGGTCGCCGATGTGACGGCCCGGGTGCGGTTGGGGCCGTATGCGCCGCAGGTCAGGTCCCGGGCAGGCCCGCCGGAGGGGGTTCCTCCGGCGGGCCTGCCTCCGCCCGGGGCAGGCCGGGGTCAGCCGGGCGGCCGGGACCGGATGCAATCGGCGGGCCCGAGCCCTCCGGCGTAGCGCCCGATCCTTCGCCATGGCCTCCCGGCGTGGCGCTCAGGCTCCCGCGGGAGGGGCGGGGCCGTCGTCCTCGGGCGGCCCGCCCGGCGCGGACCGGAGGAGCTCCGTGAGGAGCCGGACGGCGCCTCGTTTGTGCAAGGGGTCGTTGCCGTTGCCGCACTTGGGGGACTGGATGCAGGACGGGCAGCCCGCATCGCACTCGCAGGACGCGATGGCCAGGCGCGTGGCCGACAGCCACTCATGGGCGGTGTGGAAGGCGCGTTCGGCGAACCCGGCGCCCCCCGGGTGGCCGTCGTAGACGAAGACCGTCGGCAGCAGGGTGTCGGGGTGCAGCGGGACGGACACCCCGCCGATGTCCCAGCGGTCACACGTGGCGAAGAGCGGCAGCATGCCGATCGAGGCGTGCTCGGCGGCGTGGAGCGCGCCGCCGAGGATCTCGGGGTTGATCCGGGCGGCGTCGAGCTGGTCCTCGGTCACCGTCCACCAGACGGCACGGGTGCGCAGGGTGCGGGGCGGCAGGTCCAGCTTGGTCTCGCCGAGCACCTCGCCGGTGATCAGCCTGCGGCGGAGGAAGGAGACGACCTGGTTGGTGACCTCGACGGACCCGTAGCAGAGGCGGCCGTTCCCCCAGGGGATCTCCGTGTCGGTGTCCAGGACGGTGATGGAGGTGGTGTCGCGGGCGGTGGTCGAGTACGGCGGGTCGGCTTGTTCGACCAGGGCCACGGAGTCCTCCAGGTCGAGCTTCCGGACCAGGTAGGAGCGGCCCTGGTGGAGGTGGACGGCGCCCTTGTGGACGGCGCTGTGGGCGGCGGACTCGTCCACGGTGCCCAGCAGCCGGCCGGTGCCCTCCTCGACGATCTGGACGGGGCGACCGCCCTCGCCCCGGATGTCGGTGAGGTCGGCGGCGCGCTCACGCCGGGTCCAGTGCCAGCCGGACGGCCGTCTGCGGAGCAGCCTGGCGGTCTCCAGCTGGGGGAGGAGCCCCGGTGCGGCCGGGCCGAAGAGCTGGAGGTCGTCATCGGTGAGCGGCAGCTCCGCGGCCGCCGCGCAGAGATGGGGGGCGAGGACGTACGGGTTGTCCGGGTCCAGGACGGTCGACTCCACCGGCTGCTCGAACAGGGCCTCTGGGTGATGGACGAGGAAGGTGTCCAGCGGATCGTCGCGGGCCACCAGGATGGCGAGGGCGCCCTGCCCCGCCCGGCCGGCCCGGCCCGCCTGCTGCCAGAGGGATGCCCTCGTGCCCGGGTAGCCGGATATCACGACGGCGTCCAGTCCGGACACGTCGATGCCCAGTTCGAGGGCGGTGGTGGCGGCGAGGCCCAGGAGGCTGCCGGAGTGCAGGGCACGTTCCAGGGCGCGGCGTTCTTCGGGTAGGTAGCCACCGCGGTAGGCGGCGACCCGGGACGGCAGGGTGCGGTCGACCTCGGCGAGGCGCTCCTTGGCGATGACGGAGATCAGCTCGGCGCCGCGCCGGGAGCGCACGAAGGCGACCGAACGGACGCCCTGGAGGGTGAGGTCGGTGAGCAGGTCGGCGGTCTCGGCCGTGGCGGTCCGGCGCACGGGGGCGTCCTTCTCACCGTGCAGCTCGGTCAGCGGGGGCTCCCACAGGGCGAAGACGAGTTCGCCGCGCGGGGAGGCGTCATCGGCCACCTCCGTGACGGGGAGACCGGTGAGGCGGCCGGCCGCGACGGCGGGCTCGGCGGAGGTGGCGGACGCGAGGAGGAAGACGGGATCGGAACCGTAGCGGGAGCAGAGGCGGCGGAGCCGGCGCACCACCTGGGCGACGTGGGAGCCGAAGACGCCCCGGTAGGTGTGGCACTCGTCGATGACGACGTAGCGAAGCGACCGGAGGAAGGAGGACCAGCGGGGGTGTGACGGGAGGATGCCCCGGTGCAGCATGTCGGGGTTGGTGAGGACGTAGTTGGCGTACTGGCGTACCCACTCTCGCTCCTCGACCGGCGTGTCGCCGTCGAAGACGGCGGGCCGGATGCCGTTGCCCAGTGGGGTCGCGAGCGTCTTGACCGATCGCCGCTGGTCGGCCGCCAGAGCCTTGGTGGGGGAGAGGTAGAGCGTGGTGGCGCCGCGCCCGTTCGGGGCCTCTGAGCCGTCCAGGAGGGCGCTGAGGACCGGGGCGAGGTAGGCCAGGGACTTGCCGGACGCCGTTCCGGTGGCGATCACGACGGACGTGCCGTCCAGCGCGTGCTCCGCGGCGGCCGCCTGATGGGCCCAGGGGTGCTCGATGCCGGCCTTCTGGATGGCGGCGATCACTTCCGGACGGATGCGGTCCGGCCAGACTGCATGGGTTCCCGCGCGCGGGGGCAAGTGCTCCGTATGAGTGATGCGCGCGGCCCGGCCCGCCCCTGCGGCGAGCCGGTCGAGGACCATGTCGGGAGAGGGGCGGGAGCCCCCACTCCCCGGGGGTCGACTGGGGCGTTGATTCTTGGCCATCGGCACCGAGTGTGTCACTGGCGAGGCGGACAATGGTCCGAAGGCGTCGTGCATGGCTGCCGGTAAGTGATTGAATGCCATCGCGGCTGGCGATCCGTCCCCCGGCTCCGTCGGGGAGACCGAGGGGCGACCGCTCGATAGCAAGGTGCTGGAGGATCCGTGGACCTGTCCTTGTCGACTCGCAATGTGTCCGGCCCTGGTGGCGACCGTACGGTCGTCGAGGTCGGTGGCGAGATTGATGTGTATACCGCGCCCAAGCTGCGCGAGCAGTTGGTCGAGTTGGTGAATGACGGCAGCTACCACTTGGTTGTCGACATGGAAGGCGTCGACTTCCTCGACTCCACCGGCCTCGGCGTGCTCGTGGGCGGCCTGAAGCGGGTGCGGGCCCATGAGGGCTCGCTGCGCCTGGTGTGCAACCAGGAGCGCATTCTCAAGATTTTCCGGATCACCGGTCTGACCAAGGTGTTCCCCATCCACACCACGGTCGACGAGGCCGTCGCGGCCACCGACTGACCTACCGGTCCGGCGCCGGGCCGGTTCGTGCCGGTCCGGCGGCGGGCGGCCCGCGGCGGCTCCGGAGGGAGCCTGCCGGGGCGGGTTGCCTCTGTACCGCCGTGAGCAGTGCGGTTGCCCTGGCTGCCGGGATCACCCGGTCGGCGGCCCGCGGCCGGTTTGTTTGTCAGCCGTCCGACCCGTCCGGGCGGGCCGCTCCGGTGCCGGGAGCCGACGGCCGCAGGTCTGGCCGGGGCTTCGAGCCACGGCCTGGCCGGGGCATGCACATACGTACGTTCGAGGGGGATCGCATGGCCACCGTTGAACTCCGCTTCAGCGCCCAGCCCGAACACGTCAGGACCGCCCGTCTCGTGGCGGCGGCCGTGGCGCGCAGGGCCGGAGTCGACGAGGCCGTGCTCGACGAGGTCCGCCTCGCCGTGGGCGAGGCGTGCAGCCGTGCCGTCGGCCTGCACCGTAGCCACGGCATCACGGCTCCCGTCATGGTCCGCCTGATCGAGGAGGAGAAGGCCTTCGCCATCGAGGTCGGGGACGAGGTGCCGGGCCCCGGCGCTGACGGCTCCGTTCCCGGAGGCGTCTCCGGGCGACGCGGCGCCACCTCCGGGGGAGGGCTGGACGAGCCCGAGGCCGAGGCCGACGACGAGGACGAGATGGGCCTCGCGGTCATCAGCGGTCTCGTTGACGACGTGGAGGTCCGGTCCGGTGCGGACGGCGGAGTGATCCGGATGAGCTGGCCGAAGACGCCGGTCGCCGTCCTTCCCTGAGCGGTGCCGGTGCGCCTCGAGGGCGACGTGTGATCAGTTCGTGTGCAGCCGCGGCCTTCTGACGCCGTGCCCGCTCGGCTGTCTTCCCATGAGGGTGAAGATTCGTTCGCGTGTTCGCCTCGGTGAGGGCTGTCCGGGTGAGTTGCGTATCCCTCATTTCCCTTGGTGCAAATGGCTGCAAAAGGCTGCGTAACGGACGCCTGGCCCCCGGATGGAGGGCGTTCGGCGTGTAAGTTCCGGGGCCGAGAGCCTTGGAAGGGACCAAACCGGTGAACAAGAAGCTTGCAGCCGCGCTGTCCGGCGGTGCGGTACTCGTACTGGCACTGTCGGGCTGCAGCGACGACAGCGACGACAAGGTGAACGACTGGGCCAAGAAGGTCTGCGACCAGGTTCAGCCCCAGCTGCAGAAGATCGCGAACGCCAATGCGTCCATCCAGCAGCAGACCTCCGACAACAGCAAGCCCGCCGACGTCCAGAAGACCGACTCCGCGGCCTTCCAACAGATCTCGCAGGCGTACAAGGCACTGGGATCGGCCGTCGATTCGGCGGGTCCGCCGCCGGTGGACGATGGCGAGACCACGCAGAAGGAGGCCGTGAAGGAGCTCAACGCCTCCTCCGCGGCCTACGCGAAGCTCCAAGAGAAGGTCGACGACCTGGAGACGAAGGACCAGGGCAAGTTCGCCGACGGCCTCAAGGGCGTCGCGGAGGAGCTGAACAAGATCAGCACCAGCGGTGACCAGGCGCTGCAGAAGCTCCAGTCCGGTGAGGTCGGCACCGCGATGGCCAAGCAGGAGGGCTGCCAGAAGCCGACGGCCTCGGCGTCGCCCTCGGGCGGCTCGGCGGACGACTCCGAGCCCTCCGCCAAGCCTTCGACCGAGCCGTCGAAGGAAGCGTCGCCCTCCGCGTCCGCCAGCAAGAAGGCGTAACCGGGCGGCGGGCGTCACGGCCCGCGGAGACCGTACGGAAACCGGGTGAGCGGCCCGGCCACCCCGGGAACACCCGGTGCGATGGCCGGGTCGCTGCCGTTGTCAGTGGGAGCCGTCACAATGGAGCACGTGAGTAACACCAGCCTTTTCGCAGCAGACCTTCCCGCGGCGGACCACGCGCACCGGCTCCGCGAGGCCCTGCTCGCGTCCGCGTTCACGGCCGACGGGCTCCTCGACCTGCTCGGCGCGTCCGCGTATGCCGCGCTGGCGCGCAGCGAGACGGTTCCGGCCATGCGGGCCACGCGTGGCGACACGCCGCTCGACACGCTGGTGCGCCTCTTCCTCCTCCAGCGGCCCGTGCCCATCGAGCGGGCGGCGGCGGTGCTCCCGCTGAAGGAGTGCGTGGCGGACGGCTGGCTGACCGAGACGGCCGGGGAGGTGCGGGCGACCGTCGATGTGCGGCCGTACGGCGGCCCGGACGGCGAGGACTGGTTCATCGTCTCCGACCTGGGCTGCGCGGTGGGGGGCGCCGGCGGGATCGGCTCGCGCGAGGAGGGCGTCGTCCTCGGTATCGGCGGGGCCTCCACCACTCTGGCCGGGATCACCGTCCGCAAGGCCGTCGGCTCCGCCCTCGACATCGGTACGGGCTCCGGCATCCAGGCGCTGCATGCCGCGCAGCACGCCACCAGGGTCACGGCGACCGACCTCAATCCGCGCGCCCTCGCGTTCACCCGCCTCACCCTCGCCCTGTCCGGCGCTGCCCCGGCCGATCTGCGCGAGGGCTCGCTGTACGAGCCGGTGGGCGCCGAAACCTTCGACCTGATCGTCTCCAACCCGCCGTTCGTCATCTCGCCGGGCGCCCGGCTCACGTACCGCGACGGCGGAATGGCCGGGGACGACCTGTGCCGGACCCTGGTGAGGCAGACCGGCGACCGTCTCAACGAGGGTGGTTTCGCGCACTTTCTGGCCAACTGGGAGCATACCGAGGGCGAGGAGTGGCAGGACCGGCTGCGCACCTGGGTCCCGGAGGGGTGCGACGCCTGGATCGTGCAGCGCGAGGTGCAGGACGTCACGCAGTACGCCGAGCTGTGGCTGCGCGACAGCGGCGACCACCGCACGGACCCGGCGGAGTACGAGGCGCGGTACGACGCCTGGCTGGACGAGTTCGAGGCGCGGCGGACGAAGGGCGTCGGCTTCGGCTGGATCACGCTGAGGAAGTCCGCCCCGGCCGCCGCCGGACATCCCTCCGTCGTGATCGAGGAGTGGCCGCACGCGGTGGAGCAGCCGCTCGGCCCCGCGATCGAGGCGTACTTCGCCCGCCTGGACTATCTGCGCGAGCAGGACGACGCCGCGCTCCTCGCCGCCCACTTCACCCTGGCCGCCGAGGTGGTGCAGGAGCAGGTGGGACTCCCCGGGGCGGAGGATCCGGAGCATGTGGTGCTCCGTCAGAACCGGGGCATGCGCAGGGCCACCAAGGTCGACGCGGTCGGGGCCGGGTTCGCCGGTGTCTGCGACGGCTCGCTCCCTGCCGGTCGGATCCTCGACGCCATCGCCCAGTTGATGAACGAGGACCCGGTGCTGCTCCGGGACCGCACCCCGCAGGCCATCCGGCTGCTGGTCGAGGAGGGCTTCCTGGAGCCGCTGCCTTCGGGCGGGCGGACGGTGACCGGATGAGCCGGATCGAGTTGGGCGAGGTGTCCCTCGGCACGGCCCGCATCGCGATCAGCCCGCTGTAGGACGCCGCCCTCGGTGGCTCGGGGCGTTCTACGTGCTGCTCGCCGTCGTCGTGCCGGGACGGGGGACTTCACCCCCGGCTACGACACGCCGTCGGCGGGTACGGCATCGACCCTCGAACAGCGGGCGCGGGCCGCCGCGGCCCGCGTCGTTGCCCGAACCGGCACGGCGGCCCGCGCCGGACCTGCGTCCGCAGTCCCCTCCGCCGCCCGGGTGTTGCCCGCCGCGTACCCGTCCGTGCCCGCCACTCGGATTCCGGTTCCGCCCCCCGGGCTCTGCCGCCGGACCGTTTCCGCAGGGAGGCACGCGCTGATCGGTGTCGTCCTCTCGTACGCGCGCTTCCACGGGACGACACCACCCGTGTCCATCGGCGCCCTGCGCGTCGGCCCGCTGCTGCAACCTCTCTTCTCCGCCGTCCCCGGACGGCAGCCGGCCGGCGCCGACGACCGCTTCGCCCTGCTCGGTCCCCACATTCCGCTTGAGGCTTCTTCCGGGGCACCGGCGCGGTCCTGCTCGCCGCCGCTGCCGGTCGCTCCGCGTTCGGCCTGGCGCTGGGGCGCCCGGGCTGCGGCTCCGGGACGTCTTCCTCGTATCGAACGTGGCCGCTTTCGTTCTCCTGCTCCCTGACCGGTACCGGTGCGAACGTGGTGCGGAAGAACCCGTCGGCAACGTGCTGCCGCTGACTCACGCCGCCGACACAGTGCGTCAGTTGGCCCCCGGTGCGGCTCGGCGGTCGGGGGATCGCCGCGTAACTGCTGACGGGCGCCGGGAACGCCCTGCTCGTCGGCGTGCTGCTCGCTCTGTTCGAACGGGGGAGCAGGCCGCGCTCGACGCGATGTGGCAGGGGCTGCTGTTCACCCGGTGTTGGCGCCCGCGACGTTCCGTGGTGGGAGCCTCCCCGCGTACCCGAGATGCGGCAGGGAAAGAGGGAGGCGTAACGGAATGGAGAGCGGGCCCGCTGTCCTCGCCGGAGCGACGTTCGCGCTGTTCGGTGCGGCGCTGCTGCTGTGGACGGGGGCGCGCGTGCTGAACCGCGCGCCGGTGGCGTACGGGGTGCGCCCTCTCGTATCCACCGCACTCGCCACTGTGTTCGGCGTACTTTTCCTCGTCCTCGGAATGTGGTGCTTCGGTCGCGTGTGAGTGCGTCCGCGCGCCAGGCGTACGCGACCGGCCCTGCCCGATCGCCGGGCGGTGGGGCCGGGAACACGCCCGGGCCGGCCGACCCTCGGGCCCCGCGTCGGCAGGGCGGTCCGGACAGTGCCGAAACCCGCAGGCGGCGGCCGTGTGCGCGGCGGACCGAGCGGGCCGGGCGGCAGGAATGGCGGAAGTCGGGTTACCGTTCGAGTGGCCGTTGCGGGCTTTTGCCGTTTGACACGGGGGCGGGTTGTACCGTCACACTCCGCAGCGACAGCACTGTCGGCAGCGCCCTCGCGCTGCCCCGGATGCCCACCGAGCGTCGACCGGAGAGAAGAGCGAAGTTGTCCCCGACCAGCGAGACCGCACAGGGCGGCCGCCGACTCGTCATCGTCGAGTCGCCTGCCAAGGCGAAGACGATCAAGGGCTATCTCGGCCCCGGATACGTTGTCGAGGCGAGCGTCGGGCACATCCGCGACCTCCCGAACGGCGCCGCCGAGGTGCCCGACGAGTACACCGGTGAGGTGCGTCGGCTCGGCGTGGACGTCGAGCACGACTTCCAGCCGATCTATGTCGTCAACGCGGACAAGAAGGCCCAGGTCAGGAAGCTGAAGCAGCTGCTGGCCGAGTCCGACGAACTCTTCCTCGCCACCGATGAGGACCGCGAGGGCGAAGCCATCGCGTGGCACCTCCAGGAAGTCCTGCGGCCCAAGGTCCCCGTGCACCGGATGGTCTTCCACGAGATCACCAAGGACGCGATCCGCGCCGCCGTCGCCAACCCGCGCGAGCTGAACCAGCGCATGGTCGACGCCCAGGAGACCCGCCGCATCCTCGACCGCCTCTACGGCTACGAGGTCTCGCCGGTCCTGTGGAAGAAGGTCATGCCGAAGCTCTCGGCGGGCCGCGTCCAGTCCGTCGCCACCCGGCTCGTCGTCGAGCGGGAGCGCGAGCGCATCGCCTTCCGCTCCGCCGAGTACTGGGACCTGACCGGAACCTTCGCCACCGGGCGGGGCGGCGACGCCTCCGACCCGTCCACGTTCACCGCCCGGCTCAGCGCGGTCGACGGGCGCCGCATCGCCCAGGGCCGCGACTTCGGCGCCGACGGGCGGCTGAAGTCCGCCTCCGGCCAGACGCTGCACCTGGACGAGGCGAACGCCCGGGCGCTGGCCGCCGCGCTCGCGGACTCCGCGTTCGCGGTGCGGTCCGTCGAGTCGAAGCCGTACCGCCGCTCCCCGTACGCGCCCTTCCGTACGACGACCCTCCAGCAGGAGGCGAGCCGGAAGCTGGGCTTCGGGGCGAAGGCCACGATGCAGGTCGCGCAGAAGCTGTACGAGAACGGCTTCATCACCTATATGCGTACCGACTCCACGACCCTCTCGGACACCGCGGTCTCCGCGGCCCGGGCGCAGGTCACGCAGTTGTACGGGGCGAACTACCTCCCCGAGAAGCCGCGTACGTACGCGGGCAAGGTCAAGAACGCGCAGGAGGCGCACGAGGCGATCCGCCCCTCCGGCGACCGCTTCCGCACCCCTGCCGAGACCGGCCTCACCGGTGACCAGTTCCGGCTGTACGAGCTGATCTGGAAGCGGACCGTCGCCTCCCAGATGAAGGACGCGACCGGTAATTCGGTCACCGTCAAGATCGGTGGCCGGGCGAGCGACGGGCGGGACGCCGAGTTCTCCGCCTCCGGCAAGACGATCACCTTCCACGGCTTCATGAAGGCGTACGTCGAAGGCGCCGACGACCCGAACGCCGAGCTGGACGACCGCGAGCGGCGGCTGCCGCAGGTCACCGAGGGCGACGCGCTGTCCGCCGACGAGCTGTCCGTCGACGGACACGCGACGAAGCCGCCCGCCCGGTACACCGAGGCGTCGCTGGTCAAGGAGCTCGAAGAACGCGAGATCGGCCGCCCGTCGACGTACGCCTCGATCATCGGGACGATCCTCGACCGCGGCTACGTGTTCAAGAAGGGCACGGCCCTGGTGCCGTCGTTCCTCTCGTTCGCCGTGGTCAACCTGCTGGAGAAGCACTTCGGCCGGCTCGTGGACTACGACTTCACCGCCCGCATGGAGGACGACCTCGACCGCATCGCACGCGGTGAGGCCCAGTCCGTGCCGTGGCTGAAGAGGTTCTACTTCGGTACGCAGGAGGGCGACGACACGGCCGGAGTGGGGGCGGCCTCCGACGCGGGCAACGGCGACGGCGACCACCTCGGCGGGCTCAAGGAGCTCGTCACCGACCTCGGCGCGATCGACGCGCGGGAGATCTCGTCCTTCCCCGTCGGCAACGACATCAAGCTTCGCGTCGGCCGCTACGGCCCGTACATCGAGCGCGGTGAGAAGGACGCCGAGGGCCACCAGCGCGCGGACGTCCCCGAGGACCTGGCGCCCGACGAGCTGTCCGTCGAGTACGCGGAGGAGCTGCTGGCCAAGCCGAGCGGCGACTTCGAGCTCGGCGCGGACCCGGTCAGCGGGAACCAGATCATCGCCAAGGACGGCCGCTACGGACCGTACGTCACCGAGGTGCTGCCCGAGGGAACGCCGAAGACCGGCAAGAACGCGGTGAAGCCGCGGACGGCTTCGCTGTTCAAGTCGATGTCGATCGACACGGTGACGCTGGCCGACGCGCTCAAGCTGATGTCGCTGCCGCGGGTGGTCGGCGTGGACGCCGAAGGCGTCGAGATCACCGCGCAGAACGGGCGCTACGGGCCGTACCTGAAGAAGGGCACGGACTCGCGGTCCCTGACTTCCGAGGACCAGATCTTCGACATCACGCTCGAAGAGGCGCTCGCGATCTACGCGCAGCCGAAGCAGCGGGGGCGCGCCGCGGCGAAGCCGCCGCTGAAGGAGCTGGGCACGGATCCGGTGAGCGGGGCTCCGGTCGTCGTGAAGGACGGGCGGTTCGGTCCTTACGTCACCGATGGGGAGACGAACGCGACGCTGCGCACCGGTGACAGCGTCGAGGACATCACGCCGGAGCGGGGGTACGAGCTGCTGGCGGAGAAGCGGGCGAAGGGGCCGGCGAAGAAGAAGACGGCGAAGAAGGCCGCGGCCAAGAAGGCTCCGGCGAAGAAGGCTGCTGCGACGAAGAAGGTCGCGGCGAAGAAGACCACGGCGAAGAAGACCACCGCCAAGAAGGCCACGGCGTCGAAGGCTGTGGCCAAGAAGGCTGCTGCGGAGGAGTAAGCGGTCCGGGCGGGGGAGCGCCTGCGGCGGGCTTGTTGCCTCCCCGCCCCTTCTCGGAACCGGGTCTCCGCCCCGGGCCCCCCGCCTCATGCGCCGGCGGGGCCGGTTTGCGCGATGGGGCGGGTTTCGGGGCTCCGCCCCGGGCCCCGCGCCTCATGCGCCGGCGGGGTTGGGTCGTGCGGCTGCCGCTGGAGGGTGCGGCGGGGCTGGGTGATGCGGCGGCGCCGGATGACGCGGCCGGGCTGGACCGTGTGGCTGGGCTCGTGGGTGTTTGTTCGGGTGGGGGCACAGGGGATGTGGGCGTCCCGTTAGGCTGGGCGGATGACGCGAGCCGAGCAGCCTACGGTCGTGAGCCCCACCTCCGACGCACTTGCCGCAGACTCACGCGAGCGCGCCGTACGAGCCCTGTTGCGTGTTCAACCGCTGAAGCGGTTGTGGAGCGCCCAGCTCGTCGGCAGTACCGGCGATGCACTCGCCCTTCTCGTGCTGGTGCTGCTGTCGCTGCAAGCGGCGGTTCTCGAGGGCTCATTCGGGACCGGATACCGGGGGGCGGCCTTTGCCGTCGCCGCCGTGTTCGGGGCCCGGATCATTTCCACCCTGCTCTTCGGAGCCGTACTTCTCGGGCCGTTGACGTCGCTCACGGCGCCGGGCGGGCCGGTCGACCGGCGGTGGCTGATGATGGGGGCCGACGGGCTGCGGCTCCTGCTGCTCGTCGTCGCGCCCCTGTGGATCGACTGGACGCCCTCCAACGCGCTCACGATGATCCTCGTCACCGTTTTCGTGGCCGGGGCGGCCGAACGGCTCTGGGCCGTCGCCAAGGAGAGCGCGGCCCCCGCGCTGCTGCCCGCCCCGCCGATCGAGGGCGCCGCCGTGCGCCCCCTGCCGGACCACCTCGACGCACTGCGCCGGCTGTCCCTGCGTACGGACTTCGCGGCCGTTCCCCTCGCCGCGGCCGTCCTGCTGGTCGCCACGGTGATCGGCAGCCTGCTGGGCTCCGGCCTGGACTGGTTCTCCTTCCACCAGGCGGCCCTCGGTTCGTACGTCGCGGCCGGGCTGTTCTCCGCCTCCATCTCCACCCTGTACTTCCTGGAACTGCCGGGTACGCAGACGCCGCGCCCGCGCTCGCCCCTGGAGGGGTTGCGCCGGCCGTCCGCGGGGAACGGCCCCGACAAGGGGCGTACCGGTTCCATCCCGCTGATCGTCGCCACCTGCGCGGCCGTCGCCGGCGCCATCGCGGCCGCGGCCGCCGTCGCCGTGCTGCACGCCAGCGACCTCGGCGGCGGGCCCGTCACCCTCGCCCTGCTCGTCCTCGCCCTCACCGGCGGTACGGGTGTGGGCATCCGTACGGCGGGGAAGGTGCTGCCCACCCTGTCGCGGCGGCGGATGCTCTCGTTCGCCACCGCCGTCACGGGCATCGCCCTCCTGGCGATGGGCCTCGTCCCGGACACCGCGACCGTCGTCCTGCTCGCCGTACTCGCCGGATACGCGGCGGGCGTCGCCGCGAACACCGGTCATGTCCTCGTCGATCAGGAGACCGAGGAGGCCCGCCGGACCAGGATCGCCGAGCACCTCCAGGCCGTCGTCCGGGTCCTCATCGCCCTCGGCGCGGTCGGCGGCCCCCTGGTCGCCGCGGCCATCGGCACCCATCGGCTGACCATCGGCGACTTCCTCTTCGCCCACGGCGGCGCCGCGTTCACCCTGATGCTGGTCGGCGCCCTGCTGCTGCCCGTCGCGGTCATCGTCCTCGCGAAGACGGACGACCGCTCCGGCGTACCGCTCCGACGTGACCTGCGCGAGGCGCTGCGCGGTGGCGATCCGGCCGTCGCGCCCGCCGCGAACGGCTTCTTCATCGCCCTGGAGGGCGGCGACGGAGCCGGCAAGTCCACCCAGGTCGAGGCGCTCGCCGAGTGGATCCGGGCCAAGGGCCACGAGGTCGTCGTCACCCGTGAACCGGGTGCCACCCCGGTCGGCAAGCGGCTGCGGTCCATCCTGCTCGACGTGTCGTCGGCCGGGCTCTCCAACCGGGCCGAGGCCCTGCTGTACGCCGCCGACCGCGCCGAACACGTCGACTCGGTCGTCCGTCCGGCCTTGGAGCGCGGCGCCGTCGTCATCTCCGACCGCTACATCGACTCGTCCGTCGCCTACCAGGGCGCCGGCCGCGATCTGGCCCCGACCGAGATCGCCCGCATCTCGCGCTGGGCGACGAGTGGCCTCGTACCGCACCTGACCGTGCTCCTGGACGTCGCGCCCGAGACCGCGAGGGAACGGTTCACCGAGGCGCCCGACCGGCTGGAGTCCGAGCCGCCGGAGTTCCACGCCCGGGTGCGTTCCGGCTTCCTGACCCTGGCCGCCGCCGACCCGACGCGCTACCTCGTGGTGGACGCCGGACAGGAGCCGGAGGCCATCACCACGGTCGTACGCCACCGCCTCGACCAGGTCCTGCCGCTCTCCGAGGCCGAGATCAAGGCCCGCGAGGAGGCCCGCAGGGCCGCCGAGGAAGAGGCCAGGCGCCGTGCCGAGGAAGAGGCCGCCCGCAAGGCCGAGGAGGAGCGCCTGGAGCGCGAGCGGCAGGAACAGCTCGCCAAGCTCCGTGCCGAGGAGGAGGAGCGCAAGCGGCGCGAGGAGGAGGAAGCGCGCCGACGCGAGGCCGAGCGCCAGGCGGAGGAGGCCCGGCAGCGTGCCGAGGAGGCCCGGCGCCGTGCCGAGGAAGAGGCCGCCCGCAAGGCCGAGGAGGAGCGGCAGCGTGCCGAGGAGGCCCGGCGCGTCGCCGAGGCCGAGCGCGCGCGCCGCGAGGCCGAGGAAGCGGCGTACGAAGCGGAACAGGCACGACTGCGCCGGCAGGCGGAGGAGGAGTCCCGGCTGCGCAAGGAGGCCGAGGCCGCCCGGCTGGAGAAGCAGCGCAAGGCCGAGGAGGCCCTGCTCCGGGCGGAGGCCGCCCGCCGCCAGGCCGAGGCGGAGGCCGAGGCCAGGGCCCGGGCCGAAGCGGCTGCCGCCGAGGAGCGTGCTCGTGAGCGGGCCGCCCGTGAGGAGGAGGCCCGCGCCCTGGCCGCGCGGCAGGAAGCCCGCGCCCGGGCCGCCCGGGAGGAGGAGTCCCGGCGGCGGCAGGACTCCGGGGGTTCGTCGGAAGCCGGCGGTTCCGGCAGCGGTGACGAGCCCTCCGGGCCCGACAACGAGTTGACCGTGCCCACGCCGATCGTCGACCCGAACGAGATCACGCAGCCCGTTCCCGCGCCCGTGGATCCGCCCTCCGGTTCCGACCGGGGTCGCGGCGGGCCCTGGCCGTCCGATCAGGACGAGACGACCGTGATCCCGAAGTTCTCGGACGACTCCGAGGAGACGACCGTGCTGCCCGCCGTGCCGGACACCGGGCGCGGTGGCGGTGCACGGGGGTCCGACCCGTCCGACCGCGTGCCGCGTGGCATCTTCCGGGACGAGCGGCCGACGGAGGGCGACAACGAGCGCACTCGTGAGCTGCCGCAGATCACCGACCCGCACGCGCAGCAGCAGCGGCCCCGGCGACCCCGGCCCGACTGGGCGGAGGAGACCCCGCTGGACGACCTGCCCAGCCTGGCCGACGAGCTGCTGGGCGGTTACGACGACGAGGGCCCGGAGTCCTCGGGCGGCCGGGGACGGCGTCCGCGCCGCTGACCGGTCCGGCGCCGACCGAAGTACGCCGATGGCCCCGCACCCTCCACGGGTGCGGGGCCATCGGCGTCCGCGTTGTCGGACCCGTCCCTCACAATGGGAGACCGGAGCGACGGGAGCCACGCGTCGAGCGAAGCGGAAAGGCGGTGCCCCATGTCCGTGTGGGACGACCTGGTCGGCCAGGACCGGGTGCAGGAGCAGCTGGGCGCCGCCGCCCGGGACGCCGATGTGCTGGTCACCGCCGACGCGGCGGGGGAGCCGGTGCCGCCCGGCTCGAAGATGACGCACGCCTGGCTGTTCACCGGACCGCCCGGCTCCGGACGCTCCACCGCCGCCCGGGCCTTCGCCGCCGCGCTCCAGTGCACCAGCCCTGACCGCGCGCTGGGCGGGGCGCCGGGCTGCGGTTTCTGCGACGGCTGCCACACCAGTCTCATCGGTACGCACGCGGACGTCGACGTGATCCGCACCGACCTTCTCTCCATCGGTGTGAAGGAGACCCGTGAGCTGGTGCGCCGCGCCCAGCTCTCGCCGGCGGTCGGGCGCTGGCAGGTCATCGTCATGGAGGACGCCGACCGCCTCACCGAGGGCGCGGGCAACGTTCTGCTGAAGGCGGTCGAGGAGCCCGCGCCGCGCACGGTGTGGCTGCTGTGCGCGCCCTCGCTGGAGGACGTGCTGCCGACGATCCGGTCGCGGTGCCGCCACCTCACCCTGCGTACGCCGCCGGTCGACGCGGTCGCCGACGTCCTGATCCGCCGGGACGGCATCGACCCGGAGCGGGCCGCCGCGGCGGCCCGCGCCACCCAGGGGCACATCGGCAGGGCGCGCCGCCTCGCCACGGACGAGCGGGCCAGGGCGCGCCGGGCCGCGGTGCTGAAGCTGCCGCTGCGCGTCGAGGACATCGGGGGATGCCTTAAGGCGGCGCAGGAGCTGATCGACACCGCGACCGAGGACGCGAAGCAGGCGTCCGAGGAGGTGGACGCGAAGGAGACGGAGGACATGAAGGCAGCGCTCGGTGCCGCCGCCGGGGGCCGTATGCCGCGCGGCACGGCCGGGGTGATGAAGGAGCTGGAGGACCGGCAGAAGCGCCGCAAGACCCGCACCCAGCGCGACAGCCTCGATCTGGCGCTCACCGAGCTGACCGGCTTCTACCGCGATGTGCTCGCCCTGCAGTTCGGCTCGCGGATCGCGATAGCCAACGCCGACGCCGAGGACGCCCTGGACCGTGTCGCGCGCGCGTCCACCCCGGAGCGCACGCTGCGCCGGATCGAGGCGGTGTCGGCCTGCCGCCGCGCCCTGGATCGCAACGTGGCGCCGCTGCTGGCGGTGGAGGCGATGACGATGGCGCTGCGCGCGGGCTGAGGTGTGGTCATGGCTCTGCGTGCGGGCTGAGGCGTCAGGCGCCCCTCAAGGCGCGCGCCGCGCGCTGCGTCACCCGAAAGAGGAGGGAAACGGGGGTGCGGCGACAGGGCGGCTACGCTCCGGGCATGGACACCAGGCGCCCGTTCCGCACTCTTGCCCTCGCGCTCGGCACTGCCGGCCTGCTCGTATCCGGGTGCAGCGGCGGAGACTCGTCGTCGGAAGCCTCCTCCTCCGCCGGTGCCGCGTCCGCGTCGCCCGCAGCAGTGCCGGCCGGCCTGAAGCCGTACTACGCGCAGCGCCTCAGCTGGCGGGACTGCGGTGTCAGCGGTTTCCAGTGCGCGACGATGAAGGCGCCGCTGGACTACGCGAAGCCGGACGGCGGCGAGATCAAGCTGGCCGTCTCGCGCAAGAAGGCGACCGGTCCCGGTAAGCGGATCGGCTCCCTCCTGGTGAACCCGGGCGGTCCCGGAGGATCGGCCATCGGCTACCTCCAGGGCTACGCGGGGATCGGTTACCCCGCCCAGGTGCGGGCCCGCTACGACATGGTGGCCGTCGACCCGCGCGGGGTGGCGCGCAGTGAGCCCGTCGAGTGCCTGACCGGGCCGCAGATGGACGCGTACACGCAGGTGGACCAGACCCCGGACGACGACGCCGAGGTCGCGAAGCTGAGTGACGCCTTCGAGAAGTTCGCCTCGGGCTGCGAGAAGCGTTCGGGTGAGATCCTGCCGCATGTCTCGACCGTGGAGACGGCACGGGACATGGACATGCTGCGCGCCCTGCTCGGCGACGAGCGCCTGAATTACGTGGGGGCGTCGTACGGAACGTTCCTGGGCGCGACCTACGCCGAACTGTTCCCCGGACGCACCGGCCGCCTGGTCCTCGACGGGGCGATGGACCCCTCGCTCTCGTCGGAGGAGATGAACCGGGCGCAGACGGCGGGGTTCGAGACGGCCTTCCAGTCGTTCGCGAAGGACTGCGTGAAGCAGGCGGACTGCCCGCTCGGGACCACGTCCGCCTCCGACGCGGCGGACCGCCTGAAGAAGCTCTTCGCCGACCTGGACGAGGACCCGATTCCGACGGGCGAGTCGCGCCGGCTGGGCGAATCGCTGGCCACGACGGGAGTCATCGCCGCCATGTACGACGAGTCGGCCTGGCCCCAGCTGCGCGAGGCGCTGACCGGCGCGGAGTCGGGCGACGGATCGGGGCTGCTGGCCCTGGCCGACAGCTACTACGAGCGGGAGCCGAGCGGTAAGTACGCCAATCTGATGTTCGCCAACGCGGCGGTGAACTGCCTCGACCTCCCGCCCGCGTTCACCGGCCCCGAGGCCGTCGAGAAGGCCCTCCCCGGCTTCGAGAAGGCGTCCCCGGTCTTCGGCAGGGGCTTCGCCTGGGCGGCCCTGAACTGCACCCGCTGGCCCGTCCCCGCCACCGGCACCGCCCACCGCATCGAGGCCGAGGGCGCCGCCCCCATCGTCGTCGTCGGCACCACCCGCGACCCGGCCACGCCGTACGCCTGGGCCGAGTCCCTGGCCGGCCAGCTCTCCTCGGGCACCCTGCTCACCTATGAGGGCGACGGCCACACCGCGTACGGACGCGGCAGCGACTGCATCGACACGGCGATCAACACGTACCTCCTGGAGGGCACCCCTCCGGCCGCGGACAAGAAGTGCACCTGACCTCTCCGCCCAGCGCTGACCTGCGGGTTCGTGGTGGGAGCGGGATGGTTCGGAGCACCCCCGGAAACTGTGTAGACTTGGCGTCGCTGCTGATCGCATCATGGTGCGGACAGGGCGCGCCGCCTTAGCTCAGTTGGCCAGAGCAACGCACTCGTAATGCGTAGGTCTCGGGTTCGAATCCCGAAGGCGGCTCAACGGTGAACCCCAGGTCAGGCTTCTGACCTGGGGTTTCCTGTTGGGGATGACCTTGGAATCCTGCCAAATCGGGCGCCGCTCGTCTGTGCATGTAAGGCGCAAGTCTCAGGTTCGTTTTCGCTGGCGCCTGTGAGCTCCGGTAAGGTTCTGACCTGCTGTTTTGGTGCAGTTCAGCCCTCGGTCGCCGCGTAGTCACTTGCTCCGGTGGACAGCCGGTGGACAAGCGTGCGTGACGCTGCGTTCGGGGAACGCTTTCCGAGGGGATGGAAGGGTCCGGGGGCCTGCGGACGGGCAGCTGGCCGGAGGCCTTCTTGCGCTGGCCCGACATTTGGAAGAAGCCCCTGACTAACAGTTGTCTGTCGCTGTTCAACCGCCAAGGCAGGGATGAGGGGTTGCTGCCGCTGACCAGGTCGGCGATCTCTCCTTCGTCTCACACACGCGGTGATCAGGCGCCGGCGGTGGATGTAGGGAGCGGTGTGGCGGAGAAGACCGAGTCCGGGTCGACTGCGGACTTCACGGCGAGCAGGCGTTCGGTGTTCGGCCCGTAGGAGTTCGCTATCTGGTCGGGAGTTTCCGGCCCCAGGAAGTTCACGTAGCCGCCCGGCAGGGAAAACGGTTCGAGGGCTGCGTGAGCTTCTTCCAGCCAGCGCAGGTGCGAGGGCCTACCTGTGTGGTCCTTGTTCTCGCCGTTCTCCCACATGCAGATCAGCTCGACCATGAGGTGCGGTTCGCGTCGGCCGAAAGCCGTGGAACCGAGAGTTGGGCGGGTGGCCGCACCGTGGAACTGGTGCCACACGATCGCGGAGAACGGTGAGGTGAACTCCTGGGCGGCCCGGTCCAGGAGGGTTGCGATGGAGCCCGTGACGCTCTGGACGGTTCGTGTGCGGATCGCGCCCATGCGGCCCGGTGGGAACATGGCGTCCGTCGCTGCCAGTGTTGCGGAACGGGCGGCCGGTCCGATCTCGGCGAGCACGGGTGTGCCGAGTCTGGCCAGGGTGCGTACCGGCCCGTTCTGGGCGTTGCCTGCCTCAAGGTTCCCCGACCAGGTCGGGGCGACGTACACCGTCGGCTTGCCGTCCGGGCCGGGAAGGAACCCCACGTCTACCGTCAGCTCGTCGGGACTGTCCTGAAGGATCCCGCCGAGGTCGGCCAGTATGCCGGCGCTCTGGTCGATCGGGTACAGGATGGTTCCCGAGATGACGGTCGGTACGGGGTGCAGGCGGATCCGTGCCGAGGTCACGACGCCGAAGTTGCCGCCGCCGCCGCGCAAGGCCCAGAAGAGGTCCGGGTGGTGTTCGGCGTCGGTGTTCACTCGTGAGCCGTCGGCCAGGACGACCTCGGCGCTGAGCAGGTTGTCGGCTGCGAGCCCGAATTGGCCCAGGAGGGGACCGTAGCCGCCGCCGAGCGTGAGGCCGACCATGCCGACGGAGCCCGCCGTTCCGGTGACGGCGGTCAGGCCCGCCCGCTCGGCGGCTGAGACGACGTCCGAAGAGAGAGCCCCGCCGCCGACTGTCGCGTAACGGTGGTTGACGTCGACCTGCACGTCTCTCATTTCGGTCAGATCGAGGACCAGCCCGCCGGGTCGGAACGCCCGGCCCCAGAAGTCGTGCCCCCCGCCACGCACGGAGAGTGGCACTCCATGGTTGCGAGAAGCGCGTACTCCCGCCTGCACGTCAGCGGTGCTCGCGCACCGCACGACGACCGAAGGGCGGACATCGACCGCTGCGTTGAACAGCGCCAGGGCTCGCGTGTACTCCGGTCCGCTGGTGAGCACACGGTCCGTAGGAATATGGGACCGCAGCTCGGCCAGGAAGGCGGTATCGCCTGTTTCGTGGGCGTCGGTAGGGGACTGCATGGTCACTCCTGTGTGTCGCTCATCGGGTGCGGCTGTCGAGCGCGTGGTGTGGATGTGGTGGCCGGGTCGGTTCGGTGGCGCTCTGCCCGTTCGGCGAGGGCGTCCCGGGCGCTTCGGACCGCCGGATGGCCGACGGTGTGTCTGGGACGGTGCTCGGTGCCCTGCATGCATCAGGAGGAGGGCGCGCCGGGTTCGGTGCACTGCTGGGCGAGGACGGTGACCATGTCGGGCAGCAGGACGGCCAGGGGGTCGTGGGTCAGCTCCGTCATTCGTAGGCGTCCCCCGCAGGTGGCGACACCCAGGACGTGTTCACCGGCCAGTTGGGTGGTCTGCGCCGGTCCCCACAGAGCGGTGAGACGGGCGCGGCCGTGTGCAGGCGCCTCGACCACTCCGAGATTGGTGATCTGGATGTCGGCGGCGGTGACAGCGGTCATCATCGTCTCGGCCTCTTCGGGGTTGGTCGGCGGCTGCTGGGCCAGCGCCTGCGAACCGGCTTTGAGCAACCCGGGTGTCCGCTGGTGTTCCAGAGCCTGGTGATGATGCTGGGCCAGCTTCCAGAAATCTTCGGCCTGGGGTGCCTCGCTGACTGTCCGCGCTCCGGCGAAGCGATTGGCGACGGCGTCGGGAAGACCCGCGGCACGGCGCAGGTCGACCGGGCTCAGCACCCTCACCCGGGTGCGGCCCGCGCGGTGGAAGAGCGTGCAGGCGGCAGCGCACAGCGCGGCGTGCACGGACACGCCCTCCGCGCGGCAGCGGGCCACGAGGCGTGCGGTCAGACCGCGTTGCAGGGCCAAGGCGGAGACGTGCGGTGCCCGTCCCGAGAACTGAGTCAGCTCGCCGGGCGGGTTCATCAGTTCGTCCTGGGGCGGCCCGACGGGAGGCGTCGCCGCGTCGAGGGCCTGCAGGAGGGCCTCCTGGGAGGGCGGCGCATCCTGCCCCGGGGTCGGCCTACCGCTCTCCTCGTCGCCGTCGAGGGCGGCGACGAGGTCCGACACCACCCGTATGCCGCCGGTGCCGTCGGTGATCTGGTGGGCGAAGGTCAGCACGATGAAGCTGCCTGTTTCCGCGGGAATCAGTACGGTCCGCAGGAGCGGGCCGGGCTCCGGCGCGATGGGGCACGTCTGCTCACGGGCGACGACCGCCTGCCAGGGCGTTCCCTCGGCTGCGGTTTCGATCCTGACCGGGCCCTCTGCCCAGCGGTACCGAGCCTGAGCGGACCGGCGGTCGACCGAGACGCGGAGCAGCGGGTGCTGTGCCTGCACCTGCTTCAGCGCCCGTGCCAGCGTCTGCTCACAGACCTTGCGGTCGATCTCGGCGACCAGGGAGAACTGGACAGGGTTTCGATGCATGTAGAGATCGATGGTCCGCTCGAAAGCTCCGAGTTCCCGCACCGTCTCTGTTTGCGTGTGGCTGATCGACATGAGGTTCCTTCCGCGCTGAGGTGATGTGACTGCTCGCTACCTGGAGGCATCCTGACGAGGAGGGAGTTCGGCCTCGTGCTGAGCGATGGCCGGGACCGGTCGGATGTCCAGCAGACGCTTGGACGTCGCACGGAAGGCCCAGGCGACGACCAGTGCGGCGACCACGGTGAGGGGTGAGCCCATGGCGATCTTCGCGAAGGCGAGCCAGCCGGTGGCGTCATGCACGTAGAGCCACTGCTTTACTACGAACCGGGCGCCGAAGACGCTCGCCGCTGCGAGCGTGGCTATGTCGTGTGCCCGCAGAACCTGACGGTCCGCACGCCAGGCGTGCGCGCCACCGTGCAGGAGGTTCCACACCACACCGGTCAGGGGGCGGCGCAGGAGGACCGAACCGAAGGTGGCGAGGAATCCTGCGAAGGCCACCCAGATGCCCAGCAGGAAGAAGTCCTTGGCGGATCCGGTGAGTGCGACGATGCCCGCCGCGACCAGAACGCCGGTCAGGCTGCCCGAGGCGGCGAGAAGGCGTTCCCCGCGCACCAGCCGGGCCACGGTGAGTACCGCACCGGTTGCTACCGCCGCGATCACGGCTGCCTTCGTCGACAGCAAGGCGAGTGCGATCACGAACACCACGACCGGGACGGTCGAGTAGACGAAGCCCGCGATGCCGCCCATGGACCTGAGAATGGGTGAACCCGGGGCGGGGGGCGGCGCGCTTGTGGTGCCCGGGTCAGGAGTTGGGGAGGGGGCGTGCTCGCCTTCGAGTTGGGTCATTGATCACTCCTGGTCACGTGCTGCGGTTGCAGCGTCTCTCGGGGATTTCTCGTTGCGGTCGTGGTGCGGTTCAGGCGCTCCAGCCGCCTCCCACGGCCCGGCTCGCGAGATAGGAGTCGCGCAGTGCCTTGCGCAGTCCGGGGACGAACGCGTCGAACCGCGCCGCTTGCGCCTTCAGGGCGGACTTGTGGGTGCGGCGGTCCTGTTTGCTCCACACCGAGGAGAGCTCCAGCTCGACCGCCAGGACGGCCATGGCCAGCTCGTCCGTCAGGTCATCGGCGGGAGTGCCGTCGAGCACGATCGCGCGCACCCGGTCCTGCAGGGCGTGCACCAGGTCCGGGTGCACCACGGTGACCCTGTTGGTGGACACGATCCCCAGCTTCTTCCGCCGTTCGATGGCGACATCCCCGGAGGCGAGCAACTGGTCGCGGACCGGGGTTTCGGCTGTGTGCGCCTTGTTGTGCAGGAACTTCAGCCAGCCCTTGGGCTTGTCCTCGGGCAGGTCGTACCAGACCGATGCCGTGAACGGATCCTCAGGCGGATTGCCGGAGAGCCGCCGAACCTTCCCCCCGGTCGCGTCCAGCAGACCGTTACGGGCCAGCTCAGTCATCGCCCCGGCCCGCAGCAGCTGGCCGCGCCCCTGAATGTTGTCGAGCTGGAACTTTTCCTTCTTGACGGTGTAGCAGAGCAGATACAGCTTCTGAGCGAGAGTCGTGGGCATCAGAACTCCCCTTTGTGCTAGCCGAAGTCGGCAGAAGTTTCTATCGCCGACAAGAGAGTGAAATGTGTGCAGAGGAGGGGCTCATCGGTCGCACCCTCCCTTCCTCTAATACCTGTCAAGGGGCAGGTGGAATGAATTGGGCGTTCGCCCACCCATCAGGGAGTAACTGCTGGGCCCTCGCCCCTGATTTGCCTTTCAGTGGTTCTCCTACCTCCGGTCCGAGCCGTGAAACTGGTGACGTTACGGCATAGTTCTGTACGACCTGGAGGATGGACATTTCTGGATCTGTTGCATGGTGTGCACCGAGTCCGCCGTCGTGACAGAGGCGTAACCGGCGTCCGCCTCGCGCCTGGGGGCGTCCCGTCAGGGTGCGCGGGATGCACAGGACCTCTCGTGCCGGGCCCTGGCCGTGCCGCTGGGCCAGTCCCTCAAACCGGGGTGGGCCGGGCGCTCGCGGTGTTGCGGAGACTGGAGTCGACGTCGGCGAAAGGTGTGCTGGACGTGCGGTAACAGCAGTGGGAGAGACCGCTGGTGCAATCGGAGTCGCCGATGACGGGGCGGTCTCCCCTTGAACTGGCCAGGTGGTGTGCTGCGAGCGGGGTGGCGACGAGGGCAAGGCGCGGGTTTTCCTTCTGCCTTGTTTGACCTGCGCCGTCAGCAACTGCGGATTACATCGCCGAGGCCGCCTCGGTTGAGAACGCAGGACCTATTCTCTCTCCGCTTTTACGGTGCGTCGGTTCACCAAGCCGACGCAGAATCACGCACGGGCGGGGCCCTGAAGTGGGCTGCGTGAGGACTGTCCCGCAATTCCCGGTGGATCAAGCGCATGGCGTCCGGACGCGGCGCATCGCAAAGCGAAGGAGCGTCCACATACTGGATGCATGGGGACGCTCCGACAACGTGACGAGGTGCCTTGGCTGTCTTCGGGCACCCGGCGGGAAATGCGGGCCAGCCCTTAGCTGTGGCCTTGAACTTCAGTCAGCCCGCGCGTAAATCCTTCCGCTGTTCTGAGGTCATGCCGTGCGTATGCGTGGGCGAGTGACGGCTGGCTGTGACTCAGCGCTTCGCAAGGACAAGGGGGCGGGTGGTTGCGGGCGTGTCCGTCTTGCATACGGTGCCGTCGGCGGGGCGGGTGCCGTGGAGGAGTGCGGCGTCAACTGCCTTGTTGACACACGAGTTGATGCCATAGGAGCCGTGTCCGACTCCCTCACGTGTGAGCAGGACCGCGGCGTCCAGAGTCCGGGTCATGTTCTCGGCCCAGTGATGGGGGGTCACAGGGTCCAGTCGACCTGCGACCACCAGTGCCGGGGGCGCACCGGCGCCTGTGAGCGGCTTGGTGACGCGGTCCTTGTTCGGCGCGGGCCACCGTGCGCAGTTGAGAGCGGAGTAGGCGGCCCGAGTCCCGATCCGCTTCGCCTCAGCAACAGCCTTGGTGGCTGCGGCCTTGTGCGCGGCGATGCCGGCCGGGGTGTGCCAGTCGGCGCAGCGTACCGCTGTGTGGGCTTCGAACATCGCGGTGGGGACGGGGAAGGGGGATACCGTGACGCTGCTCCACAGGGTATAGAGGGGTGCGCCGTTGCCCTTCTGCGCGGCCAGCAGCGCCGAGGTCAGCAACGGCCAGGTGTTCTGGTCGCCGGCCAGGGCTCGGGTGGTCTCCAGGGCCATGGCACCGTCGAGCTCGCCGCCCGGCGTGGCGCCCTCCTGGGCGGGTGCGATCTTCAGCGGCTTCGCTTCCAACGTGTCGATGAGTGTGTCGAACGCCGCCTCCGGGTCACCTGCCCCGAACCGGCATACTGCGGCCCCTTCGGTGCGACAGGTCTTGAACCAGGCGTTGAGGGTTCGTTCGCTTGCCACAGCGACGTCGTTCTGGAAGGGGAGGGAATCGCCGAACCACTGGTTGGTGTCGACGGGCGCATCGAGCACCATCTGGCGGACTCGGTGAGGGAAGAGCGTGGCGTACATCGGGCCGACCACGGTGCCGTAGGACAAGCCGTAGTACGTGATCTTCTTCTCGCCGAGCGCGGCGCGGACTCGGTCGATGTCGCGAGCCACGTTGTCGGTGGAAAGGCTGGCCAGGAACTTCTTGCTCTGGTGCTTGGCGCAGCCGTCGGTGAACGCGGCGGCATCGGCCAGCAGCCGCGGCAGAGGCTTGCCTCCGGGGACCGCCGGGTCGAAGGAGGTGCCGGCGGCGTCGGCTCGCTGCTGGTCGGTCAGGCATCGAACGGCCTGCGATTGGCCGACGCCGCGCGGGTCCATCGCGATGACGTCGAATCTGGCGAGCACAGCAGGCGAGAAAGCGCCCGGAGTACCGGCTGTCCTGGGCAGATTGCGGAGTGTCTCGGTGGCGGCGACCCCGGGTCCGCCCGGGTTGAAGATGAGACTGCCGATGCGCTGAGCGGGATCAGTGGCCCGGTGCCGCATGACCGCGAGCGGGCTCTGCGCGCCCTCGGGGTCGGTGTATTCCTGCGGCACCTTGATCGTGGCGCATTCCAGGTCCTTCCCACACGTGCTCCAAGTGAGCGGGTCCGGGGAGGGAGCCGGGGCCGACGCGCCCGTTGCGGACGTGCTGCGCAGCCCCGAGGCGCCAGACGAGCATCCCGTCATGACCATGAGGGCCGCGGCGAACGCGGCCCCGTACTTGGCGGCGGTCCGTGGCCTCGACTGGATCATGATGATCTTCCTTTCGTCCTACGTGTGCCATGCCCTGCAGCCCGGCTGCGCCGGTCGCGCGAGAGGCCGGCCGAAGGGGGCGTGGTCGTGCCTTCCTCGCTTCGATGAGTCAGTGACCGGCCGCGTCGAGCAGGGAGGAGTACCGCAGGCGGAGAGCGCGCTCCATGCTCGCCAGAACGGCCCCGCCTCCCAGTGCGAGGTTCAGCCAGATCGGTAGGTGTATCGGCGATACGAAGGTTCCGACCCGCTGTGTGACGGGGGGGATGTGAGAGACGGGTTCAGCGAGCTGCAGCAGGTTCAGGCCCACACCGATGAGCAGCAGCAACACCGATCCGACGGCGACCGCCCGGCTCAGTCCCGGGTGGCGGGTGCCGAAGCGCGCCCTCCGTCCCTCCGCGGAGGCGGGGTCGGGCGTGAGCTGAGACGGCTGTCCGTCCAAGGGGCGATAGTGGCAGCGCTTGATGCCGTAGCTGCTCATCGCCACCTCGATGACGCCCCCGTCGACCGGGAAGACCGCGGGCAACTTCGACTCGGCCACGTGCCTGCCGTCCAGGAACAGATGCGCCCGGATCCTGCTGTTGTCCAATCGCGCCCAGTGCCGTACGTCGACGGCGTACAGGCGTTCCTGCCCGCCGTCACCGGCAAGCCGTAGCCAGAGCAGGGAGCGCGCGGGGAGCTGCCACCAGCGGAACCGCTGCAGTTCCCTGCCGTCGCCCGGCTTGAGGCGCCTTGATGCCGCCCACTGCTTCAACGCCATGCTCCGCGCACCCCTTCGCGCCTCGGCCGCACCCTTACTAGTACAGCGTGCTAGGGAGACGCTAGCACGCCGTACTAGTACGGCGTGCTAGTTGGGTGGGGAAAGCAGGGAGAAGTGAAGGAAGACCTGCTGCCCGGCGACTCGATCCGGGACCGGACACTGTCGCCCCGCGAACGGCTGCTGAACGGCCTGCGGCAGGTTCTCGCACCGCTCGGCACCAACGAGGACGCGCGAACCGCATGGGGCACGGTCTGTCGGAGCTTCATCGAACCCGAACCGGTTCGCACCGCCTACCTCGCCCACGAGCGGGAGGCGGAGCGCCGGGTCGAACACTGGCTGACCGTGCTCTCCGAGGAAAGGCGCAACGCCGGTGGCAAGCGGTACTTACGGGACAGTCCTTAAAGGGTGTTGCACAAGGCCGTGATCTGGGCATCTCCGATGTTTGGTTGGGGTGTTGAGGGCTGAACGGGTGTGGGTGGAGACGTTCGCGGGGCTGTCGTTGGAGCAGTTCGGGCGGCTGCTGAAGACGGTCCGGGACCGGGGCGGCAACGGGACCCTGCGGGGCCGGCCGTGGAGTCTGCCACTGCCCGAACGGGTGCTGGTGGTGGCCGTGTACTACCGCACGAACCTGACCATGCGGCAGCTAGGCCCGCTGTTCGGCATCTCGTCCTCGACCGTGTGCCGGGTGATCCAGAAGCTGGGCCCCCTGCTCGCGCTGGAGCCGGTGACCCGGCCGGCCGATGCGGCGGACCGGCTATGGACCGTGGACGGCACCCTGGTCCCGGTCTGGGACCGCGAGGTCGGCTCCTCCAGCCGTAACTACCGGTTCTCGGCGAACGTGCAGGTCATCGTGGATGCCGACACCCGCCTGGTGATCGCCGCCGCCCGGCCGGTGCCGGGCACCACCGCGGACGCGCACGCCTGGCGGGCGTCCGGCCTGGCCGAGCACTGCCGCGACGTGACCGTCCTGGCCGACGGCGCCTACCTCAACTGCGGCATGATCACCCCGCACCGCAAACGCCCCCGACGGCCGCTGCTGTCGGGCGAAGAGGCCGACAACGCGGCCCACCGCAAGGTCCGCGCCCGCGTGGAACACGTGATCGGCCGGATGAAGAACTACAAGATCCTCCGCGACTGCCGGCAGCACGGCAACGGCCTCCACCATGCCGTCCAAGGCCGTCGCCCAGATGCACAACCTCGCCCTCGCATCATGACCAGAGAACCGTCTCCACCGGCTCTGACCTGCCCGAACGCAGCCTTGTGCAACACCCTTTACGGGCTCGTGCGTGGTTGGCGAGACCTTGATCGTTGAGCACGACCCGTGTGGTGGGGAATCGGACGCGTGCGGCAACCATCCGTAGCCCGCGGATCACCGGGCTGACGCCCGACGTGATCGCAGAACTTGTCACCGAGGTCGGCCCGTTGTGGCACGAGCGGCACCAGGCGGTGCTGACGTCTCGCCGTCGCCGGACCGCTCTCCCGCCGGCAGGCCAGTGGCACGCGAAAGTGAACACAACTGCCGATCGACAGTCCTCGACGCGCTACCGCCAACCATGCACGAGCTCGTCAAGGCCCGCTACCTGCTTCCCTGCCGGCCGTCGCCCGGCGTCACAGGAGGGCGCCGCCGGAGACCTCGATGCGCTGGGCGGTGACCCAGCGCAGTCCCTCGGAGGCCAGCGTGGCGATGGCGTCGCCGATCTCCTCAGGTTCGCCGACGCGGCCGAGCGCGGTCTGTCCGGCCAGAACCTGGCGCATTCCGGCGTCGTCCCGCATCGCTCCGCCGTTGAAGTCGGTGGCGGTCGGCCCCGGGGCGATGGAGTTGACCCGGATGCCGCGAGGTCCGAGTTCTGCGGCGAGGGTGCGGCTCAGAGCTTCGACGGCGGCCTTCGAGGCGGAGTAGACCGAGGTGGCGGGGCTGGTGTGGCGGGTCAGTGACGTCGAGACGTTGATGACCTGGCCGCCCTGGGCCAGCAGCGGCATGAGCGACTGGATGAGGAAGAACGTGCCCCGGACGTTGGTGCCCATCACCGTGTCGAAGTCGTCGATCGTGACGGTCTCCAGCGGCCCGAAGACTCCCAGTCCCGCGTTGTTGACCAGGATGTCGAGCCGCGAAGTACCCCAGCGCTCCAGCTGCGCGCCCAGTTCGGTGGTGAAGGACGCGAAGGAGGGGACGTCGCTGATGTCGAGCCGGAGAGCAGCGGCCGTCCCACCCACGGCCTGCGCCTCTTCCACCGTTTTCACAGCCCCGGCCGCGTCACCGCGGTGGGTGACCACGACCCGCACCCCGCGTGTGGCCAGGGCGATGGCCGCGCTGCGCCCGAGGCCGCGATTCGCACCGGTCACCAAAGCGATCTTGTCGACTGTCATGAACTTCCTCCATCGCGCGACAACGAGGATGCGCCCAGGTGCCACACCTCAGATGCGAGTCACTCGACTCGCCTTACTGCTGCACCGTAAGCGGGCCCAAGAGGCGAGTCAAGTGACTCGCCTCGGGGCTGCGGCATACTCTCCGCATGGCAGCAGAACTCACCGCGCATCACCGCAGGCTCGCCCAGCAGAAGCGTGAGGCGATCACCTCCGCGGCCACAGAACTGTTCTTGGACCGCGGCTACGACGGCACCTCCCTCGCACGGATCGCCGAAGCGGCCGGGGTCTCGAAGTCCACCCTGTTCAAGCAGTTCCCCACCAAGGCGGCCCTCTTCGAGGCCATCGTCACCGAGTCCTGGCAGCGCGACGCCGGCGATACTGCCGCGCGGCCACAGGCGGGAGACCTGCGCTCCGGGCTGACAGCCATCGGCCACCGCTACGCCGACCTGATCGGCCAGCCCCGCATGACAGGCTTGTTCCGGATCGTCATCGCCGAACTGCCTCGTTTCCCCGAGCTGGGACGGATGCAGTTCCAGCTCGGCAAACTGCCCTACTTCGCCTCCGTCCAGCACTACTTGGAATCCGAGCATGAGGCGGGCAACGCTGATGTGCCCAACGCTGAAAGCGCCGCGAACCAGTTCCTCGGCATGATCGCTAACTACGTCCTGTGGCCCCGCATGCTGCTGACCGGCTGGAACCCCGCAGCCTCCGACATCCACAGCGCCGTCGAAGAGGCCGTCCAGACCATGCTCGCCAGATACACCCCCGGCCCGCCGGCCTGACCCGGAGCCGGAATTTCCACACGGCCGCGCAATGCCTGAGACCGCGGCGCTTTCACCCGCGATACCTGTAGGCAAACGATCTTTTGACGACAGGCGCGGCCTGGTGGACGGCCGGCTCAGGTTGAGCGTAGGCAGAAGGGGTGTCCGGCCGGGCTGGCGTAGACGCGGCTGCCGGTGCGGGTTTCCGGGGTGATCTCGTCGGTGGGCCGCAGTCGGGTGGCGCCGGCGTCGGTGGCCGTGCGGTCGGCGGTTGCGAGTGCGTCGACGCCGAAGTCGAGGTGCATCTGCTGGGAGGTGCCGTCCGGCCAGTTCGGGGCGGTGTGTCCGGGAGCGGACTGGACCACGATCGCCGGGAGGCCGGGAGCCTGGACGAAGTGGTGCGTCGGCGTGGGGGTGAGGGAGCCGCCGAGCAGCCGGTGCCAGAACGAGCTCTCCTTCTCGACGTCGGCGGCGTCGATGATCACGGAGGCCAGGGTGATGGGCATGGGGTGTCCTGTTCGTGCTGTCGGTGGTTGCTCAGACGGTCGGGATGATGCCGCCGTCGACGCGGAACTGCGCTCCGGTGAGCCATTTCGCGCGGCCGGAGGCGAGAAAGGCGATCATCTCGGCGACATCCTCGGGATCGCCGGGGCGGCCCAGGGGAACGTTCAGGTGGTCCACGATCTGCCGGGTGACCTCTTCGGTGGTCATGCCCTGCTTCTCGGCCATGTGCTTCAGGTGGGCGGTGGCGCCGTCGGTGACGACGAAGCCGGGAAGGACGCAGACCACGCGCACCCCGTGTGCGCCGACTTCGGTGGCCAGTTCGCGGCTGTAGGTGTTGAGCGCGGCCTTGGCGGCGGCGTAGGGCGCCTCGGTGCGCTGAGGCAGCTGGCTGGCGATCGAGGAGACGTGCACGACGACGCCGGAGCCCCGCTCGACCATTCCCGGCACCAGGGCCCGGTCCAGACGCACGGCGCTGAGGAGGTTCATCTCCAGGTCCGCCTGCCAGGATTCGTCCGACCGGCTCAGGGTCGGCGCCGGGGAGCTCGCCGCGCCCGCGTTGTTCACGAGCACGTCCACGCCGCCCACCTGCTCGACGACGCGGCGGCCGAGTTCGGCCACTCCCTGCTGCGTGGAGAGGTCCGCCGCGAGGAATGTGGCGTCGCTGTCCTCCTCGGGCCGGCTGCGGGAGGCCGTCAGTACGATCGCGCCCGCGGTGACGAAGCGGCGCACGGTCGCCGCGCCCAGGCCCCGGCTGCCGCCGGTGACCAGTACCCGAAGGCCGTCGAGGCTGTTGTCCGTGATGGGCATGGGGTGTCTCCTCCGTAAGATGAACCTGACTCCGGAAAAGGTACACGTAAACGGAACCGGACTCACCTTGTGGAGGTTCTCTTGACGCAACCACGCCCGCTGCGTGCCGACGCGCGACGCAACCGCGAGGCCTTGCTGTCCGCGGCCCGCCAGGCGTTCCTCGGCGGCGACGCCGACGCGCACGTCGAGGACATCGCCCGCAGCGCCGGCGTCGCCGTCGGAACGCTCTACCGCCACTTCGAAACCCGCGACGCGCTGATCGAGGAGGTCTACCGCAAAGAGGTCGACGACCTGTGCGCCACGCCCGGCGTCCTGCTGGACCAGCACGCCCCGGAGGAGGCGCTGCGGCGCTTCCTGCTGCTGCTCGTGGACCACGCGGCGGTGGGCAAGGGAATGTCCGGTGTGCTGGAGAGCATCATGGCGACGGACTCACCGGTCTTCGACGACGCCCGTACGCGTATGGCCGGTGCCCTCTCCCTGCTGCTCGAAGCAGGCAGTGCGGCCGGCACCGTCCGCGACGACGTCACAGGCCCAACTCTGTTGCGTGCCCTGGGCGGCGTCTGCGGAATGCGCGCCACGGAGGGCTGGCTGGTCGAGGCCCGGCAGATCACCGCCCTCCTCTTCGACGGCCTGCGACACGGCGCCTCGCAGTCACCCTGAGCCGGGGGTGCGCGCCACCGGCCAGGCCCTGCCCGTCACTCCTGACCGCTCCCGTCGCCGTCCTCGTACAGCGCGGCACCGCTGCAGTTCCCTGCCGTCGCCCGGGTCCAGGCGTCTTGATGCCGCCCCGCTGCTTCAACGTCGTGCTCCGCCCCTCCTGTGTGCATCGGCCGGCACCGCCACTAGTGCAGCGAGTCAGGAAGGGCGCTAGTGCTGGGACCGCATACGTTCGCCGGTTCGGATGCCTTACAGGTTGTTCGCATAGAAGCTGGTGAGTCGTTCGACGGCGGTGTCGACGTATTCGGGTTCGTCGTACATCTCGTAGTGGCCGGCGCCGTCGATCACCATGAGGTCGACGGGGTTGGGGGCCAGCTTCCACAGTTGCACGCCGGTGTCGTAGGAACCGGTGTTGCCGATGCGTCCGGCGAGGATGACCTGGAGTGGCTGGGTCATGAGCCGATCGGCCAGGTGGAACGCGTCGTAGCCCAGCAGGAGGGAGTCGCTGCGCAAGAGGCGCCGGTTCGTGGAGTGTTCGTTGCCGCCGCGCTCGGTGCGGTAGTAGGTGACGGCCTGAGTGGTGTCGATGTCGGTCAGGCCCGCTGCCGCGGCGTCCTCGGGGGTGTCGGGCAGCCAGTTCACGCGGGTCATCTCGCTGGAGCGGGCCTCTTCGGTCCGTGCGTCCGCGAGGGCGTCGAGTGCTGTGGCCGGACCGTCGGGGGAGAAGCTGCGGAACGCGGCGCCGATGTTGACGGGGGCTACGGTGCCGACCGCCTTGATGCGGTGGTCCGTGCGAGCGGTGTGCACGGCGTAGCCGCCACCGGCGCAGATGCCGAGGACGCCGATGCGCTGCGGGTCGATGCCGGGGGTCGTGGTGAGTACATCGATGGCGTAGGAGATGTCCTCACCTCGGCGGTAGGGGTCTTCGAGGTCGCGGGGCTCGCCCTCGCTCTGACCCTGATGGGCGGGGTCGAGGACGAGTGCCGCGATGCCGCGGGCGGCGAGACGGGAGGCGTAGTTGGCGCCGATCTGCTCCTTCACGCTGCTGCCCGGGGTGGAGAGCACCACGGTGCGCAGCGGTGCGCTGCTGTCGGGCAGGTGGAGGTCCGCAGCGAGGTTGATGGGACCGCGCGGGATCGTGAGGTGCTTAAGCATGCCTGACTTCTCTCGTGAAATTGTTGTTCCATAGGAGCCCAGTACAATGAAATCGATTGTACGAGGTTAAACTAATACGAAACCGTAGTACATGGATGGAGGGGGCGCATGTCGGTTGACGGGGCGCAGCTGTGGACGCTGAACCAGCGGCTGCTGGGCGCTGTGATGGATGCCTGCACGGGTGAGCTGGCCGAGCTCGGGTTGGAGACTAAGGAGTTTTTCGTCCTGGCCGAGGTGGAGGCATCGCCGTACCCGGCCGAGATCGCGACGGCACTGCTGCTCCCCAGAGCGAGCGTGACGGTCTACGTCCGCAACCTTGTCGCCAAGGGGTTCATCCGGCGCGAGATCGACGACGCGGACCTGCGGCGTCACCGGCTCGTACTAACCGCCGAGGGCACAGAGGCACGGGATCGTGCACTCGCAGCCCTCGCGTTGGAGTACGACCGCAGGCTGACGAGGATCACTCCGCGGGACCGCGCCGAGTTGCAGCGCATGCTTCAGGAGATGCTCTCGCCTGTATGAGTCCATGGTCGCCAGCGGTTCGCCTGCCCGGTGAACCCCTGCTCGCCAGTGCTGTGCTCGCGTGGATTCGTTGGATCGTTCAGGCTGCGGTGGCGGGTGTTGACGTTGCGCCGGCGGAGGTAGGTGTGCAGGGCCCGTGACTGCGCAGTGTGGTTGGGGTAGTGCGAGTTGGCGATGGTGAACTGCCGCAGCGGTCCGAAGTGCGCTCCAGCACCTTCTCGGTGCGGTCCAGCTTGGCGTCGCGCTCGGGGCCAGGCGACTCCTTCCACGTCTTGCTCCGCTGGAAGGTGACACCGCTGCGGGCGAGCAGGCACCGTAATGCCTCGCGGCCGATCCGGATGACACGGCCGTGCACTCTCCGCAGGTGGGCGGCGAGCTTGGGGATGGGCTAGCAGGTGAAGGGCTGGCCGAGCTTGCTCGGGCGGGTGGTGGCCGTCCTGACGACGAAGTCCTCGTCGTCAGGACTGGGCAGGCGGGGACGGCCTCCCGCCCACCGAGGGGCCAAGCAGGCCAGGCCGATCTCATTGAACGGGTGGATCACGTCGCGGACGGTGTCCTCGTCGGCCTGCACCAGCTACGCGATCACCGGCACCCGGTTCCGACCGGCCGAGGCCAGCAGCGTCATCGCGCACCGGTAGCGCACCGAACTGGTGCTGCCCCGGCGCACGATCTGCTGCAGCTCTGCCCCTCCAGGTCGGTCAACCTGCACACATGGACAAGTCCAGCCACTGCACCCCCCAGCAGTCAGAGCGGATGTCACCGTGCATCCAGCCGCCCGGACGACCGCCCCGGCGAACCTTCCCGGTCGGAGCACTAGCATGCTGTACTAGTACGGCGTGCTAGTACAGTGAAGGGTGCTGGGAGAAGCGAAGGAGAGCGGGACATGGAAACACGCGAGAAGATCCTCCAGGCCGCCGCGGAGATGATCGCCGAGGACGTAGCGGCGAAGCTGAGCGTGCGCGCGGTCGCCGCGCGTGCCGGGGTGAGCATCGGCTCGCTGAGGTTCCACTTCCCCACCCAGCGCGCGCTGCAGGACAGCTTGCTCAAGCGGATCTACGAACACCTGCTGCCCGGCGACCCGATCCGGGACCGGACACTGTCGCCCCGCGAACGGCTGCTGAACTGCCTGCGGCAGGTTCTCGCACCGCTCGGCACCAACGAGGACGCGCGAACCGCATGGGGCACGGTCTATCGGAGCTTCATCGAACCCGAACCGACCGAACCGGTACGCACCGCCTACCTCGCCCACGAGCGGGAGGCGGAGCGTCTGGTCGAACACTGGCTGGCCGTGCTCGCCGAGGAGGGCGCACTGCCCCCGGGAGACCACACCCGCAACGTCAGGTTCCTTCTCACCGTCCTCAACGGACTCTCGGTCGAACGCGCCCTGCCCACACGCGAATCCGTCCTCATCGCCGAGACCGAGACCCTCAACGCCGCCGTCGACCACGTCCTCTCCACCGGCCCCGCACCATCCGCCGGACTCCCCCGGCCGTGAACCGGACCAGCCACCCCTTCGCGTCGAGGCGCGAGACCACGGCGCGACGGGCGCCGGCGTGGACAGACCGGCATGGTCGGCGGCTATCCGCCCGCCGGGCAGTTGCCGGACTCGAATTCTTGAGGGCGACCGCAAAGAAACACAAAGGCACGGAACCAGACGGCGAGGGAGATCTCGATCATGGCGTGGAGCACCCGGGAGATGGCGGAGCTGGCCGGCGTCAGTCTCAGGGCCGTACGGCATTACCACGACATCGGATTGCTTGAAGAGCCGGAGCGTCGGTCCAACGGATACAAGCAGTACGGCGTCAGCCACCTCGTCCGGCTCCTCCGGATAAAGCGCCTCACCGCTCTGGGCTTCTCCCTGTCCCAGATCGCGGGCATGGACGACGACCCGGATGCGGGCCCCGACCCGCGTGATCTGCGGGCTCTCGACACGGAGCTGGCCGCCACCATCGAACGCCTGCAACACGCCCGCGCGGAGGTGGGCGCCTTCCTGCGCGGACGCGCTGCGAGCGATCTTCCCCTCCGCTTCGTCTCCGTGGACCAGACCGCCGAGTTTTCTGCCCCGGACCGCTCTTTCGTCACCGTCCTCGGTACGGTCCTCGGGCCCGGTGGGATGGACGCCTATGCCGACCTGCTCCATCAGGAGCCGCAGCCGGTGGCACTGGAACTCAACGAGCTTCCGGCCGATGCCGACGAGGTGACCCGCCAGAATCTCGCCGAGCGTCTCGTGCCGTACGTTCGAGGCCTCCGGGTCCGCCATCCCGGGCTCAGCGATCTGGCTTCAGACGCCCCGCGCGGCCGACAGCACACCGCCCGCACCATCGGCGAAGCCATCAGCGATCTCTACAATCCAGCCCAGGTGGACGTCATGAAGCGGCTCGACGGGCTCCTGTCCGATGACGATGCCCCTCGGTGACCGTACTCAGAGCGCCGCTTCGTGACTCGGTGAGTGTGGCCCAGTGCGCGCCTGATGGTGTGACAAGTGCATGCAGGAGTCGTCGTCACTGCCACCACCTGGGCATCAGCGAACCGTGGTCGGTGTGGTCCGCTGACGCACGTGCCTCGTTGCGGTAGGCCGGTCCGACGCTGCGCGGGCGGCACAGATGCGGTGTGCGCCTACCCGGCGCTGCCCTCACCGCTGGGCGTCGTCGCTCTCGCTCCCTGCGGTGCCGTTCTCGACGAGGATGCTGTGAACGCGTCGCAGCACGTCGAGGTGCGCGCGGTTGTAGAACTCGGTCAAGGCGTGCACGGTGACCGAGTCCGCGAGCGCCCTTTCCCGGTGCGAGGCCCGCCCGAGGTCGGCCAGAGCAGGGTGGGCCCGGTGCTGCTCGCGGGCTTCGGGCGCCATCTGCTCGGCCAGCCGCTGCCGTACGTCCTCGGGTGCGTCCTCCTCGAGCGCCGCGAACTCCGCTTCGAGGTCGCCACGGGGTCCCGAAAGCTGTTCCTTGAGGGCGGCAATCGCTTCGGGTGTGAGGATGCTGGAGTAGGCCACCAGCAGGGATCGCTGGGTTTCGGGCAGGTCGTCGGCAAGCGTCTTGAAGTCCGGGGGCATGTCGAGCGCGGCCCGATTGTCCATGATGGCCGCCAGGTCCCGCCGCATCCGCTGTCGGCGTTCGATGTCCGCCGCGAGTTCGGCGTCGAGGTCCCCAAGGATCTGCCGTGCCCTCTCATCACCGCTCTCGACCGCGGGGACATCTGCGAGAGCCACACCGAGGTCGGTCAGTCTGCGGATACGCAGCAGGCGCACCAGATGGTTGACGCCATAGCGCTTGTAGCCGTTGGACGCCCGTTCCGGCTCGTCCAGGAGGCCGATCTCGTGGTAGTGCCGGACGGCCTTGGCGGTCGTCCCCGCGAGTTCCGCCAGCCGACGGGTACTCCACGCCATCAGGAGCCCCCTCTCCAGGATCGTGCCCGGTGGCCATTGAAAACCCTGCCCCTGGGGCACGGTCAACTCCCCTCGGTTCCGGCTCGCCAGCGGTTGACCGTGCCCCAGGGGCAGGGAGTGTGCTGGACGCGACCACGCCCCACGCACCGATATGCGGAGACTGGACATGAAACGACAAAGCGGTGTCGGCCGAAACCTGGCCCTCCTGGCGGTCATCGGCCTGGGCGCGTCACTGATCACTGTGCCCGCCGCCGCCGAGGAGACGAAAACGCCTCAGGTGGTGTGGGGCCAGTGCCCCGACGACGTCGGGGCGGAAGCCGCTCCGACCGTGCTGCAGTGCGCCACCGTGCGCGTGCCGTTGGACTACGCCGAGCCGGAAGGCGAGCAGATCGACCTCACCGTTTCGCGGCTGGCCGCCGCCGACCCGGACAAGAGGCGCGGCGTCCTCATGCTCAACCCGGGCGGTCCCGGCGGATCCGGGCTGGCGCTGTCCGCGCTGCTGGTGGCCCAGGGCCTGCCCAGCAGCGTCACCGACCGCTACGACTTGATAGGCATGGACACCCGCGGGATCGGTCATTCGGCACCGGTTAGCTGCGGTTTCACCATAGACAGCCCCTACTACTCCAACATCCCGCCCTACGCGGTCGATGACGCTGCGGTCACCGCGCAGGCGAAGGTCGCTGAGAAGGCGGCCGAGCAGTGCGCGGACAACGACGACGATGGCAGGCTGCGCCACCTGACCACCGCGAACACCGCCCGCGACCTGGACCGGATCCGGGCCGCGCTCGGCGAGGAGAAGACCAGCTACCTGGGCTACTCGTACGGCACGGCCCTCGGCGCCGCCTACGCGTCGATGTTCCCCGAGCGTTCCGACCGGATCGTGCTCGACAGCAACATCGGAGACGCTCACCTCGACCGCGACGGCATGCGCCGCTACGCGCTCGGCATGGAGCAGACCCTGCCGGACTTCGCGAAGTGGGCCGCCAGCCGGCACGACAGCTACGGCCTGGGCCGCACACCTGGGCAGGTACGGGCGTCCTACCTCGCCATCGCCGGCAGGCTCGACAAGGCTCCGGTCGCGGGGATCGACGGCGGCCTCTTCCGTCTCCTGACGTTCGGCCACTTGTTCAAGCAGACGCAGTACCCCACGCTGGCGCAGACCTGGCAGACGCTGCGCGAAGGCGACGAGGCCGCGGCCCGCGGTCTGACGGCCGCCACCGGGGAAACGGCGGACGGTGCGCTGTCGCCGACCGACAACGCACTGACCGTGTTCCTCGCCGTCACCTGTAACGACGCGGAGTGGCCCGCGGACATCACCACCTACCGGCGAGGCGTCGCCGAGGACCGCGAACGCTACCCGCTGTTTGGCGCCGCCACCGCCAACATCAACCCTTGCGCCTTCTGGCCGTACACCCCCGCTGAACCGCCCGTGGAGGTCGACGCCGAAGGCCCGCGCAACGTGCTGCTCCTACAGAACCGGCGGGACGCGTCGACCCCGCACTTGGGCGGGAAGATGCTGCGGGAGAAGTTCGGGGACCGCGCCCGGCTGATCAGCGTCGACGACAGCGGGCACGGTGTCTACGTCCTGGGCCGGAACTCCTGCGCGCTGAACACCACCACGCGCTACCTCGTCGAGGGGGAGATGCCCACGAAGGACACGTCCTGCCGCGCGGACTGACCACCGGACCCGCGCCGCCGGCACCCCGTCCGCTGTTGACATCTTCCGGCGTACCCGTCGATGCCGGTTTGCGAGTAGTGGGTCAGTCCGCAGTACCAGTCCTCCCTCGGTGAACGGCGCCAGTTGCGGCGCGCCTGACCGAGAGACGCGGCAGTGGGGTCCGCAAGCTGGAGCAGACGCAGGACGGGCCACGGGGCTGACTGCCGTAGTGAAGCTGTGAGAGCTCGCCATTGGTTCGCAGTGGCAGCAGTACGCCCTGCCGACGCGGGATCAGGGCCGGTGAATGGTGTAGCAGCGCACCGGAGGCGTGGCGCCACTGGTGCCAGGGCTCCGGTGCGTTTCGAATGGCGGGTCCTGTGGAGGTGCCAGGTGGCCGTGCGTTGTGGGAAAGGCACAGTTGCCGTAGTGCCTCCGGCCGGTGTGCGTGGTCCTCGGTGAGAGCCGAGAGGTCGGACGGGGACGAGCGGCCGATCGACTTCGCCGTTGGACGTACGGTGGACAGACGCCTTTGGACGGTGCGGCACGAGGTGGCACGGGCCAAGCTGCTGCGGATGCTCTGAACAGGAAGAATGTCACGAGACGGTACGGCAGGGCATTCCCCGGCATGATCGCTCGCGGTCTCGTAATGCGTAGGTCTCGGGTTCGAATCCCGAAGGCGGCTCGGATTAACCCCAGGACTCACTCGCCGTGACCTGGGGTTTTTTCATGTCTGGGGGTGGCCGAGCCGACTCGCCACCGCGGCTGTGTGTTCCACGGCGTTCGCGAGCCCGCCGGTAGCGGTCAGCGCGAGAAGCGGTTCAGCGAGCGGCGGTAGGTGCCCATTCCGATGAGCAGGGGGCTGGCCGGCCTCCTGGTCGTCCGGCGCCGCTCGCCGCTCTGCCCGGCCTGCGGCTGCTCGGGCCCCTCGGGCTCTGCACATTCGCGTGACTCCGGCTCCACGGTCTTTCGCGACCGTTCGAAGCCGGTCCGCCGGTCGCCGATGAAGACTGTGGCGGGGTGGCCGGTTGACCAGGATCTCGTGCGTCTGGCGGACCGCGAGGCCGGCGTCGGTGAGCGCCGCTTCGAACGAGGGGGCCCCGGCGGGCGCAGAGCAGCACGTACCGGCCCTTCTCCGGGTGGAGGACCCGGGCCGGGGAGAGTCCGGTGGTCCGGGTGAACTCCTCGTACGACACGGGCAGTTCCTCGTGCTCGCCCCACGGCGGATCCGTCACGACGGCGTCTACCGAGCCGTCGGGCACGGACGGGAGGGCCATCGCGTCCTCGTCCAGCAGGCGGACCCGTCGGTCGCGCAGGGTCTCGCCGGGCAGTTGTTCGCGGTGCTCCGCGAGGTCCAGGTCGGAGAAGATGACTTCCCGGGCCGGCAGGGCGAGCCGGGCGACCACGAACGAGCCACTGTTGGCGAACGGGTCCAGGAAGGTGTCCTCGGGGGGCGGTTCGGGTGCCAGGACCAGCATGGACGACAGCTCGTGCGACAGGGCGCCGCGGGTCTTCTTGGGCCGGGCAGGCTTGGGCAGCCGTGCGCAGAACATGAGGTCCCGCATGTCCAGGCGGCCGATGACCCAGTACTCCCGGCCCCGGCCGCTGGGTTCGAGCCGCATCCCCGTGGAGGCGGATACCGAGCGCTCGATCTCGCGCTTCGGGGCGCCCGCGATGGAGGCGAGTTAGCCGTCGACGTGAACCATGACGCGGAATCCCCGGGCACGAGGAATGGGGAGCGACGGGAATTGCGCGTTCTTCAGCGAGCCCGCCAGCCGCGCCACATTCTCATCGATGTCACTGCACGGGATCTCGGTGATCACCGCAAAGGCGTTCTTGGCGAAGGGAGTGTCGGCGACGCGTTCCATCGGTGAGCTGGAGGAGAAGAGCATGGCGCTGTCGTCTTGGTACTCCGCGCGGAAGCCGTCGACGAAGCGCGACATGGCATCCGCGACGAGTTCGCCGGCCCCGGCGGGGTACTGGATGAAATAGCGCATCCCGGGATGCGTACCGGACCCCGGAGCCGTCGGATCGGCCGTTTTCGGGGGTGTGGTGGCGCTGCGCGCCGGTGCGGGGACGCGCGCATGTCGGGTTCGGGCCAGCTGTGCAACCGCACCGGCGCCGCAGCGTCCAGCCTTTCCGTTGCTCTGGCGAAGCTGCTCTGATGAAGCTGGTTTGGTGGCACTGGTCCGACGAAGCTGCTTTGGTGAGGCTGGTCCGACGAAGCTGCTTTGGTGAGGCTGGTCCGACGAAGCTGCTTTGGTGAGGCTGCTTTGGTGGTCACCGGATCGGCTGGATGTCCGATCCGGTGATGTGTCCGGCTCGCCCATTCGGCCGGCAGCAGCTCTTAGCCCTCCAGGGCCTCGTACGTGAACCAGTCGAAGTGGACCGTGCCGCTCGCCGCGTACAGGCCGATCACCCGGCCCGTGAAGCCGCCGGTCACTTCCGTGGAGAGGTAGCGCCCGTCGAGGGAGCCGAGCGCGGTGAACGTGCCGTCCGGCTCCTCGACGCCCAGGGACACCGTGTCCGGACCCGTGCACGGGTCGAGTGGGGCCCGGGTGGGTGCGATGTCGATCCCGAGCACCACCGGTCCGGCAGGTGCTGGGCGGGACGCGACCACCGTGCGGAGCGGGCCGATCCGGGCGATGAGCCGGATCTCGCCGCCGCCCGCCTCGACCGCGTAGTGGTGCGCCTCGTCGAGCCGGACCGCGAGCCCGCCGTGGCCCTCCGTCGCGTCCGCCAGCGTGCGCGTCCGGCACGCCAGATGCTGCTGCCGGCGTCCGGTGAAGACCGCGTCGGGGTCGTCCAGCGTGCCGCCCCGCCCGTGCAGGCTCAGCCAGCCGGGCCGCTCCTTCGTCCCGGCCCGGCCGGCGGTGGAGCGGCGCGGCGAGATCCAGTACGGTCGCGGCTCGGCCAGGTCGAAGTCGTCCCGGGCCGGGGCGGCGGGCGCGGGTACCAAGGGCCAGGGCGGCACGGGGAGTTCGGTGGAGACCTCGCCGACGACGGGCCAGCCGTCCACCCAGGTCACCGGGGCGAGAAAGGTCTCCCGGCCGAGGACGTGCCAGCCGGGCGTGCCGCCGCCCGGCCGCACGCCGAGGAGCACCAGCCACCAGGTGCCGTCGGGTCCCTGCACCAGGTCGCCGTGTCCGGTGTTCTGGACGGGGTGCTCGCGACCCCGGTGGGTGAGGACCGGATTCTCCGGGCAGGGCTCGAACGGCCCGGCGGGCGAGGGGCCGCGCGCGACGGACACCGCGTGCCCGCGCTCGGTGCCGCCCTCGGCGATCAGGAGGTACCAGTGGTCGCCTATCCGGTAGAGGTGCGGGGCCTCCGGTGCCTTCGCCCCGGGCGCCCCGGACCAGATGCGGCGCGGTTCGCCGAAGGTCTCGCCGGTGTGCGGGTCGATGCGGACCTGGGAGACCCCGGCTACGGTGCACCAGCAGGTGCCGTCCTCGTCCCAGGCCAGGTCCGGGTCGATGCCGGGCACACCGGGCAGCGGGACCGGGTCGGACCAGGGGCCGGCCGGATCGGTGGTGGTGAACAGCAGGTTGCCCACTTCGACATTGGTGACGACGAGCCAGAACCGGCCGTCGTGGTGCCGGAGCGTCGGCGCGTAGATGCCGCCCGAGGCCCGGGTCCCCGGGGTCAGGTGAAGCTGCTCGGGGCGGTCGAGGACGTTGCCGATCTGCGTCCAGTGGACCAGGTCGCGGCTGTGGAAGAGCGGGATGCCCGGGAAGTACTCGAAGCTGGAGCACGCCAGGTAGTAGTCGTCGCCCACGCGGCAGACGCTGGGGTCGGGGTGGAACCCGGGGATCACCGGGTTGCTGACGGTCGTGCCCGTCTGGTCTCGGACTGGCATGGCATCCGTTCCTGTACGTCGCGCGTGCTGCCGGAGGGAGGCGTCGAAGCACGCCTGTCGAAGCGCTTCGATACCGAGGCGACCCTAGTAACCGGGTGGGCGCGCGACAAGGGGGAGTCCGTAGGGGAAAGCACCTACGCCGAGCCGCCGTTGCTCTTGAGCAGCTGGCCGTTGACCCACTGGCCCTGCGGTGAGCACAGGAAGTCGACCAGGTGCGCGGTGTCCTGCGGGGTGCCCAGGCGGCCCAGCGGGGTGTCCCGCCGGATCAGCTCCGCCAGCTCCTCGTTCATCCATCCGGTGTCCACGGGACCCGGGTTGATGACGTTGGCGGTGACCCCGAGGTGCGCCAGTTCGCGGGCGGCGGCCAGGGTGATGCGGTCCAGGGCGCCCTTGCTGGCCCCGTACGGCAGGTTGCCGACGGTGTGGTCGCTGGTGAGCGCGACGATCCGGCCCGTCCCGACGGGGGCGCGGAAGCGGAGCGCGTACTCCCGGATGAGTAGCCAGGTGGCGCGTGCGTTCACCGCGTAGTGGCGGTCGAAACTTGCGAGGGTGGTGTCGAGGAGTCCGGAGTCCACCGATTCGGCGTGGCTCAGCACCAGCGCGGTGACCGGCCCGATCCGTCGTTCCGCCTCGTCGAAGACGCGGGCGGGGGTGTCCGAATCGATCAGGTCGGCCTCGATCGCGGCGGTGCGGGCGCCGTGCGCGGTGAGCGATGCCTCGATGGCCGCGGTCGCGCCGCGCTCCTCGCCCCAGGTCATGCGCCGGTCGTAGGGCGTCCAGTAGGTGAACGCGATGTCCCAGCCGGAGGAGGCGAGTTGACGCGCGATGCCGGCGCCGATGCCCACTGTGCGGCCGACTCCGGTGATCAAGGCGAGAGGGCGGGACGGAGCGGCTGGCGGCGTTTCGGTGGTGGTCACGGGGCCGATCATCCTGGACGGACTTCCGTCCCCGCAACGGAGTTCGGGCCGCTCCCGGGCCGGGCTCGGGGCCGCCTGGCGGATGCGTACGGCGACGTGCGGCGGCCCGCTCGGGCGGGTGCCGGACCGGCCCTCGGGGAGTGCGGGTCGGGCTGCCAGGGGCAGTGCGGGGCGGGCCGCCGGGGGCAGCGCGGGATGGGCGGCGGTCTCAGCCCGTTCTGCGGCGACTCAGCGCGTACCGGGAGAGGCAGCAGGCGACGAGCACCGCGGCCCCGGCACTCCCAACGCCGGCCGGCGTAGCCGGCAGGTCCGGCGGCGAGTCGCCCTCTTCGAAGCGCTTGCGGAGGTGGCGGCGGCGGTGCCCGGCTTCGCGCTCTTCGCCCAATCGGACGCCGTGAGCTTCCGCCCGGCCCGCCGCCGAATCGGAGGACAGGGCGGTCATCAGCACGCGGTGTGGTGGAGACGTCCACGTCCAGCGAGGGGGGAAGCGCGATCCCCCTTGGCACGGTCGCCCGGTTCGGCGACCTGCGATCTGCGACCTGAGCCTGGGTGTAGTACGTGCCCGGCACGTCGTAGGCGCCGGGCGTTGTAGTCGGTGACGGCCGGTCCGGCGGTGGTGGCGTGCGGGAAGTCGTCGGGGATGTCCGCACCGGCCTCGACCGTCAGCCGCTGCCCCGCCCCCAGCTCGACCCGCCAGAAGGGGGTTTCGCCGACGGCGATGGACTGACCATAGGCGCCCGGCCTGATCGGGGTGGCGCCGTTAAAGAAAAGAAGAGGCCGCCTTCCGCGTCGGCTCCGACGCGGGGCTCCGGAGGCCGGAACCCGGCCTTCCGGGAAGTTGTGTCAGCCCTTCTTCGGGTCCCCTCCGGGGTACGTGGTGCCGTACACGCGCAGGCTCGGCTCGGTCTGGGCGGTCGGTCGCCTCGCCGATGATCCGGGTGCCTGCCTGCCTGCCTGCCTGCTTGGCGGCGGAGAGGGGGCCGGCCCTGCCCGGCGTCCACCTGGTCATCGGCCCGGAGAGATCGACGACCAGGTCGACCCTGGCGGGTTCCGGAGCCTCCGGGGAGGATGTGGTCGTCGCGCCCGCCTGCGTCGCCGACGCCAGGAGGGGGCGGCCAGTAACAGGGGGAGAGCGGCCAGTACGCGGCGTCGCCAGGGCGTCGCGTTCACGGGGGCGCTCCCAGGAGGTCGGTCCGTCTGTCGGCGAGACGGATGGCGGATGGCATTCGCCCACAACAGGCGAAGAGCAGCTGCAAACAGTTTCTTGGTCCGTGAACTTCCCGCCTGACAGGGGTGGATGGCGAACGTGGCGAGGCGTGAGGGTCGCCCGGCCGCAACGGCTCTGTCGATCCCGCTGTGCTGCCCATACGGCTAAAACCTGCGGGCAGCGAGCCGGTATCGCCCCGCCGGTCCGCGCCTCAGCCGCGGCGGCGCAGAGCGGCGGCGCGGACCTTCAGGAGGTTCGGCACCAGCGCGTAGACGACCGCCGGCACGACGACCCCGGTGATCACCAGGGTGCGCAGCGGCATCGGAAAACCCTTGACGTACGGGCCGATCAGCAGCTGCACCACGGTCAGGGCGGCGAACACCGCAATCCAGGTGAGCAGGGCGCGCATGTGTACGGAGGGCGGCGCGACCGGCTGCGCGGCGGCGGCGGAGACGGTGGCGGGGCGGGCGGCGGTGGTCATGAGAAGTCCCATCCAGGTCGGTGTGCGGGGTGTGCGGAGGGTGGTGCTCTCCTCGGCGATGCGTTCCACCATGCCAACCAACTAGTTGGGTGTCAACCATCTGGTTGGTTGGTGATGGCGAAGAGTCGTTCTACGCTGGTGGCATGACCTCGGACACGACCCCCACCAAGGAACGGCTCCTCGCGGCGGCGAAGGAGGAATTCGCAGCTCACGGCATTGCCGGAGCCCGCGTCGACCGCATCGCGGAGCTGGCCGGCGTGAACAAGGAACGGATCTACGGCTACTTCGGCAACAAGCAGAAGCTGTTCGACGCCGTCGTGGGGCGCGCGCTGGACGAGCTTGCTGCGGCCGTGCCGCTCAAGGGCGGCGACGACCCCGCCGAGTACGTGGGACGGGTGTACGACTTCCATCGCGACAACCCGGTCCTCGTCCGCCTCTTCTTCTGGGAAGGCCTGCACTACCGCGACGGTGTCCTGCCCAACGAGGAGGGCCGCCGCGGCCACTACGAGGAGAAGATCACCGCCCTCGCGGAGAGCTTCGGCACCGAGGCGTCACCGCAGGTCGCGGCCTGCCTGCTGAGCCTCATCGGGCTCGCCGCCTGGCCCAACGCGGTGCCGCAGCTGGCCCGGCTGATCATCGGCCCCGACGCGGAGGCGGCCGGAGGCCTCGACCTGCGCGCCCATGTCGTGGCCTTCGCCCGCCAGGCCCTTGCCGACGTCCCGTCCGCGGCCCCGAGTGTCACCGACAAGAGCCCCGGAGCCTAAGTGAGCGTACGGGCGATGAAAGGGGGACCTGACGGGCCCGAATCCTGTAGATCGGGGCAAGAAAGGCTCGAAGATCCATGTGGTCACCGAGAGGACCGGTCTGCCTCTTTCGATCGGCATCTCGGCCGCGAACACCCACGACAGCTTGGGGCTGGAGCCCTTGGTGTGCGGGATCCCGCCTATCCGATCCCGCCGCGGACCGCGTCGGCGCAGACCTGCCAAGCTCCACGCCGACAAGGGCTACGACTACGACCACCTGCGAAAATGGCTCCGCACTCGCAACATCGTGCCCCGCATCGCCCGCAGGGGCATCGAGTCCTCAGCCCGGTTGGGGCGGCACCGATGGACCGTCGAACGCACCGTGAGCTGGCTGGGCGGCTGCCGCCGTCTGCACCGTCGCTACGAACGCAAACCCGAGCACTTCCTCGCCTTCGCCGGCATCGCCGCAACCCTCATCTGCTACCGCCGAGTCACCGAGTGAAGCGATGGTCGGCCGCCCGAGTCAGCGCCATTCCGGTGGGATGTTGGCCAGTTGACTCAGCAGATCCCAATCGACTGGCCTCAGCTGCGGCTTGTTCCACTGGGCACCGTGACCGACCCAATAGCCGCGCAGCTCGCGGACTTGCGTCACGGTGTCATCACCAATGCCGGACTCGTTGTAGCAGCACTCACAGATGACATACCGAGGGAACCCGTGCTCGTAGAGAGCCTCCCCGTCATCCAGCCCACAGATGCGGCAAGCGGTCTCAACCGTGTTCTCCATCCACACAGACTACCGATCCCACCAAAAGCAACGGCGTCTAAGGCAGATTCCCGCCCGGCGGCCGGAACGCGGTTGGCTGGGCTGGGCTGCCTGGCCGGAGGGGTCAGCCCCTGAGGTACGCCAGGACCGCCAGCACCCGGCGGTTCGTGGTGTCGTCCAGCGACAGGCCGAGCTTGCCGAGGATGGAGCCGAAGTGCTTGCTGACCGTGCCCTCACTCACTGAAAGCGCCGCCGCCACTGAGGCGTTGGACTTGCCCTCCGCCATCAGTGCCAGCACCTCCAGCTCGCGCACGCTCAGCCGGGACAGTGGGTCCCGGCGGTGCCGGATCAGCTGCCGGACCACCTCCGGGTCGACCACGGTGCCCCCGGCGGCGACCCGGGCGAGGGCGTCCACGAACTCCTCGACGTGTCCGATGCGTTCCTTGAGGAGGTAGCCGACGCCCCGCCCGTCCGCCGAGTCGAGCAGGTCCTCCGCGTAGGCGCGCTGCACGTACTGGCTGAGCACAAGGACCGGCAACTCCGGTTGTTTGGTGCGAAGTTCGAGCGCAGCGCGCAGGCCCTCGTCGGAGAAGCCGGGCGGCATGCGGACATCGGTCACCACGATGTCCGGGCCGTGCTCGGTGACGGCCGCGACCAGCTCGTCCGCCGTGCCCGCGCCAGCCACCACCTGGTGGCCGAACCGTTCGAGGAGGCCGACGAGCCCTTCCCGCAGGAGCACGCTGTCCTCGGCCAGTACGATCCGCACGCTCAGGGCCTCCCGCTCGCACCCGGTACGGGGACTTCCAGGCGGAACACCGTGGGCCCGCCGGGGGGACTGGACAGTATCAAACGGCCGTCCAGCACCGAGAGACGGTCGGCCACCCCCTGGAGCCCCGTCCCGTCGTCCGCCGACGCGCCGCCCCGCCCGTCGTCCGCCACCTCCACCACCAGCCGGCCCCGCGCCACCCGCCCGGACACCCGGACCCGCGCCGCGTCACTGTGCCTGGCCGCGTTCGCCAGCGCCTCGCACACCGCGAAGTACACTCCACTCTCCACGGCCCCCGGCAGCCGCTCCGGCAGGTCCAGGTCCAGATCGACCGGCACCACCGAGCGGTCCGCCACGTCCTCCACGGCCGCCCCGAGCCCCCGGTCGGTGAGGACCTGGGGGTGGATGCCCCGGATCAGCTCCCGGATCTCCACCAACGCGGTGTCCGCCTCACCGTGCGCCTTCGCCAGCAGCCCGGCCAGGGGCTCGGCCGGGCTCTCCAGGCGGGCCAGACCGAGTGTCATCGACAGGGCGACCAGTCGCTGCTGCGCCCCGTCGTGCAGATCGCGCTCGATGCGCCGCCGTTCCGCCTCGAAGGCATCGACCAGCCGGCTGCGGGAGCGGTCCAGTTCCCGCAGCCGCGCCCCCGCCCCGGAGTCCGTGAGCAGCGCCCGGGTCAACGTCGCGCGCCAGGCCGCCAGCACCCCCAGCGGATACGCGAACACCGGGAGCAGCGCCAGCCCGGCGAGCAGCGCCCCGAAGGCGGCCGGATAGGAGTGGACGAGCCACAGCTTCAGCACCCGGACCTCCTCGCCGCCGCTCGCGGCGAGCACCACGGGCGCCGCAATCAGCCCGCCGCACACCGTGAGCGCCGTCCCCACGGTCACCGCTTCCAGCGGCCACAGGACGACCGCGGTGAGCAACGCGTACGCCAGTTCCCGCCAGGTCGCCCGCTCCCGCAGCCGGGTCCGCAGCCAGGCGGTGAGCCCGGTGCCGTTCGGCTCGCCATGGACAGGGGCGAGCGGGCAGGGATCGACGAGCCGCAGTCTGCGACGCTCCAGGGCGGCGAGCGGGATGCCGGAAAGGGCCAGGGTGAGCAGGAGCGGGAGGCCGACGAGGAGCACGGCGAGCGCGCCGCCCGCGACCGCGAGCAGAAGGAGGACGGCGAGCGTCAGGACGCCGGTGAGCACGCCGGTCAGCAGGTAGAGCGCCGCCCGCCACGGCCAGGGGCCACGCACGTACCGCCGCTGCCACAGGGCCCCGTGGAGGCCGGGGGAGGAGGACATGCGGAAACGGTAGGCGGCGCGCACGGACCTGGGCCACCCGGCGGTGTCCACTCTTGAGGTGGAGCTACCTCCACCTCAAGAGTGGACACCGCTGCGATGTGCCGGGCGTGCGGCGGCGGTTGGCTGAGGGCATGAATCACGCAGCCGTCCGACTCCGTTCGGTCACCCGGTCCTACGCAGGCAGATCCGGTGCCGTCACCGCGCTCGACGCGGTCAGCCTCGACATCCCCCGGGGCTCCTTCACGGCCGTCATGGGCCCCTCCGGCTCCGGCAAGTCCACGCTGCTCCAGTGCACCGCCGGCCTCGACCGGCCCAGCGCGGGGCGGGTGTTCCTCGGCGACACGGAGCTGACCGGGCTGAGCGAGCGCCGGCTGACCTTGCTCCGGCGCAGCCGCATCGGCTTCGTCTTCCAGGCGTTCAACCTGCTCCCCGCGCTGACGGCCGAGCAGAACGTGGCCCTGCCGCTCCGGCTCGCGGGCCGCCGTCCCAAGCGCGCCGACGTCCTCGACGTCCTGGACCGGGTGGGCCTCGCCGGGCGCGCCGGGCACCGCCCCGGCGAGCTGTCGGGCGGGCAGCAGCAGCGGGTGGCGCTGGCCCGCGCCCTGGTCACCCGGCCCGACGTGCTCTTCGGCGACGAGCCCACCGGTGCGCTGGACTCCACGACCGGCCGCGAGGTGCTGACCCTGCTCCGGACCATGGCGGACGACGGCCAGACCGTGATCATGGTGACCCACGACCCGGCCGCCGCCTCCTACGCGGACCGGGTGCTGTTCCTCGCGGACGGCAGGGTGCGCGACGAGCTGCACGCCCCGGCGGCCGAGGAGATCGCGGCCCGGATGACGCGGATGGGGGCCGTCCCGTGCTGAAGCTCGTGCTCCAGGGCATACGGACCCGCTGGGTCACCCTCGCCGGCTCCTTCCTCGCACTGGCCCTCGGCGTGGGGATCATCGCCACGACGGGGCTGGCCCTCGCCGCCACCTTCGACGGCCCGGACCAGGCACCGGAGCGGTTCGCCGCGGCACCGGTCGTGGTGCGGGGTGAGGACGAGGTGCGCGTACGTACGTCGATAGGCGTCCGTACGCAGAAGCTCACCGATCCCCGGCCCGTCCCGGCGGAGGCCGCCGCCCGGCTCGCGGGGTTGGGGCGCACGGCGGTGGACCGGTCGTTCGCGGTCTCGGGCGGCGAGGCGGTCGGGCACCCCTGGGCCGTCGCCGCCGCGACCCCGTACCGGTTGCTCTCCGGGCGTCCGCCCGCCGCGTCCGGCGAGGTCGTGGTCGCGGCGGGGGACGGGGTCGTCGGCGACCGGATCACCCTCACCACGCCTGCGGGCAAGGGGCGTTGGACGGTGACCGGGACCGTTCGCCCCGCTTCCTTCGAGCACGCCGTGTTCTTCACCGAGGCGGACGCCGCCAGGCTCTCCCCGGACGTCGAAGCCGTCGTGGTGCACGCCGACCGGGCGAAGGTCCGCGCGGTTGTGGGCGCCGGTTCCGGTCTGGCCGTCCTCACCGGTGACGAGCGGCGCAGGGCCGACCCCGACCCGGACCGGGACGCCCAGGCCCTGGTCTCCGTCAATGCCCTGCTGGGCACGGCCGCCGGCATCACCGCCTTCGTCTCCGTGTTCGTCGTCGCCTCGACGTTCTCCTTCGCCGTGGCCCAGCGCCGCCGCGAGTTCGGCCTGCTGCGCATGGCAGGCGCGACGCCCGGCCAGATGCGCCGCCTGGTGTACGCGGAGGCCGCGCTCGTCGGCGTCCTCGCCTCGGCGGCCGGCTGCCGGCTCGGACTCTCCGGGGCGCCGCGGCTCGCGTCCTGGATGGTCCAGGAGGGCCTGGCCCCGCGGTGGTTCACCGTCGGGGACCAGTCCTGGCCGCTGCACACCGCCTTCTGGACCGGCCTCGCCGTCGCCCTCGCCGGAGCGGTCGCCGCCGCGCACCGCGCCGGACGGGTCCGCCCGGCCGAGGCGCTGCGCGACGCCGCCGTGGACAACGGCACGATGCCGCCGGTACGGGTGGCGCTGGGCGCCGCCGTCCTGCTCACCGGGGCGGTACTGGTGGTGCTCGGGCTCGTCCAGGATCCGGCGGGGCTCCTCAAGCGCAAGACGTACACCACGCAGCCGATGCTCCTGATCGTCGGATGCGCCCTCTTCGCCCCCGTCCTGGTGCGCCCCGCGATCCGCCTCCTGGCCTGGGTGCCCACCCGGCTGCCGGGCGCCACCGGCCTCCTGGTCCGGGAGAACGCCTCGGCCGGGCTGCGCCGGACGGCCGCCGTCGCAGCGCCCGTGCTCGTCACCGTCGCCCTGGCCGCCTCGCTGATGGGCACCAAGGCCACCATCGACGCGGCCAAGGCGGCCGAGGCGCGCGGCCAGGTCACGGCGGACTTCCTGGCAGTGGGAGAACACGCGGGTGTCTCCGAGGGGTTCGTGGACCGAGCCCGCCGTGTCCCGGGCGCCCGGGTCAGCACCTCGCGCGCCACCTCGGTCAGCGTGCTCGAAGAGGGCACCGCCCTCATCCGCTCCGACGCCCGGGCCGTGGACCCGGCCGATGCCGCCGCCGTCTCCGCGCTGCCCGTGGTCGCCGGCCGGCTCGCCGACCTGGACGACCGTTCGATCGTCGTCAACGAGGAGTGGGCCGAGCACCGGGTCGGCGCCCGCGTCCGCGTCTGGCTCGGCGACGGCCGCGAGGCCACCCTGCGCATCGCGGCCGTGCTTGCCGTCGGCACCGGCGACAACGGCGTCTACCTCACCCCGCGCAACGCGGCCGGCGCTCCCGTCGACCGCGTCGCGATCGCGGTGCGCGCGGGGGCCGACCGGCAGGCCGTCGAACGCGGGCTGCGCGCTGCCGGGCGGGCCACCGGCACCGAGGTGCTGACCCGTGAGCAGTGGACCGCGACCCTCGTGCCGGGCGGCGGCAGCACCCGGACGGGGCTCTTGATGATCCTCGCGATCGCCCTGGTCTACACGGGGATCGCCCTCGCGAACACCCAGGTCATGGCCACGGCGGACCGGGTCCGCGACTTCGCCGTGCTGCGCCTCGCCGGAGCGACCAAGGCCCAGGTGATACGGCTGGCCGGGGCCGAGGCGCTGGCCGTGGTCGCGGTGGGCGCGGGGCTCGGCGGGGTGGTGGCCGCGCTGAACCTGCTCGGCGTACGGGCCGCGCTCGGCCGGCTCGACGTCCCGGCGGCGGTCGTCGTGCCGTGGGAGGCGGTCGGGCTGGTGGCGGTGGTGAGCGCGGCGCTCGCGGTGGCCTGCGCCGTGCT
>NZ_JAAGNI010000374.1 GCF_010550605.1 Streptomyces sp. SID9727
CCCCCTCGGCGCCGACTGGCGCGCCGAACTCGACGGACTGCGCGCCCGCGGGGTCCGGGTCCTGGCCCGCGCGGACCCGGACGCCGGCCCGAAGGGCCCCGCGCACGGCTACACCGCGTCGGCGTGGGACGCGCTCAGGGCCGGCGGCTCCTTCCGCCCCGGCTCCGACACGGCGGACGACGTGGCCGACGCGCTCGCCCCTCCCTGGCGGTGGGACGGCCTGCCCTGTCCGCTGGCCCTCGCGACCCCGCTGCTGTGACCGACCGCTCCGGTACGAGGAGAGACACATGACCGATCCGTACTACGACCCCAACGAGCCCCCCGAGGACGCGGTCGGGCGCTCCGAACCGCCGGGTCACACCGCCTCGTCCTCCGACCCCGACGCCACCACGGCCCCCTGGGGCACCCCGCCGCCGCAGCCCGACACCACCGCCGCCTACGGGCCGGGGCAGCCGTCCTACCCCTCGGTGGACGGCCACCTCGACCCCCTGCCGATCCCGGTCGCCCCCACCGGTGTGGAGAACCCGGCGGCCGACCGCGTCCGCATCGGGCTGTGGGGCGCGCCCCGCTCCGGCAAGACGACCTACCTGGCCTCGATGGCCATCGCGGCGATGCAGCAGCAGCGCCACAGCCGCTCCAACTGGGTCATCGGCGGGATGAACCCCGAGTCCATCGAATTCCTCAACGACGGCGTCACCCAGCTGGCGATCCGCCGCATCTTCCCCGAGGCGACCGTGGGCCTCCAGCCCCTTTCCTGGTCCTTCCAGGGCGACGAGCCGAAGGCCGGACCGTTCAAGAAGAGCAGGGAAACCGGCTTCATCCTGGAGGTCCAGGACGTCACCGGCGAGGCGTACCGGGGCGACGAGGCCAACGCCCTGCGGCCCAGGGTCCTCGACCAGCTGGCCCGCTCCCAGGGGCTGATCTACCTCTTCGACCCGCTGCTCGACAGCCAGCGGGCCGGGGAAGGCCTCAACTTCCTGTACTCGATGCTCACCGAGCTCAACGCCCGGGTCCGGGACGCCGGCAAGCTGCACCGCAACCGGCTGCCCCACCACGTCTCGGTCTGCATCACCAAGTTCGACGACCCCGAGGTGTTCCGCCCGGCCGTGGAGGCGGGCTGGGTGACGCAGAGCCTGGAGGGCAACCGGCTGCCGCGCGTCCCCGACGACCAGGCCGCCCGCTTCTTCCAGTGGATGTGCGACGACGTGCGCGGCGCCAGCGCCCGTCTGGTGCGCGACGGCCTGTCCAACTTCTTCCACCCGTCGCGCATCTCGTACTACGCGACCTCCGCCATCGGCTTCCGGCTCAACCCGCAGAACATCTTCGACTACCGCAACTATCTGAACGTCGAGGTCGTGGACGGCGTCCCCCGCATCTGCACCTCGCCCGTGCCCATCAACGTGCTGGAACCGCTGATCGACCTCGAACGGCGCATCCGGTCCGGCGGCTCGAAGCTGTGGCAGCGGTGAGCGAGAGCCCGGGCGCGGTCCCGCTGCCCGCCGACTGGGCCGTGCTGGGCAAGCGGGCGGGCCGCTCCATGGGGTACGAGGTGCTGGACGGCAGCCTCCCGGGGGACAGGGCCCAGCGCTATCTGTGGAGCGCCACCACGGGCACCCCGGACGGCCGCGACCCGGACGGCGAACTGCCCTGGCGGGTCTTCCTCAGCACCGCGGACGGCGAGGACCGGCCGGTCTGCGCGGTCGTCGACACCACCTGGGACGGCTCCAAGGACGGCACCGGAACCGCCAGTTACACCTGGCGGCTGCTGCTCACCGAATGGCGGCCCGCCGCCCGGGCCGGGGTGACGTGGACCTCCCTCGACCGGGCCGCCGCCCGCGTCGAGACCCTGCCCGGTGCCGAACCCGTCCTGCGCGCCGAGCGCACCCCCGCCGCCGAACTCGCCGACACCATCGACCGGCTGGGCTTCGAGTGGGCCGCCGGGGCGGCCGCCCTCCTCCTCGACGGCCGGCACCTCGCCATCACCGCCCCGCGCGGCTCCGCCCTCCCCGGCATCGCCGAGCGGGTCCGGGTCCTCGACGCGATCTGCGCCCTGCTGCCGTACGGCTGCCGCACCTGGCTCAGCGGCGCCACCTGGGCCGGCAAGACCGAGCACGCGCTGCGGCTGGTCTTCGCCGGGTCCGCGCGCAGCGGGCAGCTGGAGATCCCGCTCGCCACCGGCCGGGCCCCGACCCCCGGCGGCGACACCGCCCGCACCTACCTCGCCGAGCTGTCCCGGGTCCGCGCCAAGCGGGAGTCCACCGCCGACGTCGTCGCCCACCTCCTCGCCGCCACCGCACCCGTCCCCCTGCGCGAAGGCGCCGACGCCGTCCGCGTCCTGCGCGAACTGGACCTCCTCGACTCCGTCCTGGACGCCGTCCGGCAGGGCAGGGGCCAGACCGAGGAGGCCGGCCGGCTGCTCGCCCTGCACGCCCTGGACACCCTGGGCGAGCGAGGGCAGCGTGACCTGGTCTCCTTCCTCGCCCGCACCGCCGTACGTCCCGACGACGGCGCCGCCTCCGCGCTCCTCGCCCGCCACTGGACCCCGCGGGTCCCGGACCTGCTCGCCGCCGACGTCCTCGCACAACCGGCGTCCAAGGAGACGTTCGCCCTGGCCAGGAAGTACCTGAGCCTGGCGCACTCCCTGGAAGGAGCCGGCCGCCCCGGCGCGTTCGGCCGCCTCTTCACGGCGCTGGCGACCGCCCCCGGCTACGACCCCGTCTGGGCCGGACAGCTGGCCTACATGGTGGAACGGGAGTACGGCTACTCCACCGAGGCCACCGACCGGGTTCTGCTGGCCTCGCCGGAGGCCGGACTCGCCTGGGTGCGCGGCCTGTTCACCAACCACGCCCGCGAACTGCGCCCCCTGGAACGGCTGCTGTCCCTCGCCGCCGCCCCCGGCACGGGGCCCTTCCCCCGCTGGCTGCGCTTCGCCGGCGCGCTCACCGGCCACCACACGGCCGCCGGCGCCACCGAGGCCGACGCCACCGCGTTCGTCGGCGACAACGAGGAAGCCTGGCGCATCGCCCTGGAGACCGCCCGCGACCACGGGCAGCCCACCGTGATCAGCCCGCTGTGGCCCGTCCTGCGAGGCGTGCTGCGGGCCGGCCGGCAGGCCGAACTCCTCACGCTCCTCGACGAACTGGCCCGCCCCGGGGCCCCGGGGCTCCCGCCGGGCACCGCCGCCGACGCGGACCTGCTGTGGCTCACCGGCCGGGCGGGCGACCCCGGCTTCCGCCCGGCCTCCCCGCTGCCCCGGCTGCGCGGCATCACCGACGGGGCCCCCGCCCTCGACCGGTACGCCGACACGCTGGTGGCCCGCACCGACGGCGACCCCGCCCTGCGCGACGACGCGATCGCCGCGCTCCTCGGGGACCGGCCGGACCCCGAGCACGGCTGGCCCGTCCTCACCCGGTGGATGAAACAGCGGCCCAGCATCGAGACCACCGTCGGCGAGGGCCTGTCCCGGCGGCTGATGCAGGCGGACTACGGCCACTGGCTCGACCTCGAACTCCCCACCGACCTGGTCGAGGGCCTGGAACGCACCGGGCTCGGCTGGCTGCGCGCGGTCCGGCGGCTGCGGCTGGCCGTCAACGCCCGGGCGGAGCTGGACGAGCTGGCCAGGATCATCATCAGCGGCTGCCCGCACCGCTCGGTGACCGGCCGCCTGCTGGACGAGATCGCCGCCCTGATCAGCGACTGCGGCTCCGCCTTCGGCTACGCGCTCACCACCGAACTCGACCGGCAGCAGCCCGGCATCGGCCTCGCGGTGTACGAGGCACTGGGCCGCGACGCCCGGTACGGCGACCTGTGCGCCCGGCTCGTCCGGCACAGCAACCACGAGGAGGTCCGCCACCGCCGGATCATCGGCGCCCTCAGCGCCCCGGCACACACCGCCCCGCCCCCCGGCCCGTACCCGCACCGCCCCCA
>NZ_JAAGNI010000385.1 GCF_010550605.1 Streptomyces sp. SID9727
GCGGCGGGCATGCCCCCGATATCATCCGCATGGTCGGCATGGCGAACGTGCTGCCGTCATCGACCAACCCCACGCGCCCCTATACCGCCAACACGGTCGAGGAGCATCTGGACATGCTGATGGTGTGTCACCACCTGGATCGACGGGTGCCCGAGGACGTGGCCTTTGCCGAATCCCGCATCCGCAAGGAGACCATCGCGGCCGAGGAC
>NZ_JAAGNI010000393.1 GCF_010550605.1 Streptomyces sp. SID9727
CGCCGACGCCGTCCGGGTCGCCCGCGCCATCGAGGGAGCCGCGTGACCGGGCCGGGCGACGAGGCGGCCGGGCCGGGCGACGGAGTGGCCCCGGGCGACGGGCACGCGGACGCCGCCGCCGACATCGCGGCCGTCGAGCAGGCCAACACCGCGTACTACGAGGCCGTGGAACGCGGCGACCTGGACGCGCTGACCGCGGCCTGGCTGCCGGACGAGGAGCTGACGGTCTCCTGCGTCCACCCGGGCTGGCCGGTGCTGAGCGGGCGGCGCGAGGTGCTGCGCAGCTACGCGCTGATCATGGCGCACACCGAGTACATCCAGTTCTTCCTGACCGACGTCGGTGTCTCCATGACCGGCGACACCGCGCTGGTGACCTGCACCGAGAACATCCTCAGCGGCGGCCCCGCCGAGGAGGGTGCCTCGCTCGGCCCCCTCGTCGGGCAGCTCGTCGTCGCCACGAATGTGTTCCGGCACACGCCGGACGGCTGGAAGCTCTGGTCGCATCACGGTTCGCCCGTATTGGCCGAAACCGATGAGGAAGAGGACGAAGACCCTTCGCCCTGAGCCGTCCCGCCCCCCTTTTCGGGCACGAAAGCCCGCCCGGGGTGATTGGACCCGGCTCCATCGGGGTATCAGCGGCTATCTGTTCCGTGCCCGCAGGCCCGGCCCCCGCGAGGGAGGGCTGTCGGTGCTCGCGGGTAGATTCGAAACCGGGCACCCGGCCGCCCGCACGCGGCCCCGTGCCCCTACGACCAACGACAGCAGGAGTGATTCGCGTGGATCGTGTCGCGCTGCGCGGCCTCAAGGCCCGCGGGCACCATGGCGTCTTCCCCCGGGAACGGGAAGAGGGACAGACGTTCATCGTGGACCTGGTGCTCGGCCTCGACACCCGCCCCGCGGCAGCCACCGACGACCTGACGAAGACCGTGCACTACGGCGTGGTCGCGGAGGAGGTCGTCGCCGTGGTCCAGGGCGAGCCGGTCGACCTGATCGAGACGCTCGCCGAGCGCATCGCCCAGCAGTGCCTCAAGCACGACGGCGTCGAGGAGGTGGAGGTCGTGGTGCACAAGCCGGACGCGCCCATCACCGTCCCGTTCGACGACGTCACCATCACCATCACCCGGAGCCGAGCATGACTGCATTTTCCACCGAAGGGCAGAGCGACCCGACCGTACAGCCGGTGCCCGCCTCCGTGGTCGAGCAGGTGGACGCGGCGGACATCACCCTCTCGAACCCCAAACTCGCCGTGCTCTCCCTCGGAGCCAACCTGGGCAACCGCCTGGAGACGCTCCAGGGCGCCATCGACGCCCTGGAGGACACGCCCGGCCTCCGGGTCAAGGCGGTCTCCCCGGTCTACGAGACGGAGCCCTGGGGCGTCGACCCGGGCTCCCAGCCCTCGTACTTCAACGCGGTGATCGTCGTGAAGACGACGCTGCCCCCGTCCTCGCTCCTGGAGCGCGGCCAGGCCATCGAGGAAGCCTTCGAACGGGTCCGCGAGGAGCGCTGGGGCCCGCGCACCATCGACGTGGACATCGTCTCGTACGCGGATGTCGTCTCCGACGACCCCGTGCTCACCCTCCCCCACCCCCGGGCCCGCGAGCGCGCCTTCGTCCTCGCCCCCTGGCACGACGTGGACCCCGAGGCCCAGCTGCCCGGCGCGGGCCCGGTCGCCGAGCTGCTGACCGGTGTCGGGCGCGACGGCGTGCTTCCCCGGGCCGACCTGGAACTCCGGCTGCCGGAGTAGTCGTTAGGCTCACAGGACACAGCACGACGATCACGACGACCACAGGCGCGAAGGGCGGCTCACCCGGTGAAGCAACTACGGCTCGGAGTCCTGGCCGGCCTCTTCGCCGCCGCCGGAGTCCTGTCCTGGGGCGCCGCCCGGCTCTGGGACTCCCTGGGCACACTGCCGAGCGTCCCGCTCTTCGCGCCCATCGTCCTCGCGCTGATCGCCGTCGTCCTGCTGGCCACGGCGCTCTCCATCCGCACCCGACTGCGCGCCCAGCGCGAACGCCGCCCGGGTGCCAAGGGCGTCGAGCCCCTGATGGCCGCCCGCGCCCTGGTCTTCGCCCAGGCGAGCGCCCTGGTCGTCGCCCTGGTCTCCGGCATGTACGGCGGCACGGCCGTCTTCCTGCTCGGATCCCTGGACAACCCGCCCCGCCGCGACCAGGCCGTCTACGCCGGCTTCGCGGTCCTGGCAGGCGTCGCGGTCATCGCCGCCGCCCTCTTCCTGGAACACGTCTGCAAGCTCCCGGACGACAAGGACGACAACAAGCCGGACGCGGCGGCGGCGTAGGGCCGGTGCCGGGTCCGGCTCGTCAGCGGGTCGGGGGCGGGATCAGCGCGCCATGATGAGGCTCATGGCCTCGGCGCGCGTCGCGGGGTCGCGCAGCTGCCCGCGGACCGCGGAGGTCAGCGTCTTCGCCCCGGGCTTGCGGATGCCGCGCATCGACATGCACATGTGCTCGCACTCGATGACGACGATGACGCCGCGCGGCTCCAGGATCTCCATCAGGGACTCGGCGATCTGAGTGGTCAGCCGCTCCTGCACCTGCGGCCGGCGGGCGTAGACGTCGACCAGCCGGGCCAGCTTCGAGAGGCCGGTGATCTTGCCGCTGGTGGCCGGGATGTATCCGACGTGCGCCACGCCGCGGAAGGGGACCAGGTGGTGTTCACACGTACTGAACACCTCGATGTCCTTGACCAGCACCATCTCGTCGTGGCCCAGGTCGAACGTGGTCGTCAGGACGTCCTCGGCCTGCTGGTACAGGCCGGCGAATATCTCCTTGTACGCCCGCGCCACCCGCCCCGGCGTCTCCTTCAGGCCCTCGCGGTCGGGGTCCTCGCCCACGGCCAGCAGCAGCTCCCGGACGGCGGCCTCGGCACGCTTCTCGTCGAACTCGCCGATCGGCCCCTGGGGGTCCAGCGTCACCGGGTCGGTCATGTGTGCCTCGTTCCTTGAGCTGTCACTGCGGGGGCATCCGCGCAGGTATACGGAGAAAGCCGCGCCCCCAACAGGCTAGAACCTGGGGGACGCGGCATCCATTCCGGGCCTGGCGGGAGCCCCGTGACGGGGGACACACCGGGTCGGTGACTAGCTCTCGGGACGATCCTCGGGGAGGGCCTCCGTGCTCGGGACGGTGTCCGTGACCGAGCCGGCGGCCGTGCTCGCGCCGTTGGTGAGGGCGAGCTCCTTCGGGGAGAGGACCGGCGGACGGGTGGACGGGGTGCGCCGGGCGGATCCGGTCCACGCGGGGCGGGCCGGGCGCTTGACGATCGGGGCGAAGATCTCGGCGATCTCCTCCTTGCCCAGGGTCTCCTTCTCCAGGAGGCGGAGGACCAGGGTGTCCAGCACGTCGCGGTTCTCGACGAGGATCTCCCACGCGTCGTTGTGGGCGGTCTCGATGAGCTTCTTGACCTCCTCGTCCACCAACGCGGCGACCTCTTCCGAGTAGTCGCGCTGGTGGCCCATCTCGCGGCCCACGAACGGTTCGGTGTTGTCGCCGCCGAACTTGATCGCGCCGAGCCGCTCGGTCATGCCGTACTGCGTGACCATCGCGCGGGCCGTCGCCGTGGCCTTCTCGATGTCGTTCGCGGCGCCGGTGGTCGGGTCGTGGAAGACCAGCTCCTCGGCCGCGCGCCCGCCCAGCATGTACGCGAGCTGGTCGAGCATCTCGTTGCGCGTCGTGGAGTACTTGTCCTCCTCCGGGAGCACCATCGTGTAACCGAGGGCGCGGCCGCGGGAGAGGATCGTGATCTTGTGGACCGGGTCCGACTGGGGGGAAGCCGCCGCGACCAGGGCGTGTCCGCCCTCGTGGTACGCGGTGATCTTCTTCTCCTTCTCGGACATGATCCGGGTCCGCTTCTGCGGGCCCGCCACGACGCGGTCGATGGCCTCGTCCAGCATGGCGTTGTCGATGAGCTTCTGGTTGCTGCGCGCCGTCAGGAGCGCGGCCTCGTTCAGCACGTTCGACAGGTCGGCACCGGTGAAGCCGGGCGTACGGCGGGCGACGGCGCCGAGGTCGACGTCCGGGGCGACCGGCTTGCCCTTCTGGTGGACCTTCAGGATCTCCAGACGGCCCTGCATGTCCGGCCGGTCGACCGCGATCTGCCGGTCGAAGCGGCCCGGGCGCAGCAGCGCCGGGTCGAGGATGTCCGGGCGGTTCGTGGCGGCGATCAGGATGACGCCGCCCTTCACGTCGAAGCCGTCCATCTCCACGAGCAGCTGGTTGAGCGTCTGCTCGCGCTCGTCGTGCCCGCCGCCCATGCCGGCGCCGCGGTGGCGGCCGACGGCGTCGATCTCGTCGACGAAGACGATCGCCGGGGCGTTCGCCTTGGCCTGCTCGAACAGGTCGCGGACGCGGGAGGCGCCGACACCGACGAACATCTCCACGAAGTCGGAGCCGGAGATCGAGTAGAACGGGACGCCCGCCTCGCCCGCGACGGCGCGCGCGAGCAGGGTCTTGCCCGTACCGGGAGGCCCGTAGAGCAGGACGCCCTTGGGAATCTTGGCGCCGACGGCCTGGAACTTGGCCGGCTCCTGGAGGAACTCCTTGATCTCGTGGAGCTCCTCGACCGCCTCGTCCGAGCCCGCCACGTCGGCGAACGTCGTCTTCGGGGTGTCCTTGGTGATCAGCTTGGCCTTGGACTTGCCGAACTGCATGACCTTGGAGCCGCCGCCCTGCATCTGATTCATCAGGAACAGGAAGACGACCACGATGAGGACGAACGGCAGCAGCGAGAAGAGGATCGAGACGAACGGGGACTGCTTCGAGGGCGAGACGGTGTACCCGTCCTTGATGTCGCCGCTCTCGTACTTCTTCTGGAGCATGTCGGCGAGCTGGACGCCCTGGTTGCCGATGTAGCTCGCCTGGAACTTGCTGCCGGACTCGTCGGCCAGTTTCTGGCCGTCCTTCAGTTCGATCTTGATGATGTGATCGTCACCGGTGGTGAGCTTGGCCTGGTCCACCTGGTTCTTGCTGATCGCCTGGATCACCTGTCCGGTGTCCACCGTCTTGTAGCCGCCGCCCGAGCCGACGACATTCATCAACACGACCACGGCGAGGACGGCCAGCACGATCCACATGACCGGCCCACGGAAGTATCGCTTCACGTCCATCCATACGAGGCGAAGACGCCCCGTCCCTCCTGCCCGTAGGTAAATGCTGCTGTGAGTAAAGACTGTTCTTCGGACGGTACCCCAGCATGGTCACCGGCGTCCGCCTCGGACGTCCGGCAATCGCGCCTCGAAGGCTCAACGGCGGGCGGCCCCTGAGGGTTCCCGGCGGGCCCGGCTGAGGGCCCGCGGGCCCTCAGCCTCCGTATACGTGCGGGGCGAGGGTCCCGACGAAGGGGAGGTTGCGGTACTTCTCCGCGTAGTCCAGCCCGTAACCGACGACGAACTCGTTGGGAATGTCGAAGCCGGTCCACTTGCAGTCGAGCGCGACCTTGGCCGCGTCCGGCTTGCGCAGCAGGGTGCAGATCTCCAGCGAGGCGGGCTCGCGCGAGCCCAGGTTCGACATCAGCCAGGACAGCGTCAGGCCGGAGTCGATGATGTCCTCGACGATCAGGACGTGCTTGCCCTTGATGTCGGTGTCCAGGTCCTTGAGGATCCGGACGACACCGGAGGACTGGGTGCCCGCGCCGTACGAGGAGACGGCCATCCAGTCCATGGTGACGGGGGTGGACAGCGCGCGCGCCAGGTCCGCCATGACCATGACGGCGCCCTTGAGGACCCCGACGAGGAGCAGGTCCTTGCCGGCGTACTCCGCGTCGATCTTCGCGGCCAGCTCCACGAGCTTCGCGTCGATCTCTTCCTTGGTGAGGAGCACCGACTGGAGGTCGGTGCCCATGTCCTTCTCGTTCACCCGCGTCTCTTTCTGTGCCTGCCCGGTCCGGGGGTGGAGCCCCGGGCCTGCGCGGCCGCTCGCCCTGCTCGTCAGCCGCTCGTGCGTCAGCTCTGCCGAATGACCAGTCTGCCACCCTGCCGCAGGGCTTCGACGCGGCCGGGGAGGTTGATGGCCTGCTGGCCGCGCCAGCCGGTGACCAGGCGGTCCACTTCCTCGATGTGCCGGGCGAAGAGCGAACCGGCCGGGGATCCCGCCTCTATGGCGGCCCGGCGCAGCACCCGGCGGCGCACGGCGGGGGGCAGGGCGTACAGCTTGGCGCACTCCAGCCGGCCGGCGTCGTCGCGTACGTCACGGTCGGCGGCGGCGGCCCAGGTGTCGAGGGCGTCGGCGTCGTCGCGGGAGAGCTGGGCCGTACGGGCGAGGGCTTCGACCACGCCCTTGCCGAGGGCCTTCTCCAGCGCCGGCAGGCCCTCGTGACGCAGCCGGGAGCGGGTGTAGGCGGGGTCGATGTTGTGGGGGTCGTCCCAGACGGGCAGGGACTGGGCGAGGCAGGCGGTGCGGGCGGTCTGCCGGTCGAGCTGGAGGAAGGGGCGGCGGTAGCGGCCGGCCGGGCCCGAGGCGGCGGCCATGCCGGACAGGGAGCGGATGCCGGAGCCGCGGGCGAGGCCCAGCAGGACGGTCTCGGCCTGGTCGTCGCGGGTGTGGCCGAGGAGGACGGCGGCGGCCCCGTGGCGTTCGGCGGCGGTGTCGAGCGCGGCGAAGCGGGCGTCGCGGGCGGCGGCCTCGGGACC
>NZ_JAAGNI010000409.1 GCF_010550605.1 Streptomyces sp. SID9727
CCGGCTACCCGTCGTCGCCTTGGTAGGCCATTACCCCACCAACTAGCTGATAGGCCGCGGGCTCATCCTTCACCGCCGGAGCTTTCAACCCTCTCCCAGGAGGAAGAGAGTGTTATCCGGTATTAGACCCCGTTTCCAGGGCTTGTCCCAGAGTGAAGGGCAGATTGCCCACGTGTTACTCACCCGTTCGCCACTAATCCACCCCGAAGGGCTTCATCGTTCGACTTGCATGTGTTAAGCACGCCGCCAGCGTTCGTCCTGAGCCAGGATCAAACTCTCCGTGAATGTTTTCCCGTAATCGGGAGACACATCACGAGAGCGGAACAACAAGGTCGGAATATGACCCGTTGTCCACTGCGTCCTCGCTGTGTTGTGCCTACCCGGACCCGGAGGACCGTGCAGGACTTTCAAAGGAACCTCCAACCTGCCGAAGCAGGCCGGGGTATCAACATATCTGGCGTTGACTTTTGGCACGCTGTTGAGTTCTCAAGGAACGGACGCTTCCTTTGTACTCACCCGCAGAACATTTTCTGGGGCTTTCCTCCGGGCGCTTCCCTTCGGTCTTGCGTTTCCGACTCTATCAGACTCTTTCGTGTCCGATTCCCGGTCGAAGCGGGTCAAGCAGTTTTCGCTTTCCAGTTCTTCGCTTTCGCGTTTCCCTTTCCGGCGAGTCCGACACTATCAAACCTTTCCGGCCCCCCTGACCGGCCCCCCGCAGACATGCGGGTGCCCGATTTCGGGTTAGGGTTTGGGCTCAATAGCCGCCGCCGACCCCCGACTCAAAGTCGCGTTGGGGCCAGGCAGGAGTACGACAGTACAGGCTGCCGGGAGTCGAGGCAAATCGTTTCCGGTGCGCCCCTAGGTCCTCGAACCGCCAGGACTCGGGCGGAACCGGGACTTCTTATGACTTACTCTGCTGAGCAGTACGCCGTCCTCCTTTCAAGCCGTGGCGGCACCTTCGAAGCTCCACTGGGAGGCCCCCCCATGACCAACGTGACGTCCCCTCTTGCCGGACGTGCCATTGGGCTCGCTGCCGTACCGGACCCCGTCTTCTCCGGCGCGATGGTCGGTCCGGGCACCGCCATCGACCCCGTCCGCGAGCCCTCCGAGGCGGTCGCGCCCGTCGACGGCATCGTCGTCTCCCTCCACCCGCACGCCTTCGTGGTGGTCGACAGTGAGGGGCACGGTGTACTCACCCACCTGGGCATCGACACGGTCCAGCTCAACGGCGAGGGCTTCGAGCTGCTCGTGAGCAAGGGCGACACCGTCACCCGCGGCCAGGGCGTCGTCCGGTGGAACCCCGCCGAGGTCGAGAAGGCCGGCAAGTCGCCGATCTGCCCGATCGTGGCCCTGGAAGCGACCGCCGACTCCCTCTCCGCCGTGGCCGAGAGTGGCGACGTGGCGGTCGGGGACTCCCTGTTCGGCTGGCAGTAACGCGATCGGCGCAGTGACAGCCGACTGGATATCCACCACCGCGGAGGCAACGGCTTCCGCACGACCGGAGACGGGTGAAATGGAGACAACGCTGCGAGGCGTAGGCGTGAGCCACGGTGTGGCGATCGGCGAGGTACGGCACATGGGCACCGCGGTGCTCGAACCGCCGGCCAAGCAGATCCCGGCCGACGAGGCCGAGCGCGAGCAGGGGCGGGCCCGGCAGGCCGTCGAGGCCGTGGCCGCCGACCTCATCGCGCGCGGCAACCTGGCCGGCGGCGAGGCCCAGCACGTGCTGGAGGCCCAGGCCATGATGGCCCAGGACCCCGAGCTCATGGCCGATGTCGAACGCCGCATCGCGGTCGGCAGCACCGCCGAGCGCGGTGTGTACGACGCGTTCGCCTCGTACCGGGCGCTCCTCGCGGGAGCCGGCGAGTACCTGGCGGGACGGGTCGCCGACCTCGACGACGTCCGCAACCGCATCGTGGCGCGACTGCTCGGTGTGCCGATGCCCGGTGTGCCGGACAGCGACGAGCCGTACGTCCTGATCGCCCGGGACCTCGCTCCCGCCGACACGGCGCTGCTGGACCCCGCGCTGGTCCTCGGCTTCGTCACCGAGGAGGGCGGGCCGACCAGCCACAGCGCCATCCTGGCCCGGGCGCTCGGCGTCCCCGCCGTGGTGGCCCTGCCCGGGGCCGGTGAGCTGGCCGAGGGCACGCTCATCGCCGTGGACGGCAGCACCGGCGAGATCTTCGTCGACCCGAGCGCCGAGAAGCGGGCGGAGCTGGAGAGCGCCGCCGCCGCGCGCAAGGCCGCGCTGACCGCGGCGACCGGGCCCGGCGCCACCTCGGACGGCCACAAGGTGCCGCTGCTCGCCAACGTCGGCGGTCCCGGTGACGTGCCGGCGGCCGTGGAGGCGGGTGCGGAGGGCGTCGGCCTGTTCCGTACGGAGTTCCTCTTCCTGGACGACAGCAAGCAGGCGCCGTCCGAGGAGAAGCAGGTCGCCGCGTACCGCGCGGTTCTCGAGGCGTTCCCCGAGGGGCGTGTCGTGGTGCGTGTGCTGGACGCGGGCGCGGACAAGCCGCTCGACTTCCTGACCCCGGCGGACGAACCGAACCCGGCGCTGGGCGTGCGCGGGCTGCGGAGCCTGCTGGACCACCCGGACGTGCTGCGTACCCAGCTGACCGCTCTCTCGAAGGCTGCCGAGGGGCTGCCCGTCTACCTTGAGGTCATGGCGCCCATGGTCGCCGACCGCGCGGACGCCAAGGCCTTCGCCGACGCCTGCCGCGAGGCCGGGCTGAACGCGAAGTTCGGCGCGATGGTCGAGATCCCGTCTGCCGCGCTGCGGGCGCGCTCGGTGCTCCAGGAGGTGGAGTTCCTGTCGCTGGGCACCAACGACCTGGCGCAGTACACCTTCGCCGCCGACCGTCAGGTGGGTGCCGTCTCCCGGCTCCAGGACCCGTGGCAGCCGGCGCTGCTCGATCTGGTCGCGCTGTCCGCCGAGGCGGCGAAGGCCGAGGGCAAGAGCTGTGGTGTCTGTGGTGAGGCGGCCTCCGATCCGCTGCTCGCCTGTGTGCTGACGGGTCTGGGGGTGACGTCCCTGTCGATGGGTGCGGCTTCCATTCCCTATGTCCGCGCCACGCTGGCCAAGCACACGCTGGCCCAGTGCGAGCGGGCCGCGTCGGCGGCGCGTGCGGCGGACTCCGCCGAGGAAGCGCGCCGGGCGGCGCAGGCGGTGCTGTCGGGCGAGTAGTCCGAGACGACGCGAGGTGAAGGGGCTTTCCGCCGGTGACCGGCGGAAAGCCCCTTCGTCGTGTCAGCGGTGCTCCTCCGGTTCGTCGGCGCCGATGTCGAAGCCCGCGCAGTACTCCACACCGGACTCGGGGGCGACGGGCTCGCCCGTGTCCGCGTCGGTGCAGTAGGCGCTGAAGACCTCGCCTGCGGTCAGCGGGTCGAGAGTGCCCCCGCTCAGCCGCCAGCCGTGGACCCGGTCCGGGGCGCCGGGGGTGCTCGTACGCAGGACGACTCCGCCGCGGCTCTCCAGGGCGATGGCTACGGCGAGGACGCTCACGAACTCGGCGCCCTCCGCGGTGTCGAGGAGGACGGACCCCGCCGCGGGCCGGTCGGTGTGCAGGGCGGCGAGGAGCTGGTCGTACTCCGTGGGCGTGCTGCACACCAGGTGGTGGATGCCCGGTCCGGCCGCTTCCAGGGTGCGTTCCAGGAGGTGGGCGGCGCGGTCGAAGGCGGCGCTGCCGATGTCCCGGCCGCAGTCCGCGCAGTCGCCGAGACCGGCCAGGAGCATGGTGGCGTACTCCCAGGTGGCCCGGCGGACCGCGCGGCCGACGAGGACCTGGATCAGGGTGTCCAGGGGCTGTCCCTCGTAGGTGACGGTGGCTCCGCAGGCGGCGATCTCCGCGGTGAAGCGGCTGCGGCCCGCCGGGGTGTCGGGGGCGATGCCGGCCTCCGCGCAGTAGTGCGCGTACTCCTGGGGGTCGAAGAGGGCGACCGTCGTGTGCACGCCCTGCGCGGTGAGGGCCTTGAGCAGGGCCTCCACCTGTTCCAGGTAGACGCCGTGGTCGTCGAAGGCGAAGGTGCGGTAGCGGCGCATCGCCGCGAAGTCCTCCGCGTCGGTCAGCAGGCCGATGGTGGTGGGTGCTTCGCGGCGCAGCGTGCGTCGCATGGTGGTGGTCACGGTCCGTCCGTGGACGGTGGTCCGCTTGTTCCTGGTCTGCGCCATGATGTCCCCCAGTGCGCTGTCGATCGTTGCTCACTCAGCGTAACCAGGGGCACTGACAACGGTGCGGTCAGTGGCGTTCGCGGGCCAGCTTCTCGTAGAAGTGGAGGAGTTCCAGGTTGTCGATCGAGCCGGGGTTGACGGCCTTTTCCAGCGCCGTTCCCTGGAGCAGGCGCTTGACCGGAACCTCGATGCGTTTGCCGGTGAGGGTGTGCGGGATGCCGGGCACCTCGATGACTTCGTCCGGGACGTGGCGGGGCGAGAGGTTCTCTCGGATCGTGCGCTTGATGCTGTCACGGAGGGCGTCGTCCAGGGTGGCGCCTTCGGCGAGGTGGACGAAGAGCGGCATCCAGTAGCCGCCGTCCGGTTCCTCCAGGCCGATGACGAGGGATTCGCGGACCTCGGGGAGGCGTTCGACGGCCTCGTAGATGTCGGCGGAGCCCATGCGGACGCCCTGCCGGTTGAGGGTGGAGTCGGAGCGCCCGTGGATGACGACGGAGCCGCGGTCGGTGAGGGTGATCCAGTCGCCGTGGCGCCAGACGCCGGGGTACACGTCGAAGTAGCTGTCGTGGTAGCGGCTGCCGTCCGGGTCGTTCCAGAAGCGGACCGGCATGGAGGGCATCGGCTCGGTGACGACGAGTTCGCCGACCTCGCCGGTCAGCGGTCGGCCCGCCGGGTCCCAGGACTGGAGGCCGGTGCCGAGGCAGGCGGCCTGGAGCTCGCCGATGTGGACGGGGAGGGTGGGCACCGCCCCCGCGAAGCAGCTGCACACGTCGGTGCCGCCGCTGACGGAGGCGATCCACAGGTCGTCGGCGACCTCGTCGTGGAGCCAGCGGAAGCCGTCGGGCGGGAGCGGGGAGCCGGTGGTGGCGACGCACTGGACGCGGGAGAGGTCGAGGTCGCGTCCGGGGTGGATGCCGGCCTTGCGGCAGGCCATGACGTACGCGGCGGAGGTGCCGAAGAGGGTGGCGCCGGTCTGTTCGGCGACGCGCCACTGGGCGCTGACGTCCGGGTGGCCCGGGCTTCCGTCGTACAGCACGAGGGTGGTGCCGGTGAGGAGGCCGGAGACGAGGAAGTTCCACATCATCCAGCCGGTGGAGGTGTACCAGAAGAAGCGGTCCTCGGGGCCGAGGTCGCAGTGGAGGCCGATCTGCTTGAGGTGTTCGAGCAGGATGCCGCCCTGGGACTGGACGATGGCCTTCGGCAGGCCGGTGGTGCCCGAGGAGTAGAGGACCCAGAGCGGGTGGTCGAAGGGGACCTGCTCGAAGACCGGCTCCGTGTCGGCGGCGGTGAGAGCGGCCCAGTCCAGGGCGCCGTCGGGGGCGTCGGTCCCCAGCAGCGGGATGTGCACCACGGCGCGCAGGGTGGGGAGTTCGCGGCGGAGCTCGGCGACGGTGTCGGCGCGGGGGTGCTCCTTGCCGCCGTAGCGGTAGCCGTCGACGGTGAAGAGGACGACGGGTTCGACCTGCTGGAAGCGGTCGAGGACGCTGCGGGCGCCGAAGTCGGGGGCGCAGGAGGTCCAGATCCCGCCGACGGCCGCGGTGGCGAGGAAGGCGACGACGGCCTGCGGGATGTTGGGGAGGTAGCCGCTGACGCGGTCGCCGGGGGTGACGCCCAGGGCGCGGAGTTCGGCGGCGAGCGAGCCGACCTGGCGGCGGAGCTCGGACCACGAGGTCGGGACCTGGGTGTGGCTCTCGTCCACGTGGAGCAGGGCGGGCGCGTCGGCGCGCAGGGGGTCCTCGGCGGCGCGCAGGGCGTGCTCGGCGTAGTTGAGCGTGGCGCCGGGGAACCAGGTGGCGCCGGGCATCGAGCGGTCGCCGATGACCTGCTCGTACGGGGTGGAGAAGCGCACGTCGAACCACTCGGCGACGGCCTTCCAGAAGGTGTCGAGCTTGTCGACGGACCAGCGGTGCAGACTGGCGTAGCCGCCCTCGGCGGGGGCGCCGTGGTGTTCGGCGGCCCAGTTCTGGAAGCGGGTGACGGCGGCGGCCGCGACGCGCTCGGGGCCGGGCTGCCACAGGGGGGCTTCGTCGGCTGCTGAGGTCATGGGGCGGCTCCCTGGCTGTAGCGGGTACGCGGAGTGTGCGCAGGTCGCGCGCACGTGCGGGGGTGTGCGCGTGAGGCGACGTCACGGACGATGCCATGTGATCGTCTTTCGCACCAGGGCTGCCCGTACATGGTTCCGTGTCCCGGTATGTGCTCCCACCACGTCCGGCGCGGGGTGAACGGAAGTTGAACGGCGCTTGTTCACGGCCGGGCGGGTGGCAGGGTGAGCTGCATGAACGGTCGTGACCTGGTGCGCTCGGTGAAGCTGGTCGGTTCGAAGCGGGGGCTGCGCACGGTGCGCGCGGCCTGGCGCCGGGCGCGTGCGGACGCGCGGGCGCTGCCGGGGCGCGGGGCGGAGCGG
>NZ_JAAGNI010000425.1 GCF_010550605.1 Streptomyces sp. SID9727
CTGGGCGGCCGCGGTGACGGCGACGCCCACGGGCACGTCGCCGGGTCCGGTGCCGCCCGCGCCGAGGAGCAGGCTCCACCGCACGTCCCGCAGCTCGTCGGCGAACGCCTCGCGCACGGTGGGCTCCAGGCCGTCCAGCGCGACGCCCCGGGCGCGGCCGCCCGGGGCGGGCCCGGTGGCGGCGGTCCCGGGGGTGGTGAGCGGGGACGCGCCGTAGCCGATGCGCAGCCCGGACATCCCGCCGAGGACCTTGCGCTGGATGGCGCGGCGCAGCGGGGTGACGTTGCGTACGACGGTGAAGACGACGGGCAGCACGGCGGCGGCGAGCAGGTTCTTCAGCTGCACGAGGACGGTGGCGGTGCGGGTGGAGTCGAGGAGGGCGGCGCCGATGGGCACGCGCTCGGCGCCGTAGCTGTCGAGCAACCGGTCCGCCGCGTGGCCCTGTTCGACCTGGGCGAGCTTCCAGGCCAGGTTGTACGCCTCCTGGATGCCGGTGTTCATGCCCTGGCCCGAGGCGGGGCTGTGCACGTGGGCGGCGTCACCCGCGACGAAGACCCGGCCCTCCCGCATCCGGTCGACCCGGCGCTGCTGGAACGTGAAGACGGACGTCCACTCGCTGGGCCCGACGGCGACCGGGCGGCCCAGGCCCTTGGACAGCTTCGCGCCGAGGCGTTCCTCGACGCCCTCAGCTCCGTGGTCCGGCACGGTGTCGAGGAGGCGCCAGTGGCCCTCGCGGGCGTAGGGCACCATCATCAGGGCCTGGCCGCCGGTGTGCGCCCAGTAGATGGTGTCGGGCGGCAGGTCCATCGTGACGGGCACGTCGGCGAGCATCCACGTCTCGCTGCTGGTGCCGGCGAGTTCCAGGCCGAGGAGCTTGCGGACGGTGCTGTGGCCGCCGTCGCATCCGATCAGCCACGAGGCGTCCACGGTGCTCCGGGCGCCGTCGGCGTCCTCCAGGGCCACCCGCACCCCGTCCGGGTGCTGGTCGAGACCGGTGAGCCGGACGCCCCACTCGATGGCGACGCCGAGCCGGGCCACCGCCTCGCGCAGGACGGCCTCCGTGTCGGTCTGGCCGATGACCAGCGTGAAGGGGTACGCGGTCGGCATCGACGCGTAGTCGGCCTGGAGGCGGACCAGGCGGCGGCCCTCGGCGTACATGGTGAAGGCGGCGTTCCGGCGGCCCCGGGCGAGCATGGCGTCCACGACGCCCATCTGGTCGTACGTCTCCAGGGTGCGCGGGTGGGTGGCGACGGCGCGGCTGGTGCGCGCGGGGCCGGGGGCCGCGTCGATCAGGCGGACCCGCAGGCCGCGGCGGGCCAGTTCGTGGGCGGCGGTCAGGCCGACGGGGCCGGCGCCCGCGATCAGCACCTGCGGCGGGGCGGCCTGTTCCGTGCCGGAGTTCACCATGGTCGGTCTCCCGGGGTGGTGAGGCGGATGGGCTGGGCGGTCACAGGGCGGCGCTGGCGCGCAGCTTCTGCCGGACGGCGCGGCGCCGGGGCTTCCCGGTGGGGGTGCGCGGCACGGTTTCGATGGCCTCGGCGAAGCGGATCCGTTCGAAGCGGCCGAGGCGTTCGTTGGCGCGTTCGGTGATCGCGTCGAGCATGTCGAGCACGCCGTGGCCGAACGGGTCGCCGCCCGCCCCGGCGCCCTCGCGCAGCACGATCCCGGCCCACACCAGGGCGCCGTGCTCGGGGTCGGGCCAGTCCGCGACCAGGCAGTCGGCGACCCGGGGGTCGTCGGCGAGAATCCGCTCGATGCGGCTGGGCGACACGATCTCGTTGTCGTACTTGAAGACGTCGGCGAGCCGGTCGACCAGGGTCAGGTTGCCCTCGTCGTCCAGGCGCCCGACGTCACCGGTGGCGAAGAAGCCGTCCGCGTCGATCCGGGCGGGGTGCCCTTCGCCGAGGTAACCGGCCATCAGCTGCGGCCCCCGCACCATGACCTCGCCGGCCGACCAGGGGCCCAGGGGGCGCCGGGTCGTCAGGTCCACGATGCGGCACTCGGTGCCGGCGACGGCGGAGCCGACGGTGCCGTGGCGGTAGCGGCCGGGCCGCTGGCTGTGCGTGAGCGGGGACAGCTCGGCCATCCCGTACCCCTGGATGACGGGCACGCCGAGCCGTTCCTCCAGGACACGCGCCACCTGCGGTCGCAGCGCCGACCCGCCGGACAGCACGGCGGTGAGCCGCGGCGCGTCCGGCGCACCGCCCGCCGCCAGGCGCTCGTCGGCGGCCAGGGCGTGCAGCCGGGCGGGCAGCCCGTAGTAGTGCGTGGCCCCCGCGTCAGCGGCGGCGCCGAGTGAGGCGAAGGGGTCGGGGTCCTGGCAGAGGACCTGGCAGGCGCCCGCGTAGAGGGCCGAGTTGAGGTGCATGACGTGGTAGAGCGGCAGGTGGTTGAGGGTCACCGACGCGCCGGTCAGGCCGTGCGCGTCGGCGGTCTGCCACGCGTTGGCGACCACGTTGCGGTGGGTCAGCAGGACCCCCTTCGGGGCGCCGGTGGTCCCGGTGGTGAACTGCACGCACGCCACGTCGTCCGGGGATGCGGCGGGCCCGGTGTACGGCTGCGCGCCCGCGATCAGCTCGTGCAGCGGGACGGCGCCGGCGGGGGCCTGCCCGTCCATGACGACGACGGTGCGCAGGGCGGGCAGCCCGGGCGCGATCCGTGTCAGGGACGCGGCGGTGGCGGCGGGCGCGAGGACGGTCTCGGCGCCCGACGTGGAGAGCACGTGGCGCAGCCCGTCCGGCGGAAGCAGCGGGTTGACCAGGACGACCGTGGCACCGGCCCGCACGACCCCGTGGTACGCGGCGGCGAACTCCGGGGTGAGGGTGTGGGTGACCCCGACCCGGGTGCCGCGGCCGGCGCCCGCCGAGGAGAGCCATCCGGCGATCCGGTCGGCGTAGGCGTCGAGTTCGGCGAAGCGCAGCACGCGGGTCGCGGTGCGCACGGCGGTGCCGTCGGGGTCGCGCCGCGCGGCACGCCGCAGCAGTCCGTCCACCAGGAGTTCGCCGTACGGGGTGTCGCGCACCGGGGTCCCCTTCCGTCGTCCACCGGCGGTCTTTACCTCCGGATTGCCTTCACCCTCCGCCGGTGCGCTTGAGGAATCTTTGAAGAGCGCTCGATCAGCACCACGGAAGGTGGGAGAGAACCGCCCGAAGAAACCGCCGAAGAACCGCCCGAAGACCCTGCGGACGAGAAGGAAGACACGATGACGGCCGACACCGCACACCACACCGGACCCGCGCCGGACACCTCGGACTTCGGTTCGCTGTACGCCGAGGTGCAGCAGTTCTACGCCCACCAGATGCAGCTCTTCGACCGGCACGAGGCCGAGCGCTGGGCCGCCACCTTCACCGAGGACGCCGTGTTCAGCGTGCCCACGCTGGACAGCCCGGTGCACGGACGAGCGGAGCTGGCCGCCAACGTCCACCGCAACCGGGCCCGCCAGGAACGGGAGGGCGGGCAGCTGCGCCACTGGATCGGCATGCTCGACGTGGACGCCCGCCCCGGCGGCGTCCTGCACACCCGCGCCTACGCCCTGGTCTTCGCGACGGCGCGCGGCGGCGTGCCCGCGGTGTCCCGGTTCTGTGTGATGGCGGACGAGCTGGTGCGCTGCCGGGGCCGGCTGCGGGTACGGAGCCGCGTGGTGTCGCGGGACGACCTCACGGCCGGCTACCCGGCCCCGGTGCTGGTGTAGGACGCGTCAGGCGCGGCAGACCGGCAGACCGCCGTGGTACCGGGCCATCTCCTGGAACAGCGCCCCGATGTCGAGGGGCGCGCCCGGGAGGGCGCCGCGCTCCTCCGCGTACGCGCGGTGCAGATTGGGCACCAGGCGCTCGGGGTCCAGGAGCTCGGCGTAGGGGCCGGGCCCCGCCTCCCGGGCGAGGTCGTACGGGGTCAGGCCGGCGGCGACGCCCTCGCGGGCGAGCTCCTGGAGGCGGCGGAAGTACCCCGCGTCGGCGTCGAGGAGTTCCGGGCCTCCGACGGGCCCGTGGCCGGGGACGACCGTGAGCGGTTCCAGGGCGCGCAGCGCGGCGAGGGCGCGCAGGGAGCCGCTGACCGAGCCCATGGGGCAGAACGGGGTGACGCCGTTCATCACCACGTCACCGGCGAACAGGACGCGCGGCCCGGGCAGCCACACCACGGTGTCACCGCGGGTGTGCGCGGGCCCCACGTGCAGGAGTTCGGCCCGCAGCTCCCCCACGTACAGCGTCATCCGCTCCTCGAAGGTGACCTGCGGGACGACCACCTCCAGGTCCCCCCAGCGCACTTCGGGCCAGAGCCCCGTCAGGTGCAGACCGGCCGCGGCGGCCTCGTCCCGGGCCCGCGCGTGGCCGACGACGACCGCCTCGGGGAAGACGCAGTTGCCGAAGGTGTGGTCGCCGTGGAAGTGCGTGTTGACCAGATACCGGGGCGGCCCGGCCGTGACCGCCAGGACCCGGGCGCGCAGGGCGCGGGCCCGGTCCAGGGTGGCGACGGTGTCGACCAGGGCGCTCTCGCCGCCGTCGGCGAGCAGCCCGGAGTTGTTCAGGCACCAGCCGCCGTCGCCCTGCACATGGGCGTGGACACCGTCGGCGATCTCGGTGAGCCGGCCGTCCCGCATTCAGGCCGCCGTCCGTGCGGCCAGCGCCCCGTTGACGAGGTCGAGGTACGCGCGCGGGGTCTGCGCCTCGTCCAGCGCCTCCTCGTCGAGCGCCACGTCGTGGTCGCGCTCGATGACTCCGGTCACCTGGAGGAGCGCCAGCGAGTCGTAGCCCAGGTCGAGGAAGAGGGTGTCCTGGGCGGCCTCGTCCAGCGGCACGCCCTCGTCGCTGCCGGCGGCGTCGCGCAGCAGGGCGGCAAGGTCGGTCAGGTGCAGGCGGTCCACGGGTGTTCCCTTCTTGGTACGGGTGCGTTGGGCAGGTGCTCGGAGGTGTGCGGCGCTCACGCGCGGGGTGCGCGGCGGAGCGGTGGTGCGAGAGGGCCCGCGCCCCATCCGTACGGCGCTCACGCGCGGGGCGCGCGCACCACGGCCGCCGCGTTGAACCCGCCCCGGCCGCGTGCGAGGACCAGGGCGTGCCGCAGCCGCGCCG
>NZ_JAAGNI010000441.1 GCF_010550605.1 Streptomyces sp. SID9727
ACGACGCTGGCCGTCGGCGGCTTCCGCGCCCCGGCCGCGGTCCCCCGGCGCACCCTGGTCACCGGCGGCGCCCGGTCCGGGAAGTCCGTCGAGGCGGAACGGCGCCTGGAGACGTACCCGGAAGTCCTGTACGTGGCGACGGGCGGCACCCGGGACGGGGACGCGGACTGGGCGGCCCGGGTGGGGCTGCACCGGGAGCGCCGGCCGGCCGCCTGGCGCACCGAGGAGACCTGTGAGCTCGCGGAGCTGCTGTCCTCGGACGGGCCGCCGCTGCTCATCGACTGCCTGTCGCTGTGGCTGACGGACGCGATGGACCGGGTGGACGCCTGGGACGACGCGGCGTGGGCGCAGGGCGGCGAGCGCGCGCTGCGGGCCAGGACGGCGGAGCTGGTCGCGGCGGTGCGCGGGACGCGGCGCACGGTGGTCCTGGTGACCAACGAGACCGGCTCCGGGGTGGTGCCGGCGACGGCGGCCGGGCGGCGCTTCCGGGACGAGCTGGGCCGGCTGAACGCGGCGGTGGCCGGGGAGTGCGAGCGGGTGCTGCTGGTGGTGGCGGGCCAGGTGCTGCCGCTGCGCGGCTGAGGGGGCGGCCCGGCCGGGGCGCGGGGCCGTACCGGGCGGGCCCGGAAAACGTGGCGGGTACTGTTCCGCAGGGAGCCCGCCGCCGGGCTCCCCGGACCACTCCCCGTATCGACCCGCGAGGCAGATCCCCGTGAATCTGGACGACTTCTCCGACCTGATCGAACGCCCCGACGGGGGCGTACGGCGCGACGCCGAGGAACGCCGGGAGCGGCTCGTCGTGCCGCCGGGCGCCCTGGGCCGGCTGGACGAGCTGGCCG
>NZ_JAAGNI010000449.1 GCF_010550605.1 Streptomyces sp. SID9727
GAGGCCCCGGCACCGCAGCAGCAGCAGCCCGATGGTCCGGCGCCCGCGGCGGCCGTCGCGCGGGCCGCCGTACAGCCGTCACCGGCACCGGCACCGGCGGCGGCCCTGCGCTGACGTCGGGGCCGGCGTACGGAAGGAGGGGCGGGCCGGAAAGCGGCCCGCCCCTCACTCATGCCCCGCACGTCAGAGGTTGCCGCGCTTCTCCTGCTCGCGCTCGATCGCCTCGAACAGGGCCTTGAAGTTGCCCTTGCCGAAGCCCATGGAGCCGTGGCGCTCGATCATCTCGAAGAAGACGGTCGGCCGGTCCTGGACCGGCTTGGTGAAGATCTGGAGCAGGTAGCCGTCCTCGTCGCGGTCCACCAGGATCTTCAGCTCGCGCAGGGTCTCGACCGGCACCCGGGTCTCGCCGGCCCACTCGCCGAGCGTGTCGTAGTACGAGTCCGGGGTGTCCAGGAACTGCACACCGGCGGCGCGCATCGCCTTCACCGAGGCGACGATGTCGTTGGTGGCGAGCGCCATGTGCTGGACACCGGCGGCGCCGTAGAACTCCAGGTACTCGTCGATCTGCGACTTCTTCTTCGCGACGGCCGGCTCGTTGATCGGGAACTTGACCTTGAGCGTGCCGTCGGCGACGACCTTGGACATGAGCGCGGAGTACTCGGTGGCGATGTCGTCGCCCACGAACTCCTTCATGTTCGTGAAGCCCATGACCTTGTTGTAGAACGCGACCCACTCGTTCATCCGGCCGAGTTCGACGTTGCCGACGCAGTGGTCGATGGCCTGGAAGAAGCGCTTGGCCGGCGGCTCGACGATCGGGTCGGCGGCGACGTAGCCGGGCAGGTACGGGCCGTCGTAGCCGGTCCGCTCGACCAGGGTGTGGCGGGTCTTGCCGTACGTGGCGATGGCGGCGCGCACGACGGTGCCGTGCTCGTCCTTCGTCTCGTACGGCTCCTCGATGCCGGTGGCGCCGTGCTCGACGGCGTAGGCGTACGCCGCGCGGGCGTCCGGGACCTCGATGGCGAGGTCGATCACGCCGTCGCCGTGCGCGGTGACGTGGTCCTCCAGGAAGTGGCCCCAGTCGGTGGACGCCTTCACGACGGAGGTGAGGACGAAGCGGGCGGAGCCGCTGGTCAGCACGTAGCTGGCGGTCTCACGGCTGCCGGTCTCGGGGCCGGAGTAGGCCACCAGCTTCATACCGAAGGCGGTCGAGTAGTAGTGCGCGGCCTGCTTGGCGTTGCCCACGGCGAAGACGACGGCGTCCATCCCCTTGACGGGGAAGGGGTCGGCCTGCCGGGACGTCTGGGGGGCGCTGTGCATCGTCTCTGTCATGCCCAGAGGTTCCCGCCACTCCGCAAGGTGCGCAACAGTTCCCGTATTCACTGGTCAACCTGTACAGCGCATCGCCATGATGGCCGGACTATCTGTACATGGTGCCCATCACACCGACGGAGGCCGGGGCATGGCGATCGACCGACTGGACGGGCGGCTCATCGTGCTGCTCGCGCGTGAACCCAGGATCGGCGTCCTGGAGGCGTCGCGCAGGCTGGGTGTGGCACGCGGGACGGTGCAGGCGCGCATGGACCGCCTTCAGTCCAATGGCGTCATCCGGGGATTCGGCCCGGACGTCGATCCGGCGGCCCTCGGCTATCCGGTCACCGCGTTCGCGACGCTGGAGATCAAACAGGGCCAAGGAGCCGACGTCCGCGCGCACTTGAGCGGCGTACCCGAGGTCCTCGAACTGCACACCACCACCGGGCACGGGGACATGCTGTGCCGGCTCGTGGCCCGGTCCAACGCGGATCTCCAGCGGGTGATCGACCGGGTTGTCGGATTTGATGGCATCGTCCGGGCCTCGACGGCCATCGTCATGGAGAACGCCGTACCGCTGCGCGTCATCCCGCTCGTGGAACAGGCGGCGCGGGACACGGACTGAGCCGAGGAGGACGGGTGAACTTCTGGGAGTACGTGACCAACCGTCATCAGCAGTTGCTCACCGACGCCTTCCAGCACGTCAGCGCGGTCTTCCAGTGCATGGTCATCGCCACCGTGCTCGGTGTCCTGATCGGCGTCGTCAGCTACCGCAGCGGCTGGGGCTCCTCGGTGGCGATCACCTCGACGGCGACCGTGCTCACCATCCCGTCCCTGGCCGCCATCGGTCTGCTCATCCCGCTGGTCGGCCTGGGCGTCGCGCCCACGGTGATCACGCTGACGCTGTACGGGCTGCTCCCCGTCGTCCGCAACGCGATCGTGGGCCTGCGCGGCGTCGACCCGGCCCTGGTGGACGCGGCGAAGGGCATCGGGATGTCGCGGACCGCGCGGCTGTTCAAGGTGGAGCTGCCGCTGGCCTGGCCGCCGATCCTGACCGGTATCCGGGTCTCCACGCAGATGCTGATGGGGATCGCCGCCATCGCCGCGTACGCCTCCGGGCCCGGCCTCGGCAACGAGATCTTCCGGGGCATCGCCTCACTGGGCAGCGCCAACGCGATCAACCAGGTGCTCGCGGGCACGCTCGGCATCGTCATCCTCGCCCTGCTCTTCGACGCCGCGTACGTCCTGCTGGGCCGGCTCACCATCCCCAGGGGGATCCGTGTCTGAGACCGCGACCGAGACCGTGCCGGAGCCGATGGCCACCTCCGGCGCCGCCATCCAGCTGGAGAACCTGTCCAAGCGGTACCCGGGCAACCCGAACCCTGCCGTGGAGAACGTCTCCATGGAGATCAAGGCCGGCGAGACCGTGATCTTCGTGGGCCCGTCCGGTTGCGGGAAGTCCACCACGCTGAAGATGATCAACCGGCTGATCGAGCCCACCTCGGGCCGGATCCGGATCGACGACGATGACGTCACCGACATGGACCCGGTGAAGCTGCGCCGGAAGATCGGGTACGCCATCCAGTCGTCCGGGCTCTTCCCGCACATGACGGTCGCCGAGAACATCGCCCTGGTGCCGAAGATGGTGGGCTGGTCCAAGTCCCGGGTGAAGGACCGGGTCGAGGAGATGCTGGACCTGGTCGGGCTCGATCCGCGCGAGTTCCACGGCCGCTATCCGCGCGCCCTCTCCGGAGGGCAGCAGCAACGCGTGGGCGTGGCCCGGGCGCTGGCCGCGGACCCGCCGGTCCTGCTGATGGACGAGCCGTTCGGCGCGGTCGACCCGATCACCCGCGACCACCTCCAGGACGAGCTGATCCGGCTCCAGCACGAGCTGCACAAGACGATCGTCTTCGTCACCCACGACTTCGACGAGGCGATCAAGCTGGGCGACCGGATCGCGGTGCTGCGCGAGCGCTCGCACATCGCGCAGTTCGACACCCCGGAGGCCATCCTCACCAACCCGACGGACGACTTCGTCTCCGGCTTCGTCGGCGCGGGCGCGGCGCTGAAGCGGCTCAACCTGACCCGGGTGCGGGAGGTGGAGATCGCCGACTTCCCGACCGTGACCGTGGACGATCCGCTCCAGTCGATCTTCAACAAGCTGCGCAGCGGTTCGCACAACGAGCTGCTGATGCTGGACCGCCGGGGCCGCCCCTACAAGTGGCTGCGGCGCGGTGACCTGATGCGGGCCCGGGGCTCCCTGGCGCGCGCCGGGCAGCTGGTCCACGACACGGTGACCCGGGACGCGACCCTGCACGACGCGCTGGAGGCGGTCCTCACCGACAGCGGCGGGCGGGTCGCGGTGACCGGCCGGCGCGGCGAGTTCACCGGGGTCGTGGACATGCACACCCTGATGAACTCGGTGCACGAACTCCTGGAGGCGGACCGGCTCGCCGCCATCGAGCACCAGCACGACCTGGAGGAGCTGCGGGTCCACCAGACCGCCGAGGAGCTGGAGGGCGGTGCGGGCGCATGACCCCCGACTCCCCGTCCGGCTCCTCCCGCGCACCGGGCCGCGAACGGCCGCCGGGCGAGCACGACGTGCAGGGGCACGCCTTCCGCGACGAGGAGGAGGCCGAGCCCGTCCCGCAGCCGGCGAAACCGGCGCGCCGGATCACCTGGCGCAAGCTGGTGGTGCTCCCGGCGGTCCTCGCGGTCGTACTGGTCCTCACGTACGTCTGGATCGAGAACGTGCACCTGGACTCGGTCGCGGAGAACTCGATCGCCGGGGACACGGTCGAGGTGCGCTGGTGGCAGCATGTGCGGCTGACCGCGATCTCCACGTTCTGGGTGCTGATCATCGCCATTCCGCTGGGCATCGCGCTGACCCGGCGGGGCCTGACCAGGGCGGCTCCCGTGGTGACGGCGATCGCCAACATCGGGCAGGCGACCCCGGCGATCGGTCTGCTGGCGCTGCTGGTGATCTGGCTCGGCATCGGCCCGTCCACCGCCATCACCGGCATGGTGATCTACGCGGTGCTGCCGGTGCTGTCCAACACGGTCGCCGGTCTCAAGGCGATCGAGCCGAACATGGTGGAGGCCGCGCGCGGCATCGGCATGTCGGCCATGGGCACCCTGACCAAGGTCGAACTCCCCCTCGCCGTCCCGCTGATCCTGGCGGGGGTGCGGACCGCGCTCGTCCTGAACGTCGGCACGGCGACCCTGGCGACCTTCGGGGGCGGCGGCGGGCTGGGCGACCTGATCACCTCGGGCATCCAGACCCAGCGCATGCCGGTCCTGGTGCTCGGCTCGGTCCTCACGGTGGTGCTGGCGCTCCTGGTGGACTGGCTGGCCTCGCTGGCCGAGGTGGCGCTGACCCCGCGCGGCCTGGAGGTGGGGCGATGAGGGCGCGGATGCGCGGGGCTCTCGCGGCGGGGGCCGCGCTGTCCCTGGTGCTGGCCGGGTGCGGGCTGAAGAGCGGGTCGCCGATGGTGGACGACGTGGTGCCCGGGTCGGTGGGGCAGGGGCAGCCGCTGGACGGCGCGTCGCTGACCGTCACCTCGAAGAACTTCAGCGAGAACATCATCCTGGGCCAGATGATCGGGCTGATCTTCAAGGCGGCCGGGGCGGAGGTCCTGGACCGGACGAACCTGCCGAGCTCGATCAGCGCCCGCGAGGCGGTCATCCAGGGCGACGCGGACGCCGAGTACGAGTACACGGGCACCGGCTGGATCACGTACCTCGGGCACGCGAAGCCGATCACCGACCCGATCGAGCAGTGGAAGGCGGTGCGCGACGCGGACCTGAAGAACGGGGTGACCTGGCTGCGGCCGTCCACCCTCAACAACACGTACGCGCTCGCCATCAGCGCCGAGAACAACGCCAAGTACCACCTGAAGACGCTCTCCGACGTCGCCGCCCTGGCGAAGAAGAACCCGTCGGCGGTGACGGTGTGCGTCGAGAACGAGTTCGCCTCGCGCGACGACGGGCTGCCCGGCATGGAGAAGGCGTACGGGATGTCCCTGCCGGCGTCCAACATCAAGAAGATGGACGCGGGCATCATCTACACCCAGGTCTCCAAGTCCCATTCCTGCCTGCTCGGCGAGGTCTTCACCACGGACGGCCGCATCAAGGCGATGAACCTGGAGGTGCTGGAGGACAACAAGCACTTCTTCCCCAACTACAACGCGGCGCCCGTGGTGCACACCCCGACGCTGGAGAAGTACCCGGAGATCGCGGGCTTGCTGGACCCGCTCAGCAAGCGGCTGAACACGGAGGTCGCCCAGGACCTGAACGCCAGGGTGGACGTCGAGGGCCAGGACCCGCACGACGTGGCGAAGGACTGGCTGATCGAGGAGGGGTTCATCAAGGAGGGCTGAGCCCCGGCGGGCGCCCTCCCCGGTCAGCAGCTGGGGATCTCGCCGCCGTGGTCCAGGGCCCGCAGCGAGTTCACCGCGTTCTTCAGCGTGGTGACCGGGATCAGCCGCAGCCCCTTCGGCAGCTCGGACTTCGCCTCCGAGCACTCCGCCTTCGGTACGAGGAAGACGGTCGCCCCGTCCCGCCGGGCCGCCTGCGTCTTGAGCGAGACCCCGCCGACGGCGCCGACCTCGCCGTCCGCGGCGATCGTGCCCGTGCCCGCGACGGTGCGGCCGCCGGTCAGGTCGCCGCCCGAGCCGTCGCCGTCCAGCTTGTCCACGATGCCGAGCGCGAAGAACAGTCCGGCGCTCGGGCCGCCGATGTCCGCCAGGTGCAGGGTGACGTCCACCGAGCCGGGCTTGCGGCCCAGGTAGTTCAGCGCGGCGTCGACGGCGTCGTCCTGGGACTTCGCCATGTCGTCCAGGTTGTGCTTCTCGATCTCCTTCTCGGAGCCGCCGGTCGGGTAGACGGAGTCGCGGGGCAGCACGGCCCGGTCCGTGCGGAACCAGCTGTCCACGACGTCCCCGATGCCGACGTCCGCCTTCGGGCCCGTCGCCACGATCGTCGTCATCCGCAGCTGGCCCTTGGTGGGCCGGGTGGGCGCGCCCTCGATGCTGATCACCGGGGTGCCGTGGTCGTCCCCGAGCACGTCCGCCGTCGTCCCGGGCTGCGCCAGCGTGAACGGTAGCGGCGCGAAGGCGGCTGTGCCGAGGAGGGCGACGACGGGGAGGGCGGCTAGGGCGAGGCGCTGTGTGGACACCGGTCCAATCTAACGTGCGGCCCGCCCGCCGCCCCGGGCCGCCGGGGGCGCCGGCCCCCGGCCAACCGGTTCCGTCCTCGAACGCCGGACGGGCTGGGTTTCTCAGCGCAACGCGTCGGCGACTTCCCGGGCCGCGTCCACCACCCGGGGCCCCACCCGCTCCGGGACCGAGTCCGCCAGCATGACGACGCCGACGCTGCCCTCCACCCCCGTCACGCCCATGAGCGCCGCCGCCGCACCGCTCGCGCCCGCCTCCAGTTCGCCGTGGGTGAGGGTGTAGGCGGTCTCGCCCACCGGCTTCTGGCGGGCGGCGAGGATCGCCCGGCCGGCGGCGCCCCGGTCCAGCGGGTGGCGGAAGCCCGCCCGGTAGGCCACGTGGTAGTCGGTCCAGGTCGGTTCGACCACCGCGACCGCCAGCGCGTCGGAGCCGTCGACCAGGGTGAGGTGGGCGGTGGCCCCGATGTCCTCGGCCAGCGAGCGCAGCGCCGGAAGCGCCGCTTCTCGGACGAGGGGGTGGACCTGGCGGCCCAGGCGCAGGACGCCGAGACCCACTCGCGCCCGGCCGCCCAAGTCGCGGCGTATCAGAGCGTGTTGCTCCAGCGTGGCGAGCAGACGGTAGACCACGGTCCGGTTGACGCCGAGTTTGTTGGACAACTCGGTGACCGTCAGGCCGTGGTCGGTGTCGGCGAGCAGTTTGAGGACACGCAGTCCTCTGTCGAGCGTCTGGGAGGTCTCCGCGGTCACGACGCCCTCTCCTCCGTGGTGAGCGGCCGCGGCTGTCCCGTGGGATGTGCGCCACCGGTCCCGGGGCGACGCACGGAGAGGCCGCCGGCCTGGCCAAGGCACCGGCTGCGCTCCGCGGCGGCGTTGCCACGGGGCGTTCACATTTTTTGGACAGTAGCGAGCGAGTCCGCTCAGCGGAAGCCCTCGTCCAGAATCCGGTCTCCCTCAAAAACCCGGTTGCGCCGTACGAGCATAAGTGCCGGTCAGCGGCGCGCGGGCCGTTCGTCGCGCATCTACGCGCGTCCAGGTCGGCCGACTCTCCCGCGACGCTCCGTAGACCGGGTGTGAACCACGGTTAACTCACGGTGAAAATTTTTTCGGCCGATTCCTTGTTCGACGGGGTTCCGCGGGCCGCACGACAAGGCCCCGGAGCCCTGTCGCGAGGGTTCCGGGGCCTGTTGCGTGCCGTGCGCGGGTCACCGCATGCGGGTGGCCCACTCCTGGACCTTCTTGATCCGCTGCTCGATCTGCCCGGCGGTGGCCTCCGCGCTCGGCGGCCCGCCGCAGACCCGGCGCAGCTCGGTGTGGATGACACCGTGCGGCTTGCCGCTCTGGTGGGTGTAGGCGGAGACCATGGTGTTCAACTGCTTGCGCAGGCCGAGGAGTTGCTTGTGCGTGACGACCGGGCGGTCCTGGGCGGGCTTCTCCAGGAGGTCGGCCTCGGACGCGGGCTTCTGCCGGCTGTGCGCGATCTGCCGGGTCTGCCGCTTCTGGAGCAGCAGCTGGACCTGGTCGGGTTCGAGGAGCCCGGGGATGCCGAGGTAGTCCTGCTCCTCCTCGCTGCCGGGGTGCGCCTGCATGCCGAACTCGGCGCCGTCGTAGAGCACCCGGTCGAAGACCGCGTCGGACTCCAGGGCCTCGAAGGGCAGTTGCTCCTCGGTCTCCTCGTCCTCCAGCCTCTCCGCGTCGGCGAGGAGCTTGTCCTCCTCGACGAACGGGTTCTCCTCGTCGCTGCCCTTCTTGGGCTTGTCGAGGACGTGGTCCCGCTCGACCTCCATCTCGTTGGCGAAGTCGAGGAGCATCGGGATGGTCGGGACGAAGACGGAGGCGGTCTCGCCGCGCCTGCGGGAGCGCACGAAGCGGCCGACGGCCTGGGCGAAGAAGAGGGGGGTCGAGATGGTGGTCGCGTACACGCCGACGGCCAGGCGCGGCACGTCGACGCCCTCGGACACCATGCGGACGGCGACCATCCAGCGCGAGTCGTCCTCGCTGAACTTGTCGATCTTCTTCGAGGCGGCCTTCTCGTCCGAGAGCACGACGGTGGCCGACTCGCCGGTGACCTTCTTCAGGATCTTGGCGTACGCGCGTGCCGACTCCTGGTCCGTGGCGATGACGAGCCCGCCCGCGTCCGGGATGCCCTTGCGGACCTCGGTGAGGCGCTTGTCGGCTGCGCTCAGCACGTTGGGGATCCAGTCGCCGGTGGGCGACAGGGCGGTGCGCCACGCCTGCCCGATGGCGTCCTTGGTCATCGGCTCGCCGAGCCGGGCCGCGATCTCGTCGCCCGCCTTGGTGCGCCAGCGCATGTTGCCGCTGTAGCTGAGGAAGATCACGGGGCGCACGACGCCGTCGGCCAGGGCGTTGCCGTAACCGTAGGTGTAGTCGGCGGAGGAGCGCCGGATGCCGTCGTTGCCCTCCTCGTACACGACGAACGGGATCGGGTTGGTGTCCGACCGGAAGGGCGTCCCGGTGAGTGCGAGCCGCCGGGTCGCGGGGTCGAACGCCTCCTGGCACGCCTCGCCCCAGGACTTGGAGTCACCGGCGTGGTGGATCTCGTCGAGGATGACCAGGGTCTTGCGCTGCTCGCACCGGTTGCGGTGCAGCATCGGGCGGACGCCGACACCCGCGTAGGTGACGGCGACCCCGTGGTACTCCTTGCTCAGCGGACCGGCGCTGTAGTCGGGGTCCAGCTTGATCCCTATCCGGGCGGCCGCCTCGGCCCACTGCTTCTTCAGGTGCTCGGTGGGCGCGACGACGGTGACCTGCTGCACGACGTGGTGGTGCAGCAGCCAGGACGCGAGCGTCAGCGCGAAGGTGGTCTTCCCGGCGCCGGGGGTGGCGACGGCGAGGAAGTCGCGCGGCTGCTCCTGGATGTACTTCTCCATGGCGCCCTGCTGCCAGGCTCGCAGCTTTCCGGCCGTGCCCCAGGGGGCGCGGCCGGGGAAGGCGGGTGAGAGGTGGTGGGAGGCGGTAGTAGTCACGGTCTCCGGTTCGGGTCTCTCGGGTACGTGGGCGCTGTCCGCGCGGGCCGGACCGGCTCCGCACGCGATACGACAACCGGGCCACCCTACCGGTGCGGCTGCCCCGCCTCGTCGTGTACCGCACCGCCCCGTACGTAAGTGCGACGGCTCTCACACGGTGGCTCTCGTACGGCGTCGGCTCACCGCTCCCGTACCCGCCCCGCCACCCACGCGCCCGCCAGGGCCACCACCGCCATCGGGAAGAAGACGACCGCGAAGGCGGAGGGATGGGAGGCGGTGGCGGCGGCATCCGTGGCGTCCATCGTGCCGCCCCCGAGGGCCGCGAAGGCGGCGCCGCCCGCGGCCAGCAGGAGGACGTTGGAGAGGCCGTCGGAGATCTGGAGGGCGGCCGAGTTGGCACCGGCCTCCTCCGGGGCGGACAGCTTCAGCAGCAGCACACTGGTGGAGGCGATCACCACCCCCATGCCGAGGCAGCCGAAGGCCCAGGCGACCGCCACGGTCCAGACCGGCACGGAGGTGATCAGCACGGCCGGGGCCGCCGCGATGGAGAGGGCGACCAGGACCATGGCGCCGACCATCAGGGGCTCGCGGTGCGGTTCCAGGCGGGGCCGGGACTGCAGGTACGAGCCCAGCGCCCAGGTGCCGCCGCCCGCCGCCAGGGAGAGGCCGGCCAGGGTCGGGGACAGGCCGCGCTGGGTGACCAGCATCAGCGGGACGAACGATTCGGCGGCGATGAAGGCCCCGGCCGCGACCCCGCGCAGCAGCACCACCGCGGGCAGCCCGCGCGCCGCGCGCCACGTGCCGTGGGGCAGCAGGCCCCGGATCGCGGGGACGAGCAGCGCGGCCCCGGCGGCGGCCGGCAGCAGCGAGAGCCAGTTCCGCTCCTGGCCGGCGTACTGGAGCAGCCCGGCGCCCAGCGAGATGCCCAGCGCGAGCGCGATGCGCCGGCGGTCGTACGCCTCCACCGGCGCCTCCGGGTCCGCCGGGCCGGACGCCATGCGCCGGATCTCGGGCAGCGCGAGCGCGAGGGGGAAGACGATCAGGACCGGGATGCCGACGAAGACCCAGCGCCAGCCCAGGTGCTCGGTGACGCTTCCGGCGGCGAGCGGCCCGACGACCGAGGGGATCACCCAGCTCGCGGCGAACGCGGCCAGGATCGCCGGCCGCAGGTGCTCCGGATAGGCGCGGCTGATCACCACGTACAGCGCGACGATCACCAGTCCGCCGCCGAGCCCCTGGACGGCGCGGCCCGCGATGAACATCCACATCGAGCCCGCGGTCCCGGACAGCAGGAGCCCCGCCGCGAAGGCGCTGATCCCGGTGGCCAGCGGGGCGAGCGGGCCGCGCCGGTCGGCCCACTGCCCGGACAGCACCATGGCGAAGAGGCTGGTGGTGAAGTACGCCGAGAACGCGTACGCGTACAGCGGGATGCCGTGCAGCTCACGCGCGGCGACCGGCATCGCGGTCCCCACGGCGGTGGCCTCGAAGGCGATCAGGAACACCACGGAGACGATGCCGATGCTGAGCGCCCGGTACGTCCGCCCGAGAATGCCCTCCGGCAGCACGGGCCCCTCCGGGGCGGGGGCGTCGACGTCTTCGATGAGGCGCGGGACATCGGCGTCACGCGGTTCCAGGGCGGTCATGAGCCAAGAGTAAGGGGCGAAACGCCTGATGAACCCTGTCGGTGGTCGGCCCTGCCCTCGGCCGTTGGACCTAGGCCCGCCGCGGCGAACGTGAACGGCGTGTGGCAGTCGCGTTGCACGGTCACCGGAACCCTTGAGCACTCCGCACGGCCCGGCCTACGGTCGGTTCAGCGACACCACGCAGGACCGTGTGCCCGAGAGGCTCAGGGGCTCGACTGCAACTCGAGTTACACCGGTTCGAATCCGGTCACGGTCTCCACGAACGAACCGCCCGCCCCTCGGTCCGAGGGGCGGGCGGTTCGGCGTTCCGGATCAGTGCGACGCGCTGGTGGCGGACCAGTAGGACGAGTGTTCGCGAGGAATCCGCTCCGGTTCTTCCGGACCCCCGGGCTGACCGGGCGTTCCCTTCGGGTAGGTCATCGCGGAGTCTTGCGCGCACCCGAATGCGGCACGGATATACACATTGCCGACATAGCCGACGTAAAGTGTCACGGTCAGTCCGTCGGAAGTCGTGGCCCGGATCCGTGGCATCTTCTCGTCTGAGTGGACGTCGAAGTCCTTGGCTCCTCGCTTTTCCCAGTGCCGTTGCACCCTCTTCAGCAATTCGTCACGCCGCCGCTCGGAGACCACGGTGAGAATGTTCCTGCTGCGCACGACCGTCGTCGTTCCGGTCGGCTCATTGAGGTTGGTGCTGCACGGCGACTCCATCGCCACCCCTCGCACCCATTTCACCGGCGGCTGGATTGCCTCCACCGTGTCATCCAGGAGTTCTTCGGCGCGCTGCCCAGCCTGCTGCATGTCCATCTTGGGTTCTTCCTGTTCCTTGCCGCCCTGACAAGCGGTGAGCGCCATGGCCAGGAGCACACACCCGAGCAGCCGCACCGGTCCCTTCATGAGCCGGTGGCGGACCAGTAGGACGAGTGTTCGTGGGGGATCCGCTCCGACTTGGTCGGCCCTCCGGGGCGACTCGGTGTCCCCTTCGGATAGGTCATCGGCGAGTCCTTCGCGCAAGCGAAGCCCGCGGTAACGGAGACGTTGCCGATATCGCCGGCGGAGAGGATGACGACAAGCCCGTCGGGGGACTTGGCACGGGTCCGCGGCATGTCCTCGGCGGAGTCGACGTCGAAGTCCTGGAATCCCTGCCGCTCCCAGTACCGCTGGATCATTTCGAACAGCTCTCCGCGCCGCTGCCGGGAAACCACAGTGAGCACGTTCCTGCTCCGGGTGATGCTCGTCGTGCCGGTCGGCTCACTGAAACCTGCGTCGCACGCCGTTTCCCCCGTGAGGCCTCGGGCCCATTCCACTGACGGCTGAATCGCCCCCATCGTGCCATCCAGGATCTCCTCGGCGCGTTCCCCCGCCTGCTGCATGTCCATCTTGGGTTCTTCCCTTTCCTTGCCGCCCTGACAAGCGGTGAGCACCGTGGCCAGGAGCACACACCCGAGCAGCCGCACCGGTCCCTTCATGAGCCGGTGGCGGACCAGTAGGACGAGTGTTCGCGAGGAATCCGCTCCGGCTCTTCCGGCCCCCCGGGCTGACCGGGCGTTCCCTTCGGGTAGGTCATCTCGGAGTCCCGCGCGCATCCGTACCCGGCGTCGATGTAGACATTGCCAATATTCCCGACATTCAGAAGCACCGTGAGTCCGTCAGCAGCTGTGGCTCGGATTTGCGGCATCTTCTCGTCGTGGTGCACGTCGAAGTCCCGGAACCCTTGCCTCTCCCAGTACTGCTGGATCATCGCCAGCAATTCGCCGCGCCGGTGTTTGGATATAACGGTGAGGATGTTTCTTCCGCGCATGACGGTCGTCGTCCCGGTCGGCTCGTTGAGGCCCGTACTGCACGTCGATTCCATCGTCGCCCCGCGTACCCATTTCACCGGCGGCTGGATCGCCGCCATCGTGGCATCGAGGATTTCCTCTGCACGCTGACCCGCCTGCTGCATGTCCATTTTGGGCTTTCCCTGATCCTTCCCGGCTTGACAAGCTGTAAGAAACGCAGCCAGAAGCACACACCCCAGCAGCCGCACCGGACTACTCATACTCATCACCTCGGGGCCGCAGTTCTGATCGCCTCACCGTGACCAGCTACGACGCTTGCGATGTTGTACAGAGAGCCACCTCCGTCCCTCGGATCGAAATAGATCGAGTGCGCGGGGGTATCTCCGTTCACGAGCCCCCAGACTCCGGTATCTCTCCCGGGGGCGACGCTGAAGTGGTGTCCTCCGAATCGGCTGTCGGCAGGGTCGGTGCCGAACCAGTTCATCTTTTCGTCTCCATGCTCCGGCTGTTGAAACAGCCCCGGAAGATACGTCACTTGGTCGTTCTCCGCCGCGCCGACGTAGACGTGGTCGGCGCCCACACCCAGGTCTGCGGCCCGGTCGACACCGGCGCCCGGACTGCCCACCAGGATCACGTCGTCAGCCGGAATGCCGCCGGGCAATTGGGTGGCCTGGCCCACGGTGAGAGACCCGTACGAGTGGCCGATGGCCGTCACATGAGGGGATCCGGATTCATTCGTGGCACGAATGCCGTTCAGGAAGCCGTTGTAAGCGGGAGCGCCGGTCTTGGCGTCACCTTCGAGAGCCACCTCGGTGGACGACCACGCGACACCGTCCAGCTGGGGCGCGTCGTAGCCGAGCCAGACGATGGAGGCGGTGGAGGCGGTCGGATAGTTCTTCTGCACCACCTTCGCCACGTTCAAAGCACGATCCAAGTCCGACGAGGCGAAGTGTTCACTCAGCTTCGTGTTCAGCCCCGGCACATACGCGGACACGTTCTTCGACGTGTCCGGGTTGCCATACGACACGATCGCGCGGCCGTTGCCCTCCGCGCTGAGACCGAGGAGGAACGGATAGGGCTTGCGTTCCCGCTCCAGCCGCTCCTGGATCCCCCTCACTCCCTCGATCTTGTCCTTCAGTGCAGCCGCCTCGTCCCCCGAGGACCCCGCGTAGTCGGTCTCCAAGCTGTCCAGCAGCGTCGGCAGGTACAAGCGGTTGGCCCGGTCCCGGTCGATCGCCGGGATGCCGTCGCGGTTGCCCAGCAGCTGCGGGTAGTCCTCGATCAGCTCGCCGCGGAGCGTCGGCGAGAGCGAGGTCCACCAGGAATGGACGGCGTCGGCCGGGGCCTTGGCGTCCGGCATGCCGAGGTGCGTCAGCAGCTCGTTCTCGATGCTGCCGACCGTCGCCAGCTCGATCGCGAGGTGGGACCAGTCGCCCTTGGCGCACCGGTTGGCCGCGTCCGTGAAGAGCTTGATCTTCGCCGCGTACTCCTTGTCCGCCGCCTGCGCACCGCGCCAGGCCTCGGCGATCCGGTCGGCGTACTCCTGGGCCCGGGCCGCCTGGTCGCGGTGCATCATGCCGACGTCGCCCGGTGCCATGTGGGCGGTGTCGACGGTCGGGGCCGTGACCGTGCCGTCGTCGGCGACCTTGTAGCCGGCGCCCGACGCGTCCGCGAGCGCGGCCTTCAGCAGGTCCTGCTGGTTCAGCAGTTCCTCGCCGCAGGCCCGCAGCACCGTGGACACGCTGTCGAGCTCCGTCGTGGCGATGTTCATGTACCACCGGATCCGGCCGAGCCGTTCGGCGGCGGTCTCGGCGGTGAGCCCGCCCCACACCTGCTCCTGCACGAGGGGGCGGTGGAGATACGCGCCGAACTCGCCGGCCCGCGTGGTGATCTTGTCCGCCAGCGCGGCCCAGGAGTCGCCCGCACCGGTCATCAGCAGGGGCTCCGCGTCACGGAGTTCCGGAAGCCGCATCTCAGCGCCCCCCGTTCGCCGACGGCGGCGTGGTGAGGTCCGGGGTGTGCGGCGTGTAGTACATGTCCGGCGGCGCGGCGCCCGGCGCATAAGGACCGAGGAACGCGTTCCGTCGCTGCCGGTCGTCGTCCGCGAAGCCGTTGTTCGAGTCGCGGACCGCGTCCCCGGCTCCCCCCACCAGGCCCGCCAGCGCGCGCAACGCCTTCGTCCACGCCTCCAGGCACTCGTCGAGCGCGGGGGCGGACTCGAAGCCCGCCAGCCCCGCCACCGCCACGTCCGTCGATGCGAACAGGCTCTTGACGTCGCCGGGTATGTCCTCGGCGACCTTGTCGGCGGCGGCGGCCGCCTTTCCCACCTGGTCTGGGTCGATCCAGAGTCCTTGCGTGCCGCCGGTGATCGGCGTGGCCATGCTTCCCCCCTCGGTCGCAGGTGCGCCACACAGTAACCCCCGGTGGGGTGCGGTGACGTGAGTACGCATACTCACGTCACCGCACCCCACCGGGGGTTGGAGGTACTGGAAGACCCCGCGGTCAGCCCTTCGGCGCCGCGACCGCCGCCTGCGGGCGGATCGGGAGGCGGCTGACCGGGCGGCCGGTCGCCGCGCGGACCGCGGCGGCCACCGCGGCCGGGGAGGTCACGACCGGGACCGCCGACGCGGGCTTCGCGCCGAACGGGGCGACCACGTCCCGCTCCTCGACCAGCTTCACGATGCGGATCTCCGGCGCGTCCAGCGAGGTCGGCAGGGCGTAGCCGGTGAGGTCCGGGTGACGGACCAGACCGCGGGCGGTGCGGAGGTTCTCGGTGAGGGCGGCGCCGATGCCCTGGGTGACGCCCGCCTCGATACGGGTCGCCAGCTGGGACGGGTTGAGGACGCGGCCGACGTCCTGGGCGACGGCCATCTCGACCACCCGGACCGCGCCCAGTTCGACGTCGACGTCCACCACCGCGCGGACCGCGCAGAAGGCCATGCCCACGAAGGCGTCGCCCTGCCCGGACTCGTCCAGCGGTTCGGTGGGGTGCGGGCGGCACTGGGCGGTGGCCCACAGCTCCTTGCCGTCCAGCGCCTCCGACACGGTCGTGGAGAGCACCCCGTCGTACGAGGTGATCTTGCCGTCCGCGATCTGGAGCAGCTCCGTGGACATCCCGAACTGGTGCGCCAGGGGCTGGAGGAGCTGGGTGCGGACCATCTTCGCGGCGCGTTCGACCGCTCCGGCGGAGACCCAGGTGTGGCGGCCGTGCGTGGCCGCGCCGGCCGGGGGCTGGTCGGTGTCGACGGAGGCGACGTGCACCTCCTCGACGCCCAGGGTCTCCTGGACCACCTGCCGGGCCAGCGTGGAGAAGCCCTGGCCCGTCTCGACGGCCGCGCAGATGACGGTGGCGACCGAGTCGTGGACCCGGACCGTGGCCGTGGACACCTCGTCGGCGCCCTCCGCGCCCAGCATGTGCACCATGCCCAGCGCGTACCCGACGCCGCGCCGCACCGCGCCCGGTTCGCCCGCGCCCTCGGGGCCGCCCGGCAGCAGCCAGTCGTCCTCCGGGGCGTCCTTGGGCAGGGCGGGCAGCGGGTGGTCGCGGACGGCGGTGAGCAGCTCGGCGACGGGCGCGGGGCAGGTCACGGTCTGCCCGGTCGGCAGGATGTCCCCGGTGGCCAGCACGTTGCGCATGCGCAGCTCGGCCGGGTCGATCCCCAGCTTCGCGGCCAGCTTGTCCATCTGGCCCTCGTAGGCGGCGCAGACCTGCATCGCGCCCTCGCCCCGGACATGGCCGGAGGGCGGGTTGTTCGTGCGGACGGCCCAGCCCTCGATGAAGGCGTGCGGGACGACGTACGGGCCGCAGGCGAAGGCGACCGCGGCGGCCAGCGACTCCGAGGACGCGTCCGCGTAGGCGCCCGCGTCCAGCAGGATCTGGGCCTCCACCTTGACCAGACGGCCCTCAGCGTCCGCGTGGTGGCGGTAGCGCAGCAGGGTCGGGTGGCGGTGGGCGTGGCCGAGGAAGGACTCCTCGCGGGTGGCGGCCAGCTTGACCGGGCAGCCCGTGCGCAGGGCGAGCAGGCCCAGCGGCAGCTGGAACGCGGGGTCCTCGCGGTCGCCGGTCGCGCCGGGCACGCCGGTGACGACGACCTTGACCCGCTCCGGTTCGAGGCCGAAGCAGGCGGCGGCCAGGTCGCGGTCGGTGTGCGGGTCCGTGGACGCGGTGTACAGCTCGACGCCGCCGTCCGGGCGGGGCACGGCGAGCCCGGCCTCCGCGCCGATCGGGGCGGGGTCCTGGCGTCCGATGCGGTACAGCCCGTCCACGACGACCTCGCCTGTCGCCTCCGGGTCGCCGTAGCGCAGCGGGATGTGGCGGATGAGGTTGCCGTCGGGGTGCAGGGGCTCGGCCTCGAACGCCTTCTCCGGGTCGGTGACCGGGTCCAGCACCTCGTACTCGACGGCGATCGCGGCGGCGGCGAGCCGGGCGGTGTCGGGGTGGTCGGCGGCGACGGCGGCGATCGGCTCGCCGTGGTGGCGGACCAGGTCGGAGGCGAAGACGGGGCGGTCCACGACCTTGCGGCCGTAGAGGGCCTCGCCCGGGACGTCCTCGTGGGTGACGACCGCGCGCACCCCGGGCATCTCGACGGCGCCCGAGGTGTCGATGGAGACGATGCGGGCGTGCGCGTGCGGGGAGCGCAGGACGGCCGCCCAGAGCAGGCCCTCGGCCCACAGGTCGGCGGCGTACGGGAAGGTGCCCTCGGTCTTGGCGCGGGCGTCGGCCGGCGGCAGCGAGGCGCCGATGCCGAACCGCGGCGGCTCGGCCTCGGGTCCGCCCGGGCCGGCCGGCGACGGGATGCTGATCGTCGTGGGAGTGGCGCCGGCCGCGTCGTTGCTCACGCCATGCCTCCGTCCTGCTGGTGGGCCTGCACACTACCGGCGCCCGGCGCCGCCTGGTGCGGGATGCGGGACTCCTCCGGCTCCTCGGCCGCGGCCTCCTCGGCGGCGTCGCGGGCCGCGATGACCTCGTTGACCGCGTCCAGGACGCCCCGGTAGCCGGAGCAGCGGCAGAGGTTGCCGCACAGCGCCCGCCGGGTCTCCAGCTCGCTGGGGCGGTGGTTGCCCTCCAGGAGGTCGTGCACGGTCATCGCCATGCCGGGGATGCAGAAGCCGCACTGGACGGCGCCGCAGTCGGCCAGCGCCCGCTGCACGTCGGACGGTTCCCCGTCGACGGCCAGGCCCTCGACCGTGCGGACCTCGCTGCCCGCGGTCGTGGCGGCGGGGACCAGGCAGGAGGCGACGAGCCGGCCGTCCACCTGGACGTTGCACGCCCCGCACTCGCCCTGCGAGCAGCCGTCCTTGGCGCCGGCGAGGCCGAGGCGTTCGCGCAGCACGTAGAGCAGGGACTCACCGATCCAGGCGTCCGTGACGGGCCGGTCGACGCCGTTGACGTGCAGCGTGTACGAGGCGGCCGGGTGCTCGCTGGGCGGCGGGGGCCCCTCCGGGGCCGGGTCCTCGGGCGCCTCCGCGGGCCGGGGAACGTCCTCCGCGTCCGGCACCGCTTCCGCGGCGGGCTCCTCCGCGACGGGGTCCGGGACCGCCACGAGGTCCGGGACCGCCACGGGGTCCGGGACCGCCACGGGGTCCGGGACCGCGACGGGCGCGTCGCCGGGTGCCTCCGCGTGGGCGTCGCCCTCC
>NZ_JAAGNI010000462.1 GCF_010550605.1 Streptomyces sp. SID9727
CTGCCCGCCCGGCTCGCCCTGCGCACCCGGCCGGTGGAGCTCGCCGGGGCGCGGGAGTAGACCCCGCTACCGCCCCGCCAGCGCGGTGACCAGGGCCGCCGCGTCGCCGATCAGGGCCGTCTCGGCCGGGCTCATCGTCGGGTTGAGGGAGCGCCGGGCGGCCGCGTCGGCGAGGTGGCGGGCGGGGATGCCGTCGTCGGCGGCCAGACGCGGCACCAGGGCGGTGACCAGTTCCCGGGCCCCGTCCGCCGCCGGGTGAGCGGGATCCACGGACACCTGCGCCAGGATCAGTGCCGACATGGCCCGGTCCAGGGCGGGCGGGCCCTCCTCGGTGTTGCTCCAGTCGATGACCACGGGCCCGTCCACCGTCAGCAGCACGTTGTCCGGGTGCAGGTCCAGGTGGAGCACCCGGTCCTCGGGGTCGGGCGAGAGCCGGGCCGGGATGGTGTGCAGCTCGGCGAGGAGCCCGGTCAGCAGGTCCGCGCCCTCCTCGGCGCCGACCGCCCCGGACATCAGGGACTCCAGCATCGTCGGGCCGTGCAGGCGCTGGAGGACCAGATCGCCGGGACCGGCCGACGGGGGCTGCGGGCCCAGCCGGGGCACCGGGTAGCCGGAGGCGGACAGGTAGGACAGGACGGGCAGTTCCCGGGAGGCGTCCATCCCGTCGCGGTAGCGCCGCAGCACCCACGCCTCGTCCAGCTCGTACACGTCCGCGTCGCGTCCACTGCCCAGCAGTCGGCCTATTCGCATGGGGGGAACCTACTCGGGGCCCGTATACAAAGGCAGTTCGGGCCCAGCCCCGGCACCCCATAACGCGGCGCGATGGGGCGGACGGGATCTCCTGGAGCTGACGTGTACGCGGCTACCTTGGCGGCGAATTCCCCCGCACCGCTTCCCCCGAAGCGATCCCCCGAACAAGGAGAGTTCCGTGGAGAGATCCATGCTCCGCAGGCGGGCCCTGGCCGCGTGTACCGCCACCGTGGCCGTCGGCGCGCTCGCACTCGCCGGGCTGACCGGCACCGCGTCCGCCGACCCCGCCCCCCACACCCCCGCCGTCACGACGGATGCCGCGCAGCTCTCGCCCGGACTGCTGAAGGCCATGCAGCGCGACCTCGGGCTGACCGCCTCCGAGGCCCGCAGCCGCATAGCCAGCGAGGCGCGGGCCACCGCCGTCACCGCCGGACTGCGGTACTCGCTCGGCGACGACTTCGCCGGGGCCCGCGTCTCGGGTGACGCGGGCGACTTGACGGTCTCCACCACCGACCCCTCGGACGCCGCGCGCATCGCGAAGGCCGGGGCCCGCGCCGAGGTCGTCGACCACAGCCTCGCCGAACTCGACGCCGCCAAGGCCGCGCTGGACCGGGTCGCGCTGCGCACCGCGCCCACGGGTGTGCCCGCCTGGTACGTCGACGTGCGCAGCAACCGCGTCGTCGTCCAGGCCGGGAGGGCGTCCGCCGCCGACGCGTTCCTGGCGAAGGCCGGCGTCTCCCGTGACCTGGTGACCGTCGCCCGGTCCACCGAGCAGCCCCGTACCTTCACGGACCTGCGCGGCGGCGACGCGTACTACATGAACGGCTCGGGCCGGTGCTCCATCGGCTTCCCCGTCAAGCGCGGCACCCAGGGCGGTTTCGTCAGCGCCGGGCACTGCGGCACCCCGGGCGTCTCCACCAGCGGCTACAACCAGCAGGCCCAGGGGTCCTTCCAGGGCTCCACCTTCCCCGGCCGCGACTACTCCTGGGTCGCCACCAACACCAGCTGGACCCCGCGCCCGCTGGTCAACGGCTACGGCAACGGCGACGTGACGGTCACTGGCTCCACCGAGGCGATCGAGGGCTCGTCGGTCTGCCGGTCCGGCTCCACGACGGGCTGGCACTGCGGCACGGTCCAGCAGCGCAACAGCAGCGTCACCTACCAGGAGGGCACCGTCTCCGGGGTGACCCGGACCAACGTCTGCGCCGAACCCGGCGACTCCGGCGGCTCGTTCATCTCGGGCAGCCAGGCCCAGGGCGTCACCTCCGGCGGCACCGGCAACTGCTCGCAGGGCGGTGTGACGTACTTCCAGCCGCTGAACCCGGCGCTCCAGGCGTACGGGCTGACCCTGGTCACCAACGGCTCCACCACCCCGCCCGACCCCACCGACCCGCCGACCAACCCGGGCGGCACCTGGGCGGCCGGCACCACCTACGCGGCCGGTGACGTCGTGACGTACGGCTCGGCGAGCTACCGCTGCCTCCAGGGCCACCTGGCGCAGCCCGGCTGGACCCCGCCGAACGTCCCGGCCCTGTGGCAGGCCGTGTAGCACCGGAACACCCGCCCCTCAGGCGATCGAGGAACGGGCCCGGGGCGACCGACACCGCCCCGGGCCCCCGCACCGCGCACGTGCCCTTCCCCACCATCCCGAGGAGTCCGTCAGCCATGCCCCCCACAACCCCCGAGTCCTCCGCACCCGAACCCACCGCCGACGCCGCGGGCGGTCCCGCGATCAGCCGCAAGTCCCTCCTCAAGGCGGCGCTCGTGGCCACCGCCGTACCGCTGTTCGCGGGCGGCGGGGTGGCGCTGGCGCGCGACGCCGGGAACACCGGCCGGCCGCTCGCCCCGACCCCGGACTGCGACGACGGCGACGAGCCGACGCACGACCAGATCGAGGGCCCGTACTTCAAGCCCAACTCCCCGCTCCGCACCAGCCTGGTGACCGCGTCGACGCCCGGTGTCCGGCTCACCGTCAGCGGATACGTCTTCGGGCGCGAGTGCCGCCCCATCCCCGGCGTGCTGCTCGACTTCTGGCAGGCCGACACCAACGGCGCGTACGACATGAGCGGTTACGCCTTCCGCGGCCACCAGTTCACCGATCAGAACGGCGCGTTCACGCTCACCACGATCGTGCCCGGCCTCTACCCCGGCCGGACCCGGCACATCCATGTGAAGGCCCAGGCCCCCGGCTCGGGCATCCTCACCACCCAGCTGTACTTCCCGGGCGAGCCGCGCAACAGCACCGACATGCTGTACGACGCGGCGCTGCTGATGAACGTCCGGGCGGTCGGTTCCGGCAAGGAGGGCACCTTCGACTTCGTCCTCGACGTCGCCCAGGACCCCACGGACCCGACCGATCCGCCCACCGACCCGACCGACCCGCCGACCGAACCGGGTGGCACCTGGGCGGCCGGGACGTCCTACACCGCGGGAAACCGCGTCACATACGGCGGGGTCGCCTACCGCTGTCTGCAGGCTCACACCGCCCTGACCGGCTGGGAGCCGCCGAATGTCCCCGCGTTGTGGGAACGCGGGTAGACAGGCAGACGGCCGGGCGGCCGTAACCGCCGCGCCCACGCGCCCCGGGCTCTCTCCCCGGGGCGCGTGGGCGCACGGCCCGGGCCGGAGGGGGTTCGGTCCCGGGCCGTTCCGGCTGCCATGCCGCTTCTGTCACTTCGCGTCCGAGTAGCGCTCCACCACCGCCGTGGTGAACGGGAAGCGCACGGGTGTGTCTCCGAAGGCCGTCCGGCCGGCCACCTCGGCGGCCTCCCGGATCGCCGCCACCACCGCGTCCGTCTCCGCGAGCGGGCAGTGCACGATCACCTCGTCGTGCTGGAAGAAGACCAGCTCGGCCCGGAGCCCGGCGGCGGCGACCGCCCGGCGCAGGGCCGCCAGGAGAAGCAGAGCCCACTCCGCCGCGCTGCCCTGGACCACGAAGTTCCGCGTGAACCGGCCGCGCGCCCGCGCGTCCGAGGAGGCGTAACCGGGCGTGTACTCCGGGCGGGCCCCCTCCTCCTCCTGCGGGATGCCCGCCTCCCCGTCCTCCCCGCGACCGGCCGCCGGCGGACTGGTCCGGCCGAGCCACGTCCGTACCAGACGGCCCTCCTCGCCCGCCTTCGCGGCGTCGTCCACATAGGCGACCGCGTGCGGGAACCTGCGGCGCAGGGCCGCCAGATTCTTCAGGCCGTCCCCGGACGTCTGCCCGTAGACGGCCCCGAGCAGCGCGATCTTGGCGTGGTCGCGGTCGCCGTGGAAGGCGCGGTCGGACAGCGCGGCGTAGAGGTCCCCCTCATGGCCCGCGACCTCCATCAGGCCCGGGTCGCGGGAGATCGCGGCCAGCACCCTCGGCTCCATCTGGGCGGCGTCCGCGACGACGAGGCGCCACCCCTCGTCCGCGACGACGGCCCGCCGGATCACCTTGGGGATCTGGAGCGCCCCGCCGCCGTTGGTCGTCCAGCGCCCGGTGACCGTGCCGCCCGGCTGGTACTCGGGGCGGAAGCGGCCGTCGCGCACCCAGTCCTGGAGCCAGCTCCAGCCGTGCGCGGTCCAGATCCGGTACAGCTTCTTGTACTGGACGAGCGGCCCGACCGCCGGGTGGTCCAGGGACTCCAGCTCCCAGCGGCGTGTCGAGCGGACCTTGATCCCTGCCTGCGCGAACGCCCGCACCACGTCGGCGGGCAGATCCGGGCGCACCCGGCGTCCGAAGGCGGCGGACACCTCGTCGGCGAGTTCGGCGAGGCGGCGGGGCTCGCCGCCGCCCGCGTACCGCTCGCCGAGCAGTTCGTGCAGCACCTCGCGGTGGACGTCGGCCCGCCAGGGCAGGCCCGTCCGGTTCATCTCGGCGGCGACCAGCATCCCCGCCGACTCGGCGGCCGTCAGCAGCCGCATCCGCTCCGGCCGGTCCGTCGCCCCGTGGCGCGCGAGCTGTGCCGCGTACACCTCGGTCAGCGCGTCGAACGGCAGCTCCGGGCCGGAGGGCGGCTCGAACAGGGACGACTGGGAGCCGGGCTCGGCGGACCGGGGCGGCGGATCGGGCGGTACCGGGCCGCCCCGCAGCCGGGCGAGCGCGGCGACGGCCGAGCGGGGCTCGCCGAGCCGGCCCTCGTGGCCGAGGAGCAGGGACTCGGCGGCCTCCACGTCGTAGGCCCGTTCGACCCGCACCCCGGCGGCCAGCAGCCGGGGGTAGACCTCGGCTGTCGAGCGCCACACCCAGCGGGCGACGTCCGGCCGGGAGCGGACCGCCTCCGCGAGGTCCGGCTCGGTCAGGACCGGGCCCGCCGGCAGGCCGGAGCGGTCCAGCGGGGCGAGGCGCGCGCCGCCGTCCTCCGTGACGGCCAGCGCCCAGCGTTCGGTCATACGGCCGAGTCTGGCACCCGGCACTGACAACGGCCGGGAGCCCGTGTTTCGTGCGCGCGTTCGATATCCACAGCCTGTGGACGGCGGTCAGCGGAGGATGCGCGCCTACCCTGACCTCATGGAAACGGTGATCGACCAGGCGTTCGCGGCCGCCCTCTACACGGAGGGCGACGCCGGTCTCGACACCGGCGCCTCGCTGCTCGCCGCCGCCCCGCGGGCCGACGCGGAGCTGGTGCGCAAGGGCGAGGAGTTCGTCCGGCGCGCCTGGGAGCGGGGCTGGCTGCCCGCCGACGTCCTCCGCCTCGTCCGCCGTGAACTGGACGAGCACGCCGCGGGCCTGGCCGCCGGGCTCATCGCGTCCGAGGTCCGCCGGTATCCGGAGCTGCCGCCGCGCTGGCGGTCCCAGCTGGACGAGCTGCCGGCGGCGCCGCCCGCGGGCCGGCCCGACCGGTTCTCGTACGCCTCCGCGCTCCTCGCCCTCTACCGCCTGCTGCTCGCCCTCCCGGCCATCGAGCCCGTCGGGCCCCCGCCGGGCGCGGCGCGTGAGGCCCTGACCCGGCCGCCCGCCGCCGGTGAGCCCCGCATGCTGACCCGCATCCGCGCCCTGCTCGCGAAGGCGGAGGCGACCGGCTATCCGGAGGAGGCGGAGGCCCTGACCACCAAGGCGCAGGAGCTGATGGCCCGGCACAGCATCGACGAGGCCCTGCTCGCCGCCCGTACGCACGGCGACCGCACCCCCGGCGCCCGCCGGATCGGCGTGGACGCCCCGTACGAGACGGCCAAGGCGATCCTGCTCGACGCGGTGGCCGCGGCGAACCGCTGCCGGGCCGTGTGGAACAGCGACCTGGGCTTCACCACGGTCGTCGGCTTCGAGGCGGACCTGGAGTCCGTCGAACTGCTCCACACCTCGCTGCTCGTCCAGGGCACGGCCGCGATGACCCGCGCGGAGGCGGGCCAGCGAGCCGGCGGACGCAAGCGGACCAAGACGTTCCGTCAGTCCTTCCTGATGGCCTACGCCCAGCGCCTGGGCAGCCGCCTCGCCGACGGCACCGCCCGTGCCACGGCCGAGGCGGAGAGCGGTGCCGGCGCCGGCGACGCACTGCTCCCGGTGCTGGCCGCCCGTGACCTGGCGGTCACCGAGACCGCCGAGCAGATGTTTCCGCGCACCACGACCACCCGGGTCAGGGGCGCGACCGACCTGGACGGCTGGACGCACGGCACGGAGGCGGCGGACCGGGCCCGGATGAGCGGGGAGACCCGGGGCATCAGGGGCTGAGTGACCACCAGCCAGACCTCCATTCCCTATAAGTCGGGCAAAACGGCGATTCCGGTTAGGCTCGGCACATGAGCTGGCTCCGGGCGCTGAAGGAGACCGCCCGCTCCGGCCTGAAGATCGAGCGGCGGCGCCTCGAACCGCTGATCGCGGTGCGCGGCGCGGCCGGGCTCGCCCTGGTCATCGGGGTCGGTCTCGCGCTGTTCGGCCCGGTGGTCGCCGCCAGCTCCGCGTTCGGCGCGTTCCAGGCGGCCATCGCCACCTTCCAGCGCAGCTGGCGCCCGCGCCCCGTCCTCGCCCTGGTCTCCGGCGTCAGCCTCGGCTTCTCCACCTTCCTCGGCTATGTGACGGGCGCCCACCTCCTGCTCTTCCTGCTCCTCCTGGTCACCTGGACCTTCCTCGCCGGGCTCGCCTGGGCGGCGGGCCCGACCGGGGGCATCATCGCCGCGTCCAACGTCGCGATCATGCTCGTCACGATCACGCTGCCGACCTCCGTCGCGCAGGCGGCCCTGCACGGCGCGATGATCATGTTCGGCGGGGTCGTCCAGGCGGCGCTGATCGTGCTCTTCCCGATCCGCAGATGGGGCGCGCAGCGCGACGCGCTCGCCGACGCGCTGGCCGCCGAGGCCGACTACGCCCGGCGGCTGCGCCACGACCCGGTCGCCCACTTCGACCCGGTGCCGCTGATGCTCGCCCGCCGGGCCGCCGCCGTC
>NZ_JAAGNI010000479.1 GCF_010550605.1 Streptomyces sp. SID9727
AGGATCGCCGTCGCCTCGTACTTCACCGCGCCGGGCCGCTTCGCCTCGGCCGCCGCCGCCCACGCGCCCTGGATCGCCGCCGCCCCGCTCGGCGCCCACCCCGCACTGGCGCGGCTGCTCCTGCACCGCTACGACCAGGCGCGCACGGCCGGAACCGCCGCGTACGACATACCCATGAACACACGTTTTCCGGCCTCCGCCTGACCCCTCCTGTCGGTGCGGCGGATTACTGTCGGACCCATGAACGGCACGGACGGCACACAGCATCCCGGTACGGCGCCCTACGGCCCCGCCGACGCCGAGCGCTGGGACCCCGAGCCGGACAAACGCCCCGGCCGCACCGCCTTCCAGCGCGACCGCGCCCGCGTGCTGCACTCCGCGGCGCTGCGCAGGCTCGCCGGGAAGACCCAGGTCGTCACGCCCGGCACCCGCGGCCCCGCCTGGGACGCCAGCCCGCGCACCCGGCTCACCCACTCCCTGGAGTGCGCCCAGGTCGGCCGCGAGCTGGGCGCCGCCCTCGGCTGCGACCCCGACCTGGTGGAGGCGGCCTGCCTCTCCCACGACATGGGACACCCGCCTTTCGGCCACAACGGCGAACAGGCGCTCAACGACTTCGCCTCCGACTGCGGCGGCTTCGAGGGCAACGCGCAGTCGCTGCGGCTGCTCACCCGCCTCGAGCCCAAGCGCTTCGTCCCCGACACCCGCACCGGCGACCTGGCCAGCGTCGGCCTCAACCTCACCCGCGCCGCCCTCGACGCCGCCACCAAGTACCCCTGGCCCCGGGACGCCCACCCCACCGATCCCGGCTCGCCCAAATTCGGGGTCTACGAGGACGACCTGCCGGTCTTCCAGTGGTTCCGCGAGGGCGCCCCGCGCCACCGCAGGTGCTTCGAGGCCCAGGTCATGGACTGGTCCGACGACGTGGCCTACTCCGTGCACGACTTCGAGGACGGACTGCACGCCGGGCACATCGACCCCAACTGCCTGGAGGCCGAGCCGGAGCGCCGGGACATCTGGAACGTGGCCATCGGCCGCTACGTCCCCGCCGACACCGACCCGCAGGAGCTGGCCGACGCGCTCGACCGGCTCATCGCCCAGGAGTGGTGGCCGCACGGCTACGACGGCTCCGCCGTCGCCCAGGCCCGGCTGAAGGACGCCACCAGCCAGCTGATCGGCCGCTTCTGCCTCGCCGCCGAGACCGCCACCCGCCAGGCCCACGGCACCGGACGCCTCACCCGTTACGCCGCCGAGCTGGTCGTCCCGCGCGCCACCCGCAACGAGTGCGCGGTGCTCAAGGCCATCGCCGACCGCTACGTGATGCAGCGCGCCGAGCAGGAGGAGATCCGCGCCGACCAGCGCGTCGTCATCGCCGAGCTGGCCGCCGCCCTCACCGCCCGGGCCCCCGAAGGGCTCGAACCGCAGCTGCGCGCGCTGTACGAGGCGGCGCCCGACGACCGCTCCCGCAAGCGGGTCCTCGTCGACCAGATCGCCGCCCTCACGGACGCCTCCGCCCGCGCCCTGCACGCCCATCTCACCCGGGAGGGCGCCCGCCACCGGGAGTGACCTGATCGGGCCACACCCCCTTCCGCCACTACGCTGCGTGCGGGACGCTCGCAGTTGGCGCCGCGCAGCAAGCACCGAGGAGGCATCACGTGGTCGACGCGCATCGGACGTTCGTCATCGTCGGCGGAGGGCTGGCCGGGGCGAAGGCAGCCCAGACGCTCCGGTCGGAGGGGTTCAGCGGCCGGGTCATCCTGATCGGCGACGAGCTCGACCATCCGTACGAACGCCCGCCCCTGTCCAAGGGCTACCTGACCGGGAAGGAGGACCGCGACAGCGTCTTCGTCCACGAGACCGCCTGGTACGCGGGCGCGGAGATCGAGCTCCACCTCGGCCAGTCCGTCACCGCCCTGAACCGCGAGGCGCGCACCGTGGAGACGGGCGACGGCACCGTCATCCACTACGACAAGCTGCTCCTCGCCACCGGCGCCGAACCCCGCCGCCTCGACGTCCCCGGCACGGACCTGGCCGGCGTCCACCACCTGCGCCGCCTCGCCCACGCCGACCGGCTGCGCAACGTCCTCGCCGCCCTCGGCCGCGACAACGGCCACCTGGTCATCGCCGGGGCCGGCTGGATCGGCCTGGAGGTCGCGGCGGCCGCCCGCGGCTACGGCGCCGAGGTCACGGTGGTCGAACCGGAGGCGACCCCGCTGCTCCGGGTCGTCGGACCGGAGGTCGGCCAGATCTTCACCGAGCTCCACAGCGACCACGGCGTCCGCTTCCACTTCGGCGGCCGGCTCACCGAGATCGTCGGCCAGGACGGCATGGTCCTCGCCGTGCGCACCGACGACGGCGAGGAGCATCCGGCCCACGACGTCCTCGCCGCCATCGGCGCCGCGCCCCGCACCGCGCTCGCCGAGGCCGCCGGCCTGGAGATCGCCCCGCGCGAAGCGGGCGGCGGCATCGCCGTCGACGCCTCGCTGCGCACCAGCGACCCGCACGTCTACGCCGCCGGCGACGTGGCGAGCGCCGCCCACCCGCTGCTCGGGACCCGGCTGCGGGTCGAGCACTGGGCCAACGCGCTGAACGGCGGCCCGGCCGCGGCCCGCGCCATGCTCGGCCAGGACGTCGCCTACGACCGGGTGCCCTACTTCTTCTCCGACCAGTACGACCTGGGCCTGGAGTACTCCGGCTGGGCCCCGCCCGGCAGCTACGACCAGGTGGTCATCCGGGGCGACGCGGGCAAACGCCGGTTCATCGCGTTCTGGCTGAAGGACCGCACCGTGCTCGCCGGGATGAACGTCAACGTGTGGGACGTCACGGAGCACGTGCAGAAGCTGATCCGGGCCGGCCGCCCCGTCGACCCGGACGCCCTGGCCGACCCCTCGGTGCCCCTGGAAACCCTGGCCTGAACGGCCCCGGGCCGGCGCGCGGGATCCCGCCACAGCCTCCGCACCGGCCCGGGACCGACCCCCGCCCCGGCCGTTCCTGTCCGAGCCCACCCGTAGACTTCCATGCGTGGCAGGCAGGATCAATGACGACGATGTGAAGGCGGTACGGGACGCGGTCCCGATCGACGCCGTCGTTTCCGAGTACCTCCAGCTGCGCAACGCGGGCGGGGGCAACCTCAAGGGCCTCTGCCCCTTCCACGACGAGAAGTCCCCCTCCTTCCAGGTCAGTCCGAGCAAGGGTCTGTTCCACTGCTTCGGCTGCCAGGAGGGCGGCGACACGATCGCCTTCGTGCAGAAGATCGACCACCTGACCTTCGCCGAGGTGGTCGAGCGGCTCGCCGCCAAGGCCGGCATCACCCTGCGCTACGAGGAGGGCGGCTACAACCCCTCCCACCAGCGCGGCGAGCGGATCAGACTGGTCGAGGCGCACAAGGCGGCCGCCCAGTTCTACGTGGACCAGCTGAACGGCCCCGAGGCCGAGATCGGCCGCACGTTCCTCGCGGAACGGGGCTTCGACCAGGCCGCGGCCGCCCACTTCGGCGTCGGTTACAGCCCGGCCGGCTGGGACCACCTCACCCGCTTCCTGCGCGGCAAGGGGTTCAGCGACAAGGAGCTGATCACCTCCGGCCTCTCCCAGGACGGCAGGCGCGGTCCCATCGACCGCTTCCGGGGCCGCCTGATGTGGCCGATCCGCGACACCGCGGGGGACGTCGTCGGCTTCGGTGCCCGCAAGCTCCGCGACGACGACAACGGCCCGAAGTACCTCAACACCCCCGAGACCCCGATCTACAAGAAGTCCCAGGTGCTGTACGGCATCGACCTGGCCAAGAAGGACATCGCCAAGTCCAGCCGGGCCGTCGTGGTCGAGGGCTACACCGACGTGATGGCCTGCCACCTCGCCGGGGTCACCACCGCCATCGCCACCTGCGGCACCGCCTTCGGCGGCGACCACATCAAGATCCTCCGCCGCCTCCTCATGGACAACGGCAGCGCCCGCGTGATCTTCACCTTCGACGGCGACGCGGCCGGCCAGAAGGCCGCCCTGCGCGCCTTCGAGGACGACCAGAAGTTCGCAGCCGAGACGTACATCGCCATCGCCCCGGACAACATGGACCCGTGCGACCTGCGCCTGGTCAAGGGCGACGAAGCCGTCCGCGACCTGGTCGAACCGCGCACCCCGCTCTTCGAGTTCGCGCTGCGCCAGATCGTCGGGCGGTACGACCTGGAGACCCCGGCCGGCCGCGCCGCCGCGCTGGACGAGGCCGCCCCCGTCGTCGCCAAGATCAAGACGGGCAGCGTCCAGCGCGAGGTCGCCGTCCAGCTGGCCGGCTTCATCGGCATCCTGGACCAGGAGTACGTCGTCCACCGGATCAACCAGCTCGCCCAGTGGGCCCGGGGCCGGGGCGGCGACCGGCGCGGGCCCGCCCCCGCCGCCCGCGGTGGAGCCCGCCAGCAGCAGGTCCAGGCCCCGCCCGTCCCCTCGGGCCCCGCGCTCAACCTCCGCAGCCCCGCCCACCGCACCGAACGCGAACTGCTCAAGCTCGCCCTCCAGCGCCCCGAGCTGGTCGCGCCCGCCTTCGACGCCTACGGGGCCGACGAGTTCACCGCACCGCCCTACGCCGCCGTGCGCCAGTGCATCGAGGAGGCGGGCGGCGCCGAACAGGGCCTCGCCGACAGCCGCGAATATCTCGTCCGGGTCCTCGACGCCACGCCCAACGAAGCCGTCCGCAAGCTGATCACCGAGCTCGCGGTCGAGGTCTTCCATGGCAAGTCCATCGACGAGAACTACGCCGGTGAGCACCTGGTCAAGGTCCGCCTGCGCGCCGTCGACCGCAGGATCCTCGACGTCCAGAGCAGCCTGGCCCGGCTCGGCAGCAACGTGGCCCCCGACCACCTCGCCGCCGCGCAGAACGAGGTCTGGGTCCTCCAGCAGTACGCCCAGACCCTGCGCAACCACGGCGCCGACGCCCTCTGACCCAGGGTCTGTAACGGAGCGGACTCAGAAAGTCACCGCACGCCCCTCGTGGCGGCTGTGTGTCGTACCCCACACTGGATGGCGGTGCCCTGAGTCATCGGAGCGCGGCCCCACCCCCGCGGTCCGGCAGCGATCACCTGGAGGTCGCCCCCGTGCAGACCCGGACCGTCACCGAAGCCGAGAGCGCCCCGGCCATCCCCTTACAGGCGCGGGCCGCGAACCACCCCGACGTGGTCATGGAGGAGCCCGACGAGCCCCCGGAGCCGCGCGGCAGACCTGAGGCCGGGCCCACCTCGGACCTGTTCCGCCAGTACCTGCGCGAGATCGGGCGCATCCCGCTGCTGACAGCGGCCGACGAGGTGGAGCTCGCCCGGCGCGTCGAGGTCGGCCTGTTCGCCGAGGAGCGCCTCGCCCGCACCCCGGACCCCGACACCCGCCTCGCCGTCGACCTGGACCGGCTCGTCGTCATGGGCCGCACGGCCAAGCGCCGCCTCATCGAGGCCAACCTGCGCCTCGTCGTCTCCGTCGCCAAGCGCTACGTGGGCCGCGGCCTGACCATGCTCGACCTCGTCCAGGAGGGGAACCTCGGCCTGATCCGCGCCGTCGAGAAGTTCGACTACACGCGCGGCTACAAGTTCTCCACGTACGCGACCTGGTGGATCCGGCAGTCGATGTCCCGCGCCCTCGCGGACCAGGCGCGCACCATACGCGTCCCGGTCCACGTCGTGGAGCTGATCAACCGCGTCGTCCGGGTCCAGCGCCGCATGCTCCAGGAACGCGGCTACGAGCCCGCGCCCGAGGAGCTCGCCGCCCACCTCGACCTGACGCCCGAACGGGTCGGCGAGATCCTGCGCCTGGCCCAGGAACCCATCTCGCTGCACGCCCCGGTCGGCGACGAGGAGGACGTCTCGCTCGGCGACCTCATCGAGGACGGCGACGCCGCGTCCCCCGTGGAGTCCGCCGCCTTCCTGCTGCTGCGCCGGCACCTGGAGGACGTGCTCTCCACCCTGGGCGAGCGCGAACGCGAGGTGGTCCAGCTGCGCTACGGGCTGGCCGACGGACGGCCCCGCACCCTGGAGGAGATCGGCCGCCTCTTCGGCGTGACCCGCGAGCGCATCCGCCAGATCGAGTCCAGGACCCTCAACAGACTCCGCGACCACGCCTCCGCCGACCAGCTCCGCGGCTACCTCGACTGACGCGCGGGCGCGCCCCCGAGGCGGCCGCGAAGCGGCCGTACCGCTCAGTCGACCTCGGCGACCGCCTGGGCGAACTGGGCCGCGTACAGCCGGGCGTAGGCGCCCTTCGCGTCCAGCAGTTCGTCGTGCGTGCCCTGCTCCACGATCGAGCCGTTCTCCATGACCAGGATGACGTCGGCGTCCCGGATGGTGGAGAGCCGGTGCGCGATCACGAAGCTGGTGCGGCCGTGCGCCAGGCCCGCCATCGCCTTCTGGATCAGTACCTCGGTCCGGGTGTCCACGGAGCTGGTCGCCTCGTCCAGCACGAGTATCACCGGGTCGGACAGGAACGCCCGGGCGATCGTGATCAGCTGCTTCTCGCCCGCGCTGACCCCGGAGCCCTCGTCGTCGATCACCGTGTCGTAACCGTCCGGCAGGGTCCGGATGAAGCGGTCGGCGTGGGCCGCCCGCGCCGCCTCCTCGATCCGCTCCCGGCCGACGTCGCCGGAGGCCCCGTAGGCGATGTTCTCCGCGATGGTCCCGCCGAACAGCCAGGTGTCCTGGAGGACCATGCCGATGCCCGAGCGCAGGTCCGCCCGCGACATCTTCGCGATGTCCACGCCGTCCAGCGTGATCCGGCCGCCCGTCACCTCGTAGAACCGCATCAGCAGGTTGACCAGCGTCGTCTTGCCGGCGCCCGTCGGGCCGACGATCGCGACCGTGTGGCCCGGTTCGACGTTCAGCGACAGGTCCTCGATGAGCGGCTTCTCCGGGTCGTAGCGGAACGACACGTGCTCCAGCGCGACGCTGCCGCGCAGCACGCCGGGGTGCTCGCCCTCGCCCTTCGCCGGATCGGCCTCCTGCTCCTCGGCGTCCAGCAGCTCGAAGATCCGCTCCGCCGACGCCACACCGGACTGCACCAGGTTGGCCATCGAGGCGACCTGGGTCAGCGGCATCGAGAACTGCCGCGAGTACTGGATGAACGCCTGCACATCACCGATCGACAGCGAGCCGGACGCGACCCGGAGCCCGCCGACCACGGCGATCAGCACGTAGTTCAGGTTCGACACGAACATCATCAGCGGCTGCATGATCCCGCTGTTGAACTGCGCCTTGAACCCGGCCTCGTACAGCGCCTCGTTCTGCTCGGCGAAGTCCCTCGCGGACTCCTCCTGCCGGCCGAAGACCTTCACCAGGGTGTGCCCGGTGTACATCTCCTCGATGTGGGCGTTGAGCTTGCCGGTGACCTTCCACTGCTGCACGAACTGCGGCTGCGAACGCTTGCCGACCTTCGTCGCCACGACCACCGACAGCGGCACCGTCACCAGGGCGACCAGCGCCAGCAGCGGCGAGATCCAGAACATCATCACCAGCACGCCGATGATCGTCAGCAGCGAGTTGATGAGCTGGCCCATCGTCTGCTGCATCGTCTGCGAGATGTTGTCGATGTCGTTCGTCGCCCGGCTCAGCACCTCGCCGCGCTTGGCGCGGTCGAAGTACGCGAGCGGCAGCCGCGACAGCTTTGTCTGGATGTCCTCGCGCAGCTGGAACACGACCCGGTTGATGATCCGGATCGACAGGCGCGTCGACACCAGCATCAGCAGTCCCGCGCCGACGTACACCGCCAGCGCCAGCAGCAGGACCTCGCCGACCGCGCCGAAGTCGATGCCCCGACCCGGCGTGAAGTCCACCCCGGACAGCATGTCGGCCAGGCCGCTGTTGCTCCTGCGCAGACCCTCGACGGCCTGCTCCTTGGTCGTCCCCGCGTCCATGGACCGGCCGATGACCCCGGCGAAGACCAGGTCGGTCGCCTTGCCGAGGATCTTCGGACCGACCACGGAGAACCCGACGCTGAACGCCACCGCGACCAGCACCACGTACAGGGAGTTCTTCTCGACGGCGAAGCGCCTCAGCAGCCGCTTCGAGGACCCCTTGAAGTCCATGGACCGCTCGGTCGGCGCCCCGCCCGCCATCATGCGTCCGCCAGGCCCGGCCATTACGCGGCCTCCGCTTCCGTCAGCTGGGAGAGAACGATCTCCCGGTACGTGTCATTGCCGTCCATCAGCTCGTGATGGGTGCCGGTCCCGACGACCCGCCCCTCGTCCAGCACGATGATCCGGTCGGCCTCCCGGATGGTGGAGACCCGCTGGGCCACGATCACCACGGTCGCCTCGGCGGTCTCCCGCCCGAGCGCCGTGCGCAGCGCCGCGTCGGTCGCGTAGTCCAGCGCCGAGAACGAGTCGTCGAAGAGGTAGATCTCCGGGCGCTGCACCAGCGTCCGCGCGATCGAGAGCCGCTGGCGCTGACCGCCGGAGACGTTGGTGCCGCCCTGCGCGATCGGGGCGTCGAGCCCGTGCTCCAGGCCCTGGACGAACTCCTTCGCCTGGGCCACCTCCAGCGCGTGCCACAGCTCCTCGTCGGTCGCGTCCGGGTTCCCGTACCGCAGGTTCGTCGCGACCGTCCCGGAGAACAGGTACGGCTTCTGCGGGACCAGACTCACCGTCCTCGCCAGCAGCGCCGGGTCCAGCGTCCGCACATCGGTGCCGTCCACCAGCACCTGGCCGTCCGTCACGTCGAACAGCCGGGGTACGAGCCCGAGCAGCGTCGACTTGCCGCTGCCCGTCGACCCGATGATCGCGGTCGTCTCGCCCGGCCGCGCCACCAGGTCCACCGCCCGCAGCACCGGCTCCTCGGCGCCCGGGTAGCGGAAGTCCGCACCGCGCACCTCCAGGTGCCCGTGGGCGCGCAGCTCGCGCACCGGCTCGACGGGCGGGACGACGCTGGAATCGGTCTCCAGGACCTCCTGGACGCGCTCCGCGCACACCTCGGCGCGCGGCACCATCATGAACATGAAGGTCGCCATCATCACCGACATGACGATCTGCATCAGATAGGCGAGGAACGCGGTCAGCGCGCCGATCTCCATCCCGCCGCTGTCGATGCGGTGCGCACCGAACCAGACCACGGCGATGGACGACACGTTCACGACGGTCATCACCGTCGGGAACATCAGGGCCATCAGCCGGCCCGTCGACAGCGCCACGTCCGTCAGCTCGGTGTTGGCGCCCCGGAAGCGCCCCTCCTCGTACGTGTCGCGCACGAACGCGCGGATGACGCGGTTGCCGGTGATCTGCTCCCGCAGCACCCGGTTCACGGTGTCGAGCCGCTTCTGCATCTGGCGGAACAGCGGGCGCATCTTCCGCACGATGAGGCTGACCGCGATCGCGAGGACCGGCACCACCGCGAGGAGTACCGCCGAGAGCGGGACGTCCTGGCCCAGCGCCATGATGATGCCGCCGACACACATGATCGGCGCCGACACCATCAGCGTGAACGTCATCAGGACCAGCATCTGTATCTGCTGGACGTCGTTGGTCGTACGGGTGATCAGCGACGGGGCGCCGAACCGCCCGAACTCGCGCGAGGAGAAGGACTGCACCCGGTCGAAGACGGACGCCCGCACGTCCCGCCCGAGCGCGGACGCGGTGCGGGCGCCGATGTAGACGGCCCCGATGTTGCAGACCACCTGGGCGATGCTGACGACGATCATCACGCCGCCGTACTGGAGGATGTAGCCCGTGTCCCCCCGCACGACACCGTTGTCGATGATGTCGGCGTTGAGGGTCGGCAGGTAGAGGGTGGCGCAGGTCTGGAGCAGCTGGAAGACGACCAGCACCGCGAGTGGTTTCTTGTACGGACCGAGATAGGCCCGCAGAATTTTTATGAGCACGCGTGTCTCTCGGAGTCGGCGTAGGTCGGGGGGAGCCGACCCATCTTCCGGCACCGCTCGCCGGGACCGCGAACGTTTTTCTTCAAGTCCAGGTCAAAAAACGGACCCGGTCCACAATTTCGCGTCCCCTCCGCACTCACCGTGGCGAGTCGAACGCCCCCGGGTGGATCTGGTCCCGCGTCGCGATGTACTGCTGGCGCACCGCCTGCCCCACGGCCAGCTCCTCGCCGGTCTCCAGCACCTGCGCCGCCGCGCCCTGCCAGGCCGGGGGAGTGCGCCCGTCGAGCGCCCCCTGCGAGACCCCGAGCGCCCACGCCGCCTGCCGGGCCGCGCCCAGCGCCGCGTACTGGGCGGGCTCCGGTACGACCACCTGCGTGCCCAGCAGCGCGGGCGCCAGCCGCTGCACCGCGGTCAGCTCGGCCGCCGCGCCCAGCAGGAAGACCCGCCGCACCTCCACGCCCCGGCCCCGCAGCACGTCGAGCGCGTCCGCGAGGGAGCACAGCATCCCCTCGAACGCGGCCCGCGCCAGGTGCTCCGGCTTCATCGACTCCCGCCGCAGCCCGCACAGGGTCCCGGCGGTGTGCGGCAGCTGGGGGGTGCGCTCGCCCTCCAGATACGGCAGGAGGACGAGCCCCGAGGAGCCCGGCGTCGACTTCAGGGCCAGCGCGGACAGGGCGTCCAGCCCCTCCACGTCCAGCATCTCGGCGGTCCCGCGCAGCGCGCGCACCGCGTTCGACGTGTGCACCACCGGCAGGTGCATGCCCGTGGCGTCGGCGAACGAGGTGATCATCCCGGTCGGGTCGGCCAGCGCCTCGTGGTGCACGGCCATCACGGAGCCCGAGGCCCCCAGCGACACGACCGCGTCCCCGACCCCGACGCCCAGGCCGAAGGCCGCCGCCATGGTCTCGCCGGTCCCCGCGGAGATCAGCAGCCCCTCCGGCGTCATCCCGGCCGCCTCGGACGGGCCCAGCACCTCCGGCAGCGCCGCCTGACGGCCGAGCGCCAGCTCCACCAGGTCCGGCCGGTAGGACTCGGTCCCCGCCGACCAGTAACCCGTGCCGGACGCGGCACCCCGGTCGGTGGTCCGCCGGGCCGGCCGCCCGAGCAGCTGCCACACCAGCCAGTCGTGCGGCTGGAGCACCGCCGCCACCCGCTGCGCCTGCTCCGGCTCGGACCGCGCCAGCCAGCGCAGTTTCGCCACCGGCTGTGCGGACTGCGGCACCGCGCCGACCGCCTCGGCCCACGCCTGCCGCCCGCCCAGCCCGTCGATCAGATCGGCCGCGGCGGCCTGCGCCCGCTTGTCGTTGCCGAGCAGCGCGGGGCGCACGAGGTTGCCCTGGTGGTCCAGGGGTACGAGCCCGTGCTGCTGCGCGGAGACGCCGATGGCCTGCACCCCTTCGAGCAGCCCGCCGGTGGCGGCCTCACCGAGGGAGAGCAGCCACGCCTGCGGGTCGGCCTCGGCGGCCTTGGCCTCGACGGGGTGCGGGGCGTACCCCTCGCGCAGTACGGCGCCCGTGTCCGTATCGCAGACCACGATGTGTGTGAAGGCGGAAGAACTGTCCAAGCCGGCGACTATGCCCATACACAGATTCTGCCGCACCCCCGGAGGTTTCCCGTACCGGTGGCGCGGCAGAACCGACGGCGGGGCCGGCTAGGTGTTGGTGGTCCCCCAGTCGTCCTCGACGCCGTTCCCGCGTCCCCGCATGGACCGGACCCGGTCCGCCACGGACGCCGGCACCTTGTCGCCGACCTTCTCGCCCACGGCGTGGTACGCCTTCCCCGCGAACTCCCGGCCGTTCTGGGCCGCCGTCTCGCAGGTGTTGCGCACGGCCGGGTTCTGGGCGAACTGGCGCGCGGACTTCTTCAGCTGCTCGTAACGCTCGCGCCCGGCCCGCGTGCCGAGCACGTATCCGAGGGCCATTCCGGCGATGAACGTGAGCCGGTACCGCATGGCTGCCACCCTTCCTTCGCTCCGTGCGACGTGTGCTGCCCGCCTACCCGCAGACGCCCGAGATCACCCCGGTCGATACCGATTGGCAAAGCACCCCCCTGCTTGCGCTAATGTATGTGTCGCAGCGAGCGCGCGCCGCCCGGCATCCGCCAGGCAGGTACGTTCGAGGCACCGCAGCAATCCCCTGTAGCTCAATTGGCAGAGCAGCCGGCTGTTAACCGGCAGGTTACTGGTTCGAGTCCAGTCGGGGGAGCGCGATCCCCTGTAGCTCAATTGGCAGAGCATTCGGCTGTTAACCGGAGGGTTACTGGTTCGAGTCCAGTCGGGGGAGCGATCGGAAGAGGACCCCTGCGGGGTCCTTTTTCGTGTGCCCGGAACCGGGCGGCGAGCAGCGCCGTCTTCATGGTCATCAACAGCCGGGCAGCCGCAGCGGGAGATCGTATGACCGGCTATGCTGCGGCAGACGGTGCGCACACTTGTACGCGCCACGCCGAGACGGGGCGGTAGCTCAGCCGGTTAGAGCAGCGGACTCATAATCCGTCGGCCGTGGGTTCGAGTCCCACCCGCCCCACTCAGCAGAATCGATCTGACCTGCGAAAACGCAGTTCTTGTGGCCGTTTTCCGTGCGGTACTCGCCGCACGCGGTGCGATACTGAGCCGCTTTCGCTTGGCGGCGGCACCCGTGATGCTCGCCTGACCTGGCCTTTTGTGATGATCGCCGGAGTGCGCGTTGTTGCTGGGTCCCACGGCCGCTGAAGCAGGGGCCCTGCCTCACTGCTTCGACATCAGTCGCTCGGCATGTGGCTGGTGGTCGCCGTTGCGCGGCCGGGCGGGCTCCCTCTATGCCGCGTTCGGTGATCTGCCGTCCACGGATGTTGGTGATGTATCGCATCTATGTACATCGTGGACTCAGGTGAGGGGGTGGCTGATATGTCTGTGACGCAGGTCGATCTCGATGACGAGGCGCTGGCTGAGGCGATGCGGCTCATGGGTGTCTCGACGAAGAAGGAGACGGTCAACGGGGCTTTGAGGGACTACGTGGCGCGCGTCAAGCGGATGGAAGCTGCTGAGAAGCTGGCCGCGAGGGGTGAGCGAGGCGAGTTCGAGGCTGCGGCTGCGGCGGAGGCGGGAACGGCCGGTCCTGGTCGAGCACCGCCGACGGCTTCGCGTCCACCGGGGGCGGCACCACCGGCGGCGCGGCCGGGGCCACGGTCACCGTGAAGACCTACGCCGATCTCGTGACGTACGCGACGGCGTCCGAGCCGTACACCATCAAGGTCGCCGGGGCCATCAAGGTGGCCCCGTACGGGCGCGAGATTCCCGTCAAGTCCGACAAGACGGTGGTCGGTGTCGGCACCTCCGGCCAGAGCGTCAACGGCGGCTTCTTCCTCGCCTCCGGCACGAAGAACGTGATCATCCGCAACCTCACCATCCGCGACAGACTGCCCGGCGGCAGGTGTTCGGCGGGCGAGACGGTGAAGCCGGTGTCAGCAGCGCGACGGGTTCGTCGCTGCCCTTCGCCGGCCGCGCGACGCGTGTTCCGTCTCGTCCGCCTCCCCAGGCCGACGCGGCACGTTCCCGTACTTCGGGTTGGGCTCCCCGCGCACCGCACCCGTGACCTCCCCCGGGCACCCCGGCGGGGGGTATCCCGGTACGTCGCGGACCTTGTAGTAGACGCAGACCAGCCGGGGCCCATGGGGCAGCATCCGGGTCTCGCCGCAGGACGGGCAGCGCGCCTCCGTGTGGAGCAGGGTCCTCGGTTCCGTGAACACGTGGGGCAGGCGGGCCTCCGTGACGGCTGCCCGGGGCAGCGTCAGGCCGTAGTGGTCGCCGAGGACCCGGTAGACGTCGGACGCGTCGTCCCCGAAGGCGCCGTGGGGGCGGGCGCGGAAACCGGCCTCCGCGATCAGGCGCCGGCTCACCGGGTGGGCGGCGTCGGCCGTCCCGTACTCCCGGAGCGTCCAGTCGGTCTCGCCGTCCACGGTCACCGTGACGGACGGGGGGTCCATGGTGGTGTCGAGGATGTCCACGACCGTGTGGCGGGATCTGAGGTCTCTGCCGGGGGCCAGCCGATCGTCGCGGTGTCCGGCCTCGGGCGTCTCCAGGGCGAACGCCCAGCCGGCCGCCTCGCCCACCATCGCCCAGTCCGGAAGTTCCGAGGAACCGGGCCCGTGGAAGAGATCCGCCGCCCCCGGGGCGGTCTCCGGATCGATGAGCGTGCCCGGCCGCGCACCCAGGTGCACCGCGAGGGTCTCGGGGGTGATGCCCTTCACCATGGTGAGGGAGTAGCCCTCCCGGCCGAGCTCGTCGTCCAGCCACGCGATTCCGTCGGTCATGGCGGCACTTTAGGGCCTTCCTCCGACGTCCTGACCGGTCGATACCATTCCGCGTGACCGAATCCCTGACCGAATCCGCCGAGGGCGCCGACGAACCGGCGGCCCGGGGACGCATATTCGCCGACCTGACCCCTTTGCGCACTTCGCCCGACTACCGGCGGCTCTGGTTCGGGAACACCGTGTCCTGGATCGGGCAGGGCATGACCGCGCTCGCGGTCTCGTTGCAGGTGTACGACCTGACCGGGTCGGCGTTCTCCGTGGGGCTCATCGGGGCGTGTTCGCTGGTGCCGCTCGTGGTTTTCGGGCTGTACGGCGGTGCCGTGGCGGACACCGTGGACCGGCGGAAGCTGGGGCTGGTCAGCGCGTTCGGCTCGTTCCTGCTGTCGGTGGCGCTCGTCGGGGTCACCGTGGCCGGGGTCGAACGGGTGGGGGTGCTGTACGGGGTCGTCGCGCTCCAGGCCGTCTGCTTCGCGCTCAACTCGCCCGCCCGCAGCTCGATGATCGCCCGGCTGCTGCCGGCCGAGCAGCTGCCCGCCGCCAACGCGCTGAACTCGATGACCAGCACCACCGGCACGCTCGTCGGGCCCATGCTCGGCGGCCTCATCGTCGGCTGGTGGGGGTACCGGGCCGCGTACGGGGTCGACGCCGTCACCTTCACGGCCTCCCTCTACGCGATGTGGCGGCTGCCCTCCATGCTGCCCGACCGGGACGACGCGGCGAACCGGAAGCGGGCCTCCGTCCTGGACGGCCTGCGGTTCCTCGGGACCCGGCCCAACCTGCGGATGACGTTCCTCAGCGACCTGTGCGCCATGGTGCTCGCCCAGCCCCGCGCGCTCTTCCCCGTCGTCGCCGTCGTCTGGTACGGGGGCGACGCGAAGACCACCGGACTGCTCGTCGCCGCACCGGCGCTCGGGGCGCTCCTCGGCGGGGTGTTCTCCGGATGGCTCGGCAGCGTCCGGCGGCACGGTCTCGCGGTCCTGGTCGCCGTCGCCTGCTGGGGCGCCGCCATCGCCGTCTTCGGGCTGACCCGGCAGCTCTGGCTGGGGATCCTGTTCCTGGCGCTCGCCGGGGCCGCCGACACCACGTCCATGGTCTTCCGCAACACCATGCTCCAGGCGGCCGTGCCGGACGAGCTGCGCGGACGGCTCCAGGGCGTCTTCATCGTGGTGGTGGCCGGCGGGCCCCGGCTGGGGGACTTCCTCGCCGGGTCCGCCGCCGACCTGACCTCCCCCGGTCTCGCCGTGACCGGCGGCGGGATCGCGTGTGCCGTCGCCGTGGGGCTGCTCGCGCTGCGGTGGCCCGCCTTCGCCCGGTACGACGCGCGCCACCCCGAGGCGTAGAGGGGGCGGCGGCTCTACGCCTCCCGCTCCAGTGTGGGCATCTCGCCGCCCGTCGTACCGCTGTCGAACAGCGAGAACGGTGCGCCCTGCGGGTCCGTGAGCGCGGCGAACCTGCCGAACGGGATGGTCATCGGACCGAACCGCAGCGTCGCTCCCAGCGACTTCGCCTTCTCCACCGCCGCGTCGCAGTCGTCCACCCCGAAGTACACGTTCACGTACGGCTCCACGTCCGCCGGGAAGTCGTCCGTCATCCTCATACGGCCCATGACCGGGTCGGCGCCCAGGTCGTAGAGCGTGAAGTCGGCCCCGTCGTCCACCATGCGCTGCACGCCGTAGCCGAAGACCGCCGGGAAGAAGGCGTCCGCCTTCTCCGGGGCGCGGGTGAAGACCTCGGCCCAGGCGAAGGCGCCGGGAGCCCGGACGGTCTCGAAGCCCTGGTGGCTGCCGGGCTCCCAGACCCCGAAGGTCACCCCGCCGGGGTCGGTGGCCAGCACCATCGTGCCGAACTCGCCGACCCGCATGGGCTCCACCAGGACGGTGCCGCCGTGGGCACGGATCTTCGACGCGGTGGCGGCCGCGTCCGGCGAGGCCAGGTACAGGCACCAGCCCGTCGGCATCCCGCCCGGCCCCGGCGGCATCAGCGCGGCGACCGCCTTGCCGTCCACCTGGGCCTGGGTGTAGTCGCCGTACTCCGGCAGCGATGCGCCGAACGTCCAGCCCAGCAGCTCACCGTAGAAGCGTTTGGCGCCCTCCGGATCGGTGAACGTCGCGTCGGCCCAGCAGGGTGTGCCCTCGGTCGTTTCTGCGGGCATCGTGGTCATCTCCTCGTACGAGTGAACGCCCCCTGTTCACGCTAGTCAGCCTTCACGCCCCCTGCCCGTCGGCAGGCGGGCAGGCGGCCACCGAGCGGGCCACGCCCAGGTCCACCAGGTCCTGCGGGCGCAGCCGGAGCTGGCCGGCCGTTTCCCGGACCCGGTCCGGGGAGCGCTTCAGGATCGCGGCGGCCAACTCGGGCGCGATGACCGAGAAGTAGCTGTCCGGGGTGACGTGCGTGTTGTCCGGCGCGGCCAGTGCCAGCGCCCCGCCCGAGCCGCCCTCGCCGATCACCAGCGTGGTGACCGGGACCCGGGCCGCCGCCACCGCCGCGAACGCGTCCGCGATGGCCGCCCCCGCGCCCGCCCGCTCCGCCTCCGCGTCGTTGGCCGCGCCCGGGGTGTCGACCAGCGTGAGGACCGGG
>NZ_JAAGNI010000504.1 GCF_010550605.1 Streptomyces sp. SID9727
CGATGGCCCCGTCGGCCCTGGCGCGCAGCGCCCGCACCGCGGCGGCCGGGTCCGCCGCCCCGTACACCGCCGAGCCGGCGACGAAGACGTCGGCGCCCGCCTCGGCGCACCGCTCGATGGTGGACTCGGAGACGCCGCCGTCGACCTGGAGCCACAGATCGAGGCCGTGCTTGGAGATCAGCTCACGGGTGCGGCGGATCTTCGGCAGCATGATGTCCAGGAACGCCTGGCCGCCGAAGCCCGGTTCCACGGTCATGATCAGCAGCATGTCGAGCTCGGGGAGCAGGTCCTCGTACGGCTCGATGGGCGTCGCCGGCTTGAGCGCCATGGAGGCGCGGGCGCCCTTGGCGCGGATCTCCCGGGCCAGCCGCACGGGGGCGGCGGCGGCCTCGGCGTGGAACGTGACCGACCCGGCCCCCGCCTCGACGTACTGGGGCGCCCAGCGGTCCGCGTCCTCGATCATCAGATGGCAGTCCAGCGGCGTGTCCGTGGCCCTGCTGAGCGATTCCACGATCGGAACGCCGAGGGTCAGATTGGGCACGAAGTGGTTGTCCATGACATCGACATGGAGCCAGTCGGCGCCTTCGACGGCCTTGGCCTCATCGGCGAGGCGCGCGAAATCGGCGGAGAGAATACTCGGGTTGATCTGGGCCATGGGCCAAGCCTGCCATGTTCTGCGTCACTTCCCGGCCTCGGTGCGCTCCAAAGGCTCACGGGATCATTACGGTTCGCGCATTCCCGGCGTTTCACCCCGGCGCGGGGCCCTTGATCAGCCGGTACGGCGGAGCAGCGCGAGGTACATCGCGTCGGTGCCGTGCAGATGCGGCCAGAGCTGGACGTCGGGTCCGTCGCCCAGCGCGGGCACGCCCGGCAGCAGCGGACGGGCGTCGATCCACTCCGCCTCGACGGGCGCCCCGCCGCGCCCCTTGAGCACGTCCTCCACCACGACCCGGGTCTCCGCGAGGTGCGGCGAGCAGGTCGCGTACCCGACGACCCCGCCGACGCGTACGGCCTTCAGCGCCTCGCGCAGCAGCCCGCGCTGGAGGGGGGCGAAGCCTTCCAGGTCCTCCTTGCGGCGGCGCCAGCGCGCCTCGGGGCGGCGGCGGAGCGCGCCGAGCCCGGAGCAGGGCACGTCCATCAGGACCCGGTCGAAGCTGCCGGGGCGCCACGGCGGGCGGGTGCCGTCGGCGGTGACCACCTGGTACGGGCCCGGGTTGCCGGCCAGCGCGCGCTCCACGAGCCGGGCGCGGTGCGGCTGCTTCTCTGCGGCCAGCAACGCGGCACCGCGGTCCGCCGCGAGGGCGG
>NZ_JAAGNI010000517.1 GCF_010550605.1 Streptomyces sp. SID9727
GCCACCGCCCCGGCGGCCGCCTCCGGGTGGTGGTGCGAGACCGCGCTCTGGCGGGCGGCCTGCTCGACGGCGGTGTCCAGGTCGGCGGCGTGCCAGGCACCGAGCGGGGCGACGCGCATCGCCGCCCCGTTGCCCCAGGAACCCATGCCCTCGAACTGCGCGCTCACCAGCTCCTGCCAGGGCTCGCCCGCGCCGATGCGGCGCAGGACGTCGTGCATCGAGGCCCCGTAGCCGCGGTGGGTGTCGGCCGCGTACTCCTCGGCCAGGCGCCGGGCGAACCGGTCTTGGTCCACGGCGCCGTCGCCCTCGGCGAGTTCGCGCACCAGGACCAGCGCCTGCGCGGTGTCGTCGCTCCAGCGCCACACGGGCTCCGGGGGCGGCGTCCGGGCCTCCAGGGGCTCGGGGCCCTCGCGGCGCAGGATGCCGAACCAGCGGTCGCCGAAGGCGTCACCGAAGGCGAGCCCGGCCAGCGAGTCGAGTGCGGGGGAGGGGATGGCGGTCATCGCAGCAGTATGACAAGCCTGATGCTCCGTGCGCCCCGGTCAATCCGCCGTCCCGCGCCGCGCGGCGGCCGCCGCCGCGGCCGCGCCGGCGGAGAGCAGCGCGCACAGCAGCCAGACCGCGACGTACCCGGACTCGCCCGCCGCCTCCTGGGTCTCGGAGACGGCACTCCCGGTCTCGGACGCCGGGGTCGCCAGGACCACGGCGACGACCGCTCCGGCGACCGCGCCGCCCAGGGTCTTGACGTTGTTGTACAGGGCCGTGGTGATCCCCGTACGGGAGGGGGCGCCGGCCTCCGCGATCACCGTGGGCAGCGCGCCGAGCGCCACGCCGATCCCCGCACCGGCGAGCGCCTTGGCCGCCACCAGCTGCCAGATCGCCGTGTGGAACGCGGCGGTGGACAGGAAACTCGCGCCGATCAGGGCGAATGAGGCGATCAGCGCGGGGCGGTAGCCGACGCGCCCCGCGACGCGTGCGGTCAGCGAGGAGCCGACCACCGCCGCGATCCCGGCGGGCAGTGCGATCAGCGAGATGGCGAGGGCGGAGAGCCCGAAGCCGTAACCGGTGCGTTCCGGGTCCGCCGCCAGGAACGTGGAGTCGGGGGCCAGGCTGCCGAAGTAGACGACGCCGAACGCCGCCGCGCAGAGGAAGTACGGGGCGACACTGCGGTCGGCCAGCGCCCGCAGGTCCACCAGCGGATCGGGCACCCGCAGCTCGCGAACCGCCCACACCGCGCCCGTCAGCAGGGCGAGCGGCACCGGGACCAGCACCGCGCCGGAGAGGAGGGGGCCGGTCTTCGCCGCGGAGATCCCCGCGAGCAGCAGGAGCACGGCCAGGCTCAGCAGGCCGACGCCCGGCCAGTCGAGCCGGCCGCCCGGCGTCCTGGTGGATTCCGGGATCGCGAGGAACGAGACCGGGACGCAGAGCAGGGCGAGCACGGCCGGGAGGAGCAGGGTGATCCGGACGTCACCCGTCGCCTCGTGCGCCAGGCCCATGACCACCCCGCCGAGCAGCGTGCCCAGCGTGAGCGCGCCGACCAGGCGCGCGATGGCGGCGCGGGCGCGTTCGACGGAGAGCCGGTCGCGCACGAGGGCGATCTCCAGCGGCAGCAGGGCGGCGAGCGGGCCCAGCAGCACCCGGCCGGCCAGCAGTACGGGCAGCGAAGGGGCGAGGGCCACGAGGAGCGAGCCGACGGACACGCACACCAGTGAGACCCGCAGCATGCGGCGGTGCCCGTACACGTCGCCGAGCCGGCCGAAGGCGGGCACGCACACCGCGGCGGCGAGCAGCTGGGCGGCCATCACCCAGTTGAGGTCGGCGTCCGCGATGCCCAGCTCGGTGCCGATGTCCGGCAGCAGGGGCGCGATCCCGCCCTGAAGGAACCCGCTGGTCAGCTCGAAGAGGACGAGGAGACCCACGACCGCGCCGACGGACGCGGAGGCGGTCGTGGCGGGGGCCGGTGCGGTGGACCGGGTCGTGCTCACGACGACTGCTCCGTGGGAGCGCCGGCCTCCTGGAGGCGCCGCGCCGCGAGTCCGGCCAGGAGGGCCGCGGCGTCCGCCACCGCCCGGTCGTCGTAGACCGCCTGCGCGGAGTGGTTCATGGGCGCGGCCGACGGGTCCTGATCCGGTGGACACGCGCCGAGGCCCACGTACGCGCCCGGGACCTCGTGCAGCACGTACGAGAAGTCCTCGGAGCCGGCCATCGGGCGCGGCGCCTCGAAGACCCGGGCGGCGCCGAGGACTTCGCGTGCGGTGCGCAGCGCGAAGGCGGCCTCGGCGGCGTCGTTGACGGTGACCGGATAGCCCTCGCGGTAGTCGGTCCCGGCGGTCAGGCCGTGCGCGGCGGCGATCCCCCGCACGGTCCGTTCCAGGGCGCCCCGGACCCGGGCCCGGGTCTCCTCGGAGAACGTCCTGACGGTGGCGGTGAACTCGGCGGCCCCGGGGATGACGTTCCCGGCCGACCCGGCGTGCAGTGAGCCCACGGTGATCACGGCCGGGTCGAAGATGTCGACGGTGCGCGTGACCAGGGTCTGGAGCGCGGTGACCATCTCGCAGACGGCCGGTACGGGGTCCTTGGCCAGGTGCGGCGACGACCCGTGGCCCCCGGCGCCCACGACGCGCACGGTGACCTCGTCGGAGGCGGCGAGCATCGGGCCCGGGCGTACGGCGGCGGTACCGACGGGCAGCACCGCGGAGGTGACGTGCAGCGCGTACGCGGCGACGACCCGGGTCCCGGCCGCGTCGAGCACGCCCTCCTCGATCATCAGCCGGGCCCCGCCCATGCCCTCCTCGCCCGGCTGGAACATGAACACCACGTCACCCGCCAGCTCCTCGCGCCGCGCGGCCAGCAGCCGGGCCGCTCCGACCAGCCCCGCGGTGTGCACGTCGTGACCGCAGGCGTGCATCCGCCCGGACACCTCGGAGGCGTACGGCACACCGCTGTCCTCCTGTACGGGCAGCGCGTCCATGTCACCGCGCAGCAGTACGGCGGGACCGGACCGGCCGCCGCGCAGCACAGCGGTCACCGAGGTGAGCCGCCGGCCGGTCGTGATCTCCAGGGGCAGTCCGGACAGGGCGTCCAGGACCGCCCGTTGAGTGCGGGGGAGGTCGAGACCGAGCTCGGGCTGCCGGTGCAGGGCGTGGCGCAGCCGGACCAGGGAGTCTTCGACGGCGAGGGCGTCAGTGGGTGCGAACATGCCTGGTATGGTGCCGATCCGGCCGTCCAGAGCAGAGCCGGTGCCAGGATCCTCCGGATCACTCGGATCGTTTGCCGGAAACCACCGGCCGATGCCACGACCTCCCGGAGGGCGACCCGTGCTGGACGAACTCGACCTGCTCCTCGTCACCGCGCTCCAGATCGCGCCGCGCGCGGACTGGCGGACCATCGGGGACGTGCTCGGCCTCGACGCCTCGACGGTCGCCCGGCGCTGGGCCCGGCTGACCCGGGACGGCCATGCCTGGATCGGCGTGCACCCCTCGGTCGAGGCGAGCGGCCCGGACACCTGGACCCTCGTCGCGTTCATCGAGGTCGACTGCGTCTCCGGACGGCTGCACGAGGTGGCCGGTCGGATCGCGGACGACCCGCACGTGTTCAACCTGGAGCACGTCAGCGGCAGCCGGGACCTCATGGTCACCGCGGTCTTCACCGACCACGCCCAGCTGGCCCGGTACGTCGGCTTCCGCCTCGGCGCCCTCGACGGTGTCGCCGCCTCCCGCACCCAGGTCGCCACCACCCTGCACACCGAGGGCAGCCGCTGGCGGCTCGACCGCCTCACCGAGGAGCAGCGCCGCAAGCTCGCCCCGCACACCCCGAACCGGCAGCCCGCCCGCACCGTCCCCCGACGCGACCTCGAACTGGTCCGCGTCCTCGGCGAGGACCCGCGCCGGCCCGTCGCCCACATCGCCGAACGCACCGGGCTCAGCCCCACGACCGTCCGCCGCCGCCTCGACCGCCTCGACGCCGACCGGGCGCTCGCCTACCGGTGCGAGGTGGCGCGGTCGCTCTCCGGCTGGCCGGTCTCGGTCTCGTACTGGGCGGCGGTGCCGCAGAGCCGGGCGCCCCAGCTCGCGAAGAGCATCAGCCAGATCCGCGAGATCCGGCTCTGCGCCTCGCTGACCGGCCCGCACAACCTGCTCCTGGCCGCCTGGCTGCGCTCGGTGGACGACATCGGCGCCTTCGAGTCCCGGCTCACCGCCCGCCACCCGGAACTGACCGTGGCCGACCGGGCGCTGACGCTCTGGCCGATGAAGCTCGCCGGCCACCTCCTCGACCCCCAGGGCCGCCACCTGCGGGCCGTCCCCCTGGCCAGCTGGGAGGGCACCCACTCCGACACCGCGGAGGCGGCCCTCCTGGACCGCCTCCGGACACCTCCGGCCTGACGACGCGCCGCGGGGTGCCCACCGAGCGCGTCCCCGGCCACACTGGGGGTGGTCCCGCGACGCGGCGCCGGACCACCCCCGAGCAGGAGGGACACGCACATGGAGAAGGCCGACCCCGGGCTCTTCGGACCCGCATCGGTCACCTGGCAGCTGCACGGCGACCCGATGATGTGGATCGCCGGAGTGCGGGCCCTCTACCTCCAGGCGCTCCACCCCCTCGCCGTGCGCGGCGTGATGCAGAACTCCGACTTCCGCGAGGACGCCTGGGGCCGGCTCATGCGCACGGCGGGGTTCGTCGGCACGCTCACGTACGGAACCACCGAGGCCGCCGAGAAGGCGGGCGCCCGGGTCCGGAGGATCCACGCCCGCCTGAAGGTCACCGACCCGGAGACCGGCCTCACCCACGGTGTGGACGAGCCCGAGCTGCTGCTGTGGGTGCACTGCGCCGAAGCCGACTCCTACCTCCAGGTCCTGCGCCGCTCCGGCTACCCGCTCACCGCCCGGCAGGCCGACCAGTACCTCGCCGAGCACCGGCACAGCGCCCGGCTCGTCGGCCTCGACCCCGACGAGGTGCCCGCGACCACCGCCGAGATGGCCGGCTACTTCGCCCGTGTGCGGCCCGTGCTCGCCCGGACCCCGGAGGCGCTGGACGTCGACAGCTTCCTGCGCCGCCCGCCCGTGCCCCCGCTCCTCGTCCCCGTACGCGACCTGTTGTGGCGGCGCGTCGCGACCCTCGCGTACCAGTCGCTGCCGCCGTTCGCCCACGAGCTGTACGGGAGGACGGCGCCGCCGCCCGCCGCCGTGGACCGCCGGCTGCGCGCCGCCGGGGTGCTCCTGCGGGCCGTGCCCGCGCGGCTGCGGTGGCGGCTTCCGCCCGGTCACATCATGAACGCGATGGCACGACTCGGACCCGGCAGCCGCCCCACCCCGTACACACTGAAGAGGCAGGCAGCCATACTGGACCGACCGGGGAGGGTGCGGCGACAGCGGGCGGAACGACGGGGGCGGCGACAGGGATGGCGGAGACCAGGCTGATCCAGAGCCGGTACCGGCTGCTCGACCTGATCGGTCGCGGCGGCATGGGCGAGGTGTGGCGCGCCCGCGACGAAGCACTGGGCCGCCAGGTCGCCGTCAAATGCCTCAAGCCCATGAGCGGCCGGCACGACGAGGACCACACCCGCATCGTCCGCGAACGCTTTCGCCGTGAGGCCCGGGTCGCCGCCGCCCTCCAGCACCGGGGCGTCACCGTCGTCCACGACTTCGGCGAGTACGAGGGCGTGCTCTACCTCGTGATGGAACTGCTGGACGGCCGCAACCTCAGCCAGCTCCTGGAGGACAACGAGCAGCACCCGCTGCCCGTGGACGACATCGTGGACATCGCCGAGCAGGTGGCCGACGCGCTCGGCTACACCCACCAGCAGGGCATCGTCCACCGCGACCTCAAGCCCGCCAACATCATGCGGCTGTCCGACGGGACGGTGAAGATCTGCGACTTCGGGATCGCCCGGCCGGGCCACGGCATCCCGGTCACCTCCCGGCTCACCGGCGTCGGCATCGCCATGGGCACCCCGCACTACATGTCGCCGGAGCAGATCAGCGGCGGCCAGGTCGACCACCGCAGCGACCTCTACTCGCTGGGCTGCGTGCTGTACGAGATCGCGACCGGAGCCCCGCCCTTCGACCTGGAGGACTCCTGGGGCATCCTCGTCGGCCACCGCGACACCCCTCCCGAGCCGCCGCGCTCCCACCGCGCCGAACTGCCCCGGTTCTTCGACCGGGTCGTCCTCGACCTGCTCGCCAAGACCCCCGAGGAACGCCCGGCCGACGCCCACGACCTGCGTCGCCGCATCGCCGTCGGCCGCACCGGTGAACAGCCCTTCCCGGGTCCGGCCGGCGAGGCGCAGCCCGCCCCCGCCGTCCTCTCCGGCCGGACACCCGCCCCCGCCGCGCCGCTGCCCGCCTGGGCGCACACGATGACCGGCGGCCACAGGGCGACGGCCACCGCCGACCCCACGGCACCGCCCGACCACTCGGCGGGCCTCACCCTGGCCTGGACCA
>NZ_JAAGNI010000531.1 GCF_010550605.1 Streptomyces sp. SID9727
CGCACCGTCCGCCCCGCGACCCGCACCCGCACCGTCCGCCGCGCGACCCGCACCCGCACCGTCCGCCGTGCGCGACGCCGTCACACCCCAGCAGTCGACCCCGCCGCCCGCACCACGCACAGCACCCGGAACGCCGAGCGCCCCCCGTCCGTGCTGGTCCGGATCATGCCGCCGACCAGCAGTTCGCGGATCAGCCGGCCGCACTCCGGCAGCGGGCGGCCGGTGAGCCGCACGACGTCCTGGAGCAGGAACTCTCCGTCGCGCACCTCGCCCAACTCGCCGATGAGCGACCGGCACGGGGCGGGCAGCGTGGCGAGGGCGCGGCTCACCCGTACCTGGAGGCGGGAGCCGTCCGGTCCGCCGGCCAGGTGGTCGAGGAGCGGGGCCGGGTCGGAGTCCACGATGTTCCGCAGGGTGGACAGGTCGCACACGGTGAGCCAGGAAGCTGCGGCACCGAGCGCCGCGGGGTGGCCGTCGAGGCGGTGACAGATCCAGGCCACGTCCGCGAGTGCCTGCCCCTCGGGCACGATGTCCGGCCGGACGCGGCGGAGCTGGCTGAGGAAGAACCGTACGGCGGGCGCGTCCGCGTGCCCGGCCGCCGGGGCCGGCGCCTCCAACGGGGAGAGCAGGAACAGGCGTTCACCGGGTACGTTGCAGGGCCGGTCGCCGGTGATCAGCAGCCGCAGGCCCGGGAACGTGCGCAGGAGCCTGCTTAGGCGGCCGAAGTCCAGGTCGGCGGTGTCGACGCCGTCGAGGACGAGCACGGCGGCGCCGCGTACGGAAGGGCTCCCGTCGTCATCGAGGGCGGCCGGCGCGTCCGCCAGTTCGGGCAGCACGTCCTCGGGCACACCGCCGCCCCGCAGGAACCGGGCACAGTCGTCGGCGAACCGGGGCAACGGGTCGTCGTCGGCGCGCAGGCAGTCGGCCGCGGCGCCGTCACCGTCGTGCCACAGCACCGGCAGCCCGGCGTCGTGCAGTCGGGCAGCCGCCTCCAGAGCGAGCCGGGTCTTCCCCACACCGCTCAACCCGACGATGGTCACCAGCCGTTCGGTGCCGGACCGCAGCTCCTCCACGAGGACACCGGTCTCCGCCTCGCGCCCGACCAGCGGGTAGAGCGGCACGGGCGGTGCGGCCCGCTCCATGGACAGGAGCCGGACGTCACCGTCCGCCCGGGACCCGCGCCGGGCCGAAGCCTCCAACGCGGTACGGGCCCGGGGGCCGAGTCGGAGCGCGTCGGCGATGAGCCGCACCGTATCCGTCCGGGGCCGCTGGGCCTTCCCCTTCTCCAGGTCCCGGATGGCCCGCACGCTGATGGTGGACAGGTCCGCCAACTCCCGCTGGGTCAGGCCGATGCGGAGCCGGTGTCCGCGTATCAGCGAACCGAGCGGGGCGGTGGGGGCCGGGGTGTCCTGCGGGGGGTGGCTGAGCGTCATGAAAGGACTCCTGCTCGTCGGGGAATGGGCGCCCCGGAAGCGGCTGCGGACCGGGGCGCCGGAGGGACGGCTGTCGTGCCTTGCTGCTGCCGGAATCCTCCGTACACGCCCTATCCGGGAGGCATCGCGCGGCCAACGCCCTCAGGGGCGGGCCCGGCCCTCCGGGATAGCCGGCCGGGCTGCCACGCGGCCGGGGGACAGGGGGCGCCGGACCGTGATAGCGGGGGGATAGGGGCGGGGGCGGTGCCGTGAATCCGCCCGTTCCTAATTTGGTGTCCAGAAGGAAACGGAACACCGACGAAGGGACAGTCCGATGGACAAGAACACCACCGCCCGCAACGCTCTCCGCGCCGCCTTCGCCACCGTCGCGGTCGTGATCGTCACCGGCATCGGCATCCAGGCGGGCTGGGCCGACGACACGTCCGGCACCGGCACCCAGCCGACCGGCACCAGCAGCACCCCCACCCCGGGTTCCACCGACAACAACCCCTGGGACTGACTCCGCCGGGCGCCCGCCGCGCCCCACCCGCGGCCCTCGGGGCCCCAGGCGGCGCCGATCAGCCGCCCGCAGGACTCAGAACGCGCCCAACAACCGCCGGGTCTCGGCCAGTTCACGCTTCATGCCCCGGCTCGTGAAGACCTCCACCGCGGGGGCCAGCAGCTCCCGGGAACGCCCCGGCTCCTCCTCGCCCAGCAGCCGCGCCAGATCCAGGCGGGCCAGAGCGCCCCCGCCGAAATCCATGATGTGCTCCCGGGCCGCGACGGCCCGGTCGAAGAAGTACCTCGCCCGGTCGGGCCGCCCCATCAGCACGAACGCCTGACCGAGATCCCGCAGCAGGTGCCCCTCGCCGATCATGTCACCGGAATCCCGGCACAGCTCCAGGACCTCCGTGAACGTCAGCACCGCGAGGTCCAGCTCCCCCCGCTCCAGCAGCAGCTGACCCACCCGGCGCAGGGTCCGCGCCCTGCCGCCCAGATAGCCCACCCCGTCGTATATCTCCAGGGCCTCGTCCAACTGCGCCTGCGCCACGTCCGTCTCGCCCCGGCGCATCCGGATGTGGGCGCTCTGCGTCAGCACGATCGCCCGCCCCACCACGTCACCGGCCCGGTCGAAGTCCGCCAGGGACCGCTCGTAGAGCCCGAGAGCGGTGTCGTCCTCCCCGTTCGTCCGCGCGATCAGCGCCATGTCGCGGCGGCACAGCGCCTCGCCCTGCGGTTCGTCCAGCGCCTGGAAGACGTCGAGCGCCGAACTCAGCGCCTGGCGCGCCATGTCGAACTCGTTGCGGCTCATGTACAGCGAACCCAGCGAGGCCCGAACGGCGGCGGTGCCCCGCAGATTGCCGGCCTTGCGGACGGCGGCCAGCGCCCGTACGTGGGTCTGCTCCCACAGGTCGTAGTGGCCCCGCACCTCGAACAGCGTCACCAGGGTCGTCGCCAGATTCCAGCTGACGTCGTGCAGGCCCTCGTCGGCGGCGTGCTCCACCATTCCGCACAGGGCACCCTGCTCCGCGTCGAACCAGGCCAGCGGATCCGCGAGCAGGTCGCTCGTGCACGACGGGGGAGGCGCCCAGCGCGGGGCGTCGCCGTGCAGCACCGTGAAGTCACCGCCGTACACCTTGCGGTGGGCCTCCTGCGCCAGATACATCCAGCCGCCCGCCATCCGGACGAGAGCGTCCCGGCGCACCTCCGGCGCGTCCTGCGAAGCCAGTTGCTCGCGCGCGTAGACGCGGATGATCTCGTGGAACTGGTACCGGTAGCCGCCGGTCCGCTCCACCCCGACCACATCCAGCATCTGCATGTCGACCAGCGGCTCCAGCAGGTCCGACGGCACGGGGCGGTCGTCCTCCAGCAGCGCGCCCGCCAGCCAGCCCGGCAGCGTCGGAGTACGGGCCATGGACAGCAGCCGCAGCAGACCCCGGTCCTCGGGCGCCAGACCGTTGTACGTCAGCGACAGGCTGGCGCGCATCGTCATCTCGCCGTGCGCCAGCTCGTCCAGCCGGTGCCGCTCGTTGGCCAGGCGGTCCACCATCGACGCGAGCGTCCAGTGCGGGCGGGCGGCGAGCCGGGCGGCCACGATCCGCAGCGCCAACGGCAGCCGTCCCACCGTACGCACCAGCGCCTCGGCGGACGCGGCCTCGCCCTCGACCCGCTCCTCCCCGATGATCCGGGACAGCAGCTTCAGCGCCCGCTCCTCGTCCAGGACGTCCAGCTCCACACGGTGCGCGCCCGGCAGGGCGGTCAGCCGGGCCCGGCTGGTGACCAGGACCGCGCAGTCCCGGCTCCCCGGCAGCAGCGGCTGCACCTGGCTCTCCGACGCGGCGTCGTCCAGGACCACGAGGAGGCGGCGGGAGGCGAGCCGGGTGCGGTACATCTCCGCCCGCTCGTCCAGGGAGTCCGGGATCAGCTGGCCCGGGATGCCCAGCGCCCGCAGGAAGCGGCCCAGCACCTCCGCGGTGGTGGCCGGGGTACCGGTGCCGCGCAGATCGCAGTACAACTGGCCGTCCGGGAACCCGGTCTCCGCGAGCCGGTGCGCGAGGTTCACGGCGAGCGTCGACTTGCCGGTGCCCGGCATCCCGGTGATCACGGCGAGACCGACCGCCTTGCGCTCCCGGCCTCCGGTCAGCGCCTTCTCCAGGTCGGCGATCTGCGCCTCGTCGGCCACGAAGTCCGAGGCCGCGGCGGGCAGCTGCTGCGGCCGGGCGTCGTGCGGCTGCGGTTCGGCGGGGGCGGCGGGGGAGTCCTGACCGGCCCCGGGTGCCGGGTGCGCGCCCGGGGCGACGGCGGGGTCGCCGGTCCCG
>NZ_JAAGNI010000112.1 GCF_010550605.1 Streptomyces sp. SID9727
CGACCGCGCCCTCCCCGCCCTGGTCCCGCCCGCCGGCCGCGCCGGCCGGCCCCTCATCGCCTGCGCCCTCCTCCTGGCCGCCCTCTTCGCCGCCACCACCGTCGCCGGCCTCCTGCGCGACCCCCTCCACCTCGACGCCGCCGCCCGCCTCGCCGCCCCCTCCCTCGACCACCCCCTGGGCACCGACTCCCTCGGCCGCGACGTCCTCGCCCGCCTCGGCCACGGGGCCGCCCGCACGGTGCTGACCGCCCTGGCCGTCGCCGCCGTCACCCTCGTCATCGGCCTCGTCCTCGGAGCCGTACGCGCCACCGCGCTCACCGAGACCGCCAACGCCCTGCCCGCGATCCTCACCGGCCTCCTCGTCGCCGGCATCGCCGGACCCGGGCCGTGGAGCGCGGCGGCCGCCGTCACCGCCGTCGCCTGGGCCCCGCTCGCCGCCCACACCAGCGCCCTCTGGACCCAGGAACGCGCGGCCCCCCACCTCGCCGCCGCCCGCGCCCTGGGAGCCGGACGACTCCACCTGCTGCGCCGCCACCTGCTGCCCGGTGTCCTGCCGCCCGTGGTCCGGCACGCCGTCCTGCGCGTCCCCGCCCTCGCGCTGGCCCTCGCCTCCCTCGGCTTCCTCGGCCTCGGCACCGCACCCCCCTCACCCGAGTGGGGCCGCATGCTCTCGGAGAACCTCCCCTACGCCGAACGCGCCCCCTGGCCGGTCCTGGCCCCCGCCGCGGCCCTCGCCGCCCTCGGCGTGCTCACCGTCCTCACCGCTGCCGCCGTGCGCGGCCGCACCGGCCGCAACGCTGATCGATGAGCCCCGCCACCACCCCGTACCTGCGCCTTCTCACCACCACCCAGCTCGCCTTCAACATCGGCTTCTACGCCGTGCTGCCCTACCTCGCCACCCACCTCGGCACCGGCCTCGGAATGGCCGGCTGGCTCGTCGGCCTCGTCCTCGGCCTGCGCACCTTCAGCCAGCAGGGCCTCTTCGTCGTCGGCGGGGCGCTCACCGACCGGTACGGGCCCCGCCCCGTCGTCCTCGCCGGCTGCGCCCTGCGCGTCGCCGGGTTCGGCTGGCTCGCCTTCGCCGGTTCCACCGCCACCGTCATCGGCGCCGTCGTCCTCACCGGACTGGCCGCCGCCCTCTTCTCGCCCGCCGTCGAATCCGAGACCGCCCGTGAAGCCGTCCGCCACGAACGCCTCACCGGCACCCCGCGGGCACGGGTCCTCGCCCGGTTCTCCGCCGCCGGACAGGCCGGCGCCTTCCTCGGCCCGCTCATCGGGTCGCTGCTGCTGCTCCTCGACGACGGCTTCCGCGCGGCCTGCCTCGCCGGTGCCCTCGTCTTCGTCGCGGTCCTCGCCGGCCACGCCCTGCTGATGCCGCGCCGCGCCCCCGTCGCCCGCGTCCCCTCGCACGGCGCGATGCGCCACGTCCTCACCCGGCGGCCTTTCCTGCTGCTCTGCCTCGCGTACAGCGGCTATCTCATCGCCTACAACCAGCTCTATCTGACCCTGCCCGCGGAGGTGGAGGACGCCACCGGCTCGCAGACCGCGCTCGGCCGTCTCTTCGCCCTCTCGTCCCTCCTGGTCGTCTGCGCGCAACTGCCCCTGACCCGCTGGTCCGCCGACCGCGTCACCCCGCGCACCGCGCTCGCCGCCGGCCTCACGATCGTCGCCGCCGGGTTCGCCGCCGTCCCGCTCACCCCGGCCGGCCCCGGCGGGCTGCTGCCCGCCACCGCGCTCGTCGTCCTGCTCACCCTCGGCCAGATGCTCCTGGTGCCCGCCGCCCGCGGACTCGTGCCCGACCTCGTGGACGACCGCCACCTCGGCCTCGCCACCGGGGCGCTCTCCTCCGTGTCCGGACTCGCCGTGCTCGGCGGCAGCGCCGCCACCGGCGCCCTGCTCGACGTACCCGCCGCGCTGCGCTGGCCGGCGCTCGCCGCCGTACCCCTCGCGGGCGCCTTCCTCGCCCTCGCCCTGCCGGCCCGCACGGCCCGCGAGCGGACCCCGGCCGTGCGGGCGTGACGACAGCGCCCGCAAATATCCACAGGGGCGCGGGGCACTGGTGCGGGCCCACTACCCTTGAGGGGTGACTATTCGCCTGTACGACACCAGCGCCCGGCAGATCCGTGACTTCGTCCCGCTCACAGCGGGCTGTGTCTCGATCTACCTCTGCGGCGCCACCGTCCAGGCCGCCCCGCACATCGGGCACATCAGGTCCGGACTGAACTTCGACATCATGCGCCGCTGGTTCGCCCACCGCGGCTACGACGTGACGTTCGTCCGGAACGTCACGGACATCGACGACAAGATCATCGCGAAGTCCGCCGAGCAGAACCGCCCCTGGTGGTCCATCGGTTACGAGAACGAGCGGGCGTTCAACGCGGGCTACGACGCGCTCGGCTGCCTGCCGCCCACCTACGAACCGCGCGCGACCGGGCACGTCCCGGAGATGATCGAGATGATGCGCGGGCTCATCGAGCGCGGTCACGCGTACGCCGCCGACGGCAACGTCTACTTCGACGTGCGCTCGTTCCCCGGCTACCTGGCGCTGTCCAACCAGGAGCTGGACGACCTGCGCCAGCCCTCCGGCGAAGGCGAGACCGGCAAGCGCGACCAGCGCGACTTCGCCATGTGGAAGGCGTCGAAGCCCGGCGAGCCCAGCTGGGAGACGCCCTGGGGCCGCGGCCGCCCCGGCTGGCACCTGGAGTGCTCCGCCATGGCGCACAAGTACCTCGGCACCGCCTTCGACATCCACGGCGGCGGCATCGACCTGATCTTCCCGCACCACGAGAACGAGATCGCCCAGGCCAAGGCGTTCGGCGACGACTTCGCGAACTACTGGGTGCACAACGGCTGGGTCACCATGTCCGGCGAGAAGATGTCGAAGTCCCTCGGCAACTCCGTCCTCGTCAGCGAGATGGTCAAGACCTGGCGCCCCATCGTCCTGCGCTACTACCTGGGCACCCCGCACTACCGGTCCATGATCGAGTACAGCGAGGAGGCCCTGCGCGAGGCCGAGTCGGCGTTCGCCCGGATCGAGGGCTTCATCCAGCGCGTCACCGAGAAGGCCGGCGAGACCGTCGCCCCCGCCGCCGAGGTGCCGCCCGCCTTCGCCGAAGCCATGGACGACGACCTCGGCGTCCCCCAGGCCCTCGCGATCGTCCACACCACGGTCCGCCAGGGCAACTCCGCCCTCGCCGCCGACGACAAGGAAGCCGCCGTCGCGCGCCTGGCCGAGGTCCGCGCCATGCTCGGCGTCCTCGGCCTCGACCCGCTCGACGGCCAGTGGGCCGGTGAGAGCGACCGCGGCGACGACCTCCACGGCGTCGTGGACACGCTCGTCCGCCTCGTCCTCGACCAGCGGCAGTCCGCGCGCGCCCGCAAGGACTGGGCCGCCGCCGACGCGATCCGCGACCAGCTCAACCAGTCGGGACTCGCCATCGAGGACAGCCCGTCCGGCCCCAGGTGGACACTCGGCCCCCGCCAGTAGCCCACCCACCACATGCCGCCCGGTCCGCCGGGCGGCACACTGCACTTATACGTACGCACGACCGAAGCAACGAAACAGGTAGGTCATGGCCGGGAACAGCCAGCGCAGGAACCGCCGCACGTCCAACAAGAAGGGCGCCACGGTCGGCAGCGGTGGCCAGCGACGCCGGGGCCTCGAAGGCAAGGGCCCCACCCCGCCCGCCGAGGAACGCAAGAAGCACAAGAAGAACCGCATCGCGACGGCCAAGGCCAAGCAGGCCGCCAACCGCCGCCCCGCCCCCCGGCGCGGCGGCGTCAAGGGCACCTCGGAGATGGTCGTCGGCCGGAACCCGGTGTACGAGGCCCTGCGCGACGGCGTCCCCGCCACCACGCTCTACGTCCAGCAGTACATCGACAACGACGAGCGCGTCCGCGAGGCCCTGCAGCTCGCCGGTGAGCGCGGCAACATCAACCTCATGGAGGCGCCGCGCCCCGAGCTCGACCGGATGACGGGCGGGCTCAACCACCAGGGCCTCGTCCTCCAGGTCCCGCCCTACGAGTACGCCGACCCGCAGGACCTCCTCGAAGCCGCCTACGACAACGGCGAGGACCCGCTCATCGTCGCCCTGGACGGCGTCACCGACCCGCGCAACCTCGGCGCGATCGTCCGCTCCGTCTCCGCCTTCGGCGGCCACGGCGTCGTCGTCCCCGAGCGCCGCGCCGCCGGCATGACCGCCGGGGCCTGGAAGTCCTCGGCCGGCACCGCCGCCCGCACCCCCGTCTCCAAGGTCACCAACCTGACCCGCGCCCTCGAAGCGTTCAAGAAGGAGGGCATCGCGGTCGTCGGCCTCGCCGCCGACGGTGAGCACACCGTCGAGGACCTCGAAGCGCTCGGCGGGCCCGTCGTCGTCGTCATCGGCAGCGAGGGCAAGGGCCTCGGCCGCCTCGTCGGCGAGACCTGCGACTACCGCGTCCGCATCAACATGCCGGGCGGCGCGGAGTCCCTCAACGCCGGTGTCGCCGCCGGCATCGTCATGTACGAGGTCGCGCGCCGCCGCGCCTGACCGACCCGGCCGAGGGGCCGTCCGGGGGCGCGCGCGCACGTGCACGCGCCCCCGCGCAACCCCCCACCACCTGTTGACGGGTCTCGGACACCTTCGGCACGGTCAAGGCAGTGTCCTAATCACACATCACTCGGTTAGATGAGTGTGGACACCAGAACGCCTCGGTTCGACGAACTACCCGCCCTGAGCATGACCAAGGTGGACTGCGACCCTGCGCAGGTCATCGTCAACCACGCCAGCTTCCGGGTGCAGCTCGCCCCCGGCCAGCGCGCACGGCTGCGCGGTGTGACCCCCGCCGGCGCGCCCAGGATCCCCGCGATGAGCGCCCCCGGAGCGGGACGCGGCCGACGCGCCCCCGTCGTGTGGAGCGGCAAGTCCGCCCCCGGCGACCCCGGCGCCACCGGACTCCTCCAGGCCGTACGCAACTCCACCGCCGGCCACCCCGAGACCGCGTACGACCCCTACGACCCGTACGCCTCCTACGAGTTCGACCACGGACGCGGCGGCGCCGGCACCCAGGTCATCCCGCGCCTCGACGAGTCCCCCCTCGAAGAGACCCAGCCCAACCCCGTCATCGGCGCCCCCCGCTCCGGCGGTCCCCTGCTGCCCCCGATGCGCCGGGCGGTCGGCGCCTACGACCCCGTCGACCCCGGCCCGTACGACCCGGACGGGCGCGGCGAGCGGGGCCCGTACGACGACGAGCCCGCCGCCGACCTCACCGACGAGGAGGCCCGCGGCCGGCGCCAGGGCGGCGCCGACGACGTCCGTCACGCGTACTACCCGGGCCGCCGCATGAACCTCGGCGTCGTCCTCCTGCCGATGCGGGTCTTCCTCGGCTTCATCTCCATCTACGCCGGCATGGGCAAGCTCTGCGACCCCGTGTACTTCGACGGCGGCGAGCGCGGCTCGATGGTCAAGTGGCTCAACTCGCTCCACCCGTGGGCACTGGCCGAGCCGCTGCGCGAGTTCGCCCTCTCGCACCCCGTCGGTGCCGGGCTCTCGATCGCCTTCCTCCAGGTCCTCGTCGGTGTCCTCACCGTCCTCGGGCTCTGGCAGCGGGTCGCCGCCACCGTCGGCGCCCTGCTGTCCGCCGCCCTGCTGGTCACCGTCAGCTGGCGCACCGTCGCCGCCTACGACGCGCCGGACATCATCTACCTCGCCGCCTGGAGCCCCCTGATCATCGCGGGCGCCCCCGTCTACTCCATCGACGGACGGCTCGCCGGAGAGGCCTGGCGCAAGCTCGGCCCCCGCTCCGAGATCTGGGACCTGCGCCGCCGCGTCCTGCGCCGGGGCGCGGTCGTCGCCAGCGTCGTCGTCGGCCTCACCCTGCTCATCGGGTCCGTCCTCGGCGGCGCCGTCCGCTCCACGCAGGTCGTCACCGTCCCCGGCCCCCACGGCGTCCCCACCAACCAGCTCCCCGGCTCGCCCCTCCCCGACAAGTCCCGCAAGGCCAAGGCGTCCGAGAACCCCACCGGCCACCAGCCCACGCCCTCCCACAGCACCGCACCGCACACCCCGTCCGCCGACGCCTCCACCCCCTCGTCGGACAGCGTCCGCGAGACGGGCCAGGCGGCGGGCGCGAGCACCGGGCAGCCCAGCCAGACCCAGGGCACCGGCCAGCAGCCCCCGCGGCAGACCACCCCCCAGCAGCCCCCCGCCACCAGCTCCGGCCCCAGCTCCTCCGGGTCCACCGGCACCGGCGGCGGTTCCACCACCGGCGGTACCGACCCCGACCCCGGCTCGGGCGGCGCCGACGGCGGCAGCGGGGGCCGCAACCCGATCGGCGGCCTCCTCGGCTGACCGCGAGCGCCCCTGGGGCGGCACACGGGGCGGGCCCGGAGGACATCCTCCGGGCCCGCCCCGTTTCCGTACGTCCTACCGCTCGCCCAGTTCCTTGGCGGCCTCCGTCAGGTCCTTCGCGGTGTCGATCGCCCGCCAGTACGCCCCGTGCGGCAGCGGATAGCCGGCCAGCCGGCGTTCGCGGGCCAGCCGGGGGAACGTCGTCCGCTCGTGGTCGCCGAGGTCCGGCAGCATGCCCGTGAACGCGGGGGAGAACACGTACACCCCCGCGTTGATCAGATACGGCGACGGCGGTGCCTCGATGAAGTCGGTGATGTGCCCGAACGCGTCCGTCTCCACCGCGCCCCACGGGATCCGGGGCCGTGCCAGCGCCAGCGTCGCCGTGGCGTCGCGCTCCGCGTGGAACGCCGCCATCTCGCGCAGCGAGAACCGCGTCCAGATGTCCCCGTTGGTCGCGTACCACGGCTCGTCGGGCTCGGGCAGCCGCGCCGCCGCGTACTTCAGGCCGCCGCCGCGTCCCAGCGGCTCGGACTCCACCACCGTCGTCACGCGCAGCGGCAGCACCGCTTCGGCCAGCCACTCCTGGAGCACCTCGGCCAGATGCCCGCACGACACCACGGCGTCGGTCACGCCCTCGGCGGCCAGCCAGGAAAGCTGATGGCCGATGATCGGCGTCCCGGTACCCGGGATCTCGACCATCGGCTTGGGGCGGTCATCGGTATACGGGCGCAGCCGTGACCCCTGGCCACCCGCCAGGATCACGGCCTGCGTCGGAAACGTATGCATACCAGGCACGATAAGCCGTGCCCGGTAGCGGGGAGAGGTGCGTCGGTCAGCTGAACTGGGCGACGCCCGAGGCGAACGAGGTGTCGCAGACGGGGCGCGAGAAGCGGTGCGCGCGCGTCGGGCCGTACTTGTCGACGGCGGCCTTGCCCAGGGTCTTCGCGATGGACATGCAGTGCTTGGCGAGCGACGGGCGTCCCTCGACGGCGCGCTGGAGGTCCGTCAGCGCGACGCCCGGGTCCTTGGCGCGGAGCTCCTGGAGGAGCCGGTCGCGCAGGATCTCCTGCGGGGCGCGCGGCTTGACGGCGGCCTCGGCACCCTTGGCGTCGGGAACGGTACGGGCCGACGCGGCGAGGAGCTGCGAGTCGGAGTTGCTGGCTGCCCACGGCACGGCGGTGACCGCGAGGGTCCCGGACAGGACCATGACGACGGGCAGTACGAAAGCGAGGGTTCGGCCGATACGGCGCACGGTGTGGGTCACGCAGCGAGCGTAGCGGCCGGTGAGGGAACGGCGACATTACGTCACCCTTGCGAGGGATGGTTCGCGTGTGCTTTTCGAATCGCGTGTTGACGAACGGAAGCGAAATGACCGTTCTGGCGGGGAATTCGCCTCCACCGCTTCAAACGCCTCAGCCGCTTCGAACCCTGCCCGGGACGCGCGGCGGCCCCGCACGAAGACCGTGCGGGGCCACCGTACAGCGCGGGCGACGTCAGGCGGTGAGGCGCTCACCGGTCGACGTGGCGAAGACGTGCAGCTCGTCCGGGCGGGGCACGACGTGCAGCTTGGTGCCCTTCTCCGGGACGGCGCGGCCACCGACGCGGACGACGAGGTCCTTGTGCTCGCCACCGACCTCGGCGGCACCGTAGACGAAGCCGTCGGCGCCGAGCTCCTCGACCACGTTGACCGAGACGGCCAGGCCGGCCGGGGCCGCCGCGGAGTCCTTGGTGAGCGTCTTCGCGGCGGCGCCGCCGTGCTCGACGATGTCGAAGTGCTCGGGGCGGATGCCGACCGTGACGGTGGTGTCGCCGCGGTTCGCGGCGGCGGTCAGCGCCTCGCGGGAGACCGGGACGACGCTGTTGCCGAACTTCACGCCACCGTCGGTGATCGGGACCTCGACCAGGTTCATCGCCGGGGAGCCGATGAAGCCGGCCACGAAGAGGTTCGCCGGCCTGTCGTACATGTTGCGCGGCGAGTCGACCTGCTGGAGGAGACCGTCCTTGAGGACCGCGACGCGGTCGCCCATGGTCAGGGCCTCGACCTGGTCGTGGGTGACGTACACGGTCGTGATGCCCAGGCGGCGCTGGAGCGAGGCGATCTGCGTACGGGTGGAGACACGGAGCTTGGCGTCGAGGTTCGACAGCGGCTCGTCCATGAGGAAGACCTGCGGCTCACGCACGATCGCGCGGCCCATCGCGACACGCTGGCGCTGACCACCGGAGAGCGCCTTCGGCTTGCGGTCCAGGTAGTCGGTGAGGTCCAGCATCTTGGCGGCCTCTTCGACCTTCGCCCGGATGTCGGTCTTGTTGACACCGGCGATCTTGAGCGCGAAGCCCATGTTGTCCGCGACGGTCATGTGCGGGTACAGCGCGTAGTTCTGGAACACCATGGCGATGTCCCGGTCCTTCGGCGGCAGGTGCGTGACGTCGCGGTCACCGATGCGGATGGCACCGCCGTTGACGTCCTCGAGGCCCGCGAGCATGCGGAGCGAGGTGGACTTGCCACAACCGGAGGGACCGACGAGGACGAGGAACTCACCGTCCGCGATGTCGATCTCGAGCTGGTCCACCGCGGGCTTCGTGGAGCCGGGGTAGACGCGGGACGCCTTGTCGAACGTGACACTGGCCATGCTGATTCTTCTCCTCCACCGGCAGGAACGTGCCGGACGATCCGTTGTAAGGGAGTGGTCTGGTCCAAACGAGTGAACCTGCAAGGACGCTACCTGGCGGTTTCGAATCTGTCAGCAGTTCACCGGCTGCGAAATTTCTGCACGGTGACGGGGGCCGGGTTGGTTAGACTGCTCCGGCACGCCTCCTTAGCTCAGCTGGCCAGAGCAACGCACTTGTAATGCGTAGGTCGTCGGTTCGAATCCGACAGGGGGCTCCATCGCCAGGCCGGGCTTCCCCGGCCTGGTTTTTTTCATGCCTCGCTACGTCCGGGTGTTCCGCGTCGCGTCAGCGGAGAGCACCCCAGCCCGATCAGGGCCGCCGTCAGATGGCCGACGTCCGTGACGGTCGGGTTGGTGATCAGGGGGACCGTGTAGATCACCAGGACCGCGAAGAGGTACACCGGGCGCCAGGGGCGGGGCACGTAAGAGGTGAGGACCGCGGCCACGCCGGCCAGGGCGTAGCTGACGCCCACGTCGAGGGTGTCGGCCGCGGAGGGCGGGGCATGGCCGTGGCGGATGGCCCAGGCGAGGACGCCCTCGCTGACGAGGCTGGCGAGGACGTGGGCGGTGGCGGCGACGGTGAGCCAGCGCGGGGTGCCGAGGCGGCGTTCGGCGGGGGCGTGGAAGACGGTGTAGAGGACGGCGTAGGGGAGCCACTGGCCGCCGTCGATCCAGAAGGCGCTGGCGATGAGGACGCGGACGGGGTTGCGGGACAGCTCGTGGATGTTGGTGGAGCGCTGGCGGAGGAACTCCTCCTCGAAGGCCGGTGACATCTGGTGGACGACCACCGTGGTGACGAAGAGGGCGGCCAGCCAGAGGTGGGTGCCGGGGGCGCTGCGGATCCAGGAGCGGAGGGCGCGGAGCCACGAGGCGGGTGCGGCGTGGGGCCGTGCTGGGTGGCCGGAGGGCATGCCCGATTGACGCACGCTCCTACGATCGGGGGTGTGATCGACATTCCGGATGCGCTCGTCGCCACTCAGTCCGCATACAACGGGGAGGCGGGCCGGGCGTTCGTGGCCGCGCTGCCGGGGATGGCGGCGGACTTCCTGGAGCGGTGGGGGCTGCGCCGGGACGGTGCGGCGATGCACGGGGTGTGCGCGCTGGTCCTGCCGGTGGTGCGGGTGCGGGACGGGCGGCGGGCGGTGCTGAAGCTGCAGCCGGTGGACGAGGAGACGGCGGGGGAGCCGGTCGCGCTGCGGCTGTGGGGTGCGGCGGGGGCCGGGGCGGTGCGGTTGCTGGACCACGATCCGGCGACCGGGGCGATGCTCCTGGAGCGGCTGGACGGAAGCGGCTCGCTGGAGGGCGAGCCGGACACGGACCGGGCGGTCCGGGTGATCGCCGGACTGCTGGCGGAGCTGACGGCGGTGCGGCCGGGGGCGCCGGGAGCCGGGCACGGACTGCGGGGGCTCGGGGAGCCGGCTTCCTGGATGCTGGCCGCCGCGCCGGGCGTGGTGGCGGCGCTGGTGGACGAGGAGGAGCGGGGGCTCGTACGGGACTGCGCGGCGGCGGTGCGTGAGGTGGCGGGGGAGCCGGGGGACCGGTTGCTGCACTGGGACCTGCACTTCGGGAACGTGCTGGCGGCGGAGGGCGGGGCCGGGTGGGTGGCCATCGATCCGAAGCCGTTGGTGGGGGACGCGGGGTTCGAGCTGCTGCCCGCGCTGGTGGACCGGTTCGACGCGGGCGCGGTGGACGGGCGGTTCGACGTGCTGACCGGGGTGCTGGGGCTCGACCGGGGGCGGGCGGCGGCGTGGACGCTGGGGCGGGTGCTCCAGAACGCCTGCTGGTCGGTGGCGGGCGGGGCGCGGCGGCTGGCGCCGGAGCAGGCGGAGATCGCGCGGGTGGTGCTGGGCCGGGGGTAGCCGTCGGCGGGGCGCTGTTTACGCTGCCCCCATGATTCGTACCGCTACCCCCGCAGATGTCCCCGCCCTCCACGCCATGGTGTGTGAGCTGGCCGATTACGAGAAGGCGTTGCACGAGGTGCGTGCGACGGAGGAGCAGCTGCGGGAGGCGCTGTTCGGTGAGCGGCCCGCCGCCTTCGCGCACATCGCCGAGTCGGACGAGGACGGCGAGGTCGTCGGCTTCGCGCTCTGGTTCCTGAACTTCTCGACGTGGCGCGGGGTGCACGGGATCTACCTGGAGGACCTGTACGTACGCCCGGAGCGGCGCGGCGGCGGGCACGGGAAGGCGCTGCTGCGGGAGCTGGCGCGGATCTGTGGGGAGCGGGGTTACGAGCGCCTGGAGTGGTCGGTGCTGAACTGGAACGCCCCGTCGATCGCGTTCTACGAGTCGCTGGGCGCGCGTCCGCAGGACGAGTGGACGGTGTACCGGCTGACCGACGGGGCGCTGGCGGAGCTGGGCGGGGCGTGAGGCGGACGGGGTCCCGCGTCAGGGGATGAGGACCACCTTGCCGATGGTGCCCCGGGTTTCCAGGTCGCGGTGGGCGTCGGCGGCGCGGGCGAGCGGGTAGGTCTGGATCGCGGGGCGCAGGCGGCCGGCGGCGGCCTCGGCGAGGGCGCGGGTTTCGAGCGCGCGCGGTCCGCCGCCCTTGCGGAACAGGCCGGGGCCGAGGACGTTCTCGGAGGTGATGCCGCGTGCTTCGAGTTCGTCGTCGGCGGGGGAGTAGGGGTGTCCGTTGCCGGACCGGCCGTAGACGACGTGCTGCCCGCCCTCGCCGAGGAGGCCGACGGCGGCGCGGGCGGTGGTGGAGCCGACGGAGTCGTAGACGACGGTGGCGCGGCGGCCGAGGGTGTCCAGGTGGGTGCGGACGTGGTGGGGCCAGTCGGGGCGGGTGTAGTCGACGGCGAGGTCGGCGCCGTTGTCCCGGACGCGGGCGGTCTTGGCGGGGCCTCCGGCGAGGCCGATGACGGTGGCTCCGGCGTTCTTGGCGTACTGGACGATCAGGGTGCCGAGGCCGCCGGCGGCGGCGGTGACGAGGACGAGGGAGTCGGGGCCGAGCGGAGTGAAACCGAGGATGCCGAGGGCGGTGCGGCCGGTGCCGACCATGGCGACGGCCTCGGCGTGGCTGAGCCCGTCGGGTACGGAGTGGAGCCGGTCGGTGTCGCTGACGGCGAGTTCGGCGTAGCCGCCGGGGACGTTGCCGAGGTGGGCGACGACGTCGCGGCCGAGCCAGGCCGGGTCGGTGCCTTCGCCGAGGGCGTCGACGGTGCCGGCGACTTCGCGGCCGGGGATGGTGGGCAGCGGGGCGGGCGGCAGGGGGCCGGGGAGGCCCTGGCGCAGCGTGGTGTCGAGGAGGTGGACGCCGGCGGCGCGGACGGCGATGCGGACCTGGCCGGGGCCGGGTCGCGGGGTGTCGGTCTGCTCGTAGGTGAGGTTGTCGGCGGGGCCGAAGGCGTGGAGGCGTACGGCGTGCATGGCGGGGTCCCCCGGAGTGGTGTGGGTGCTGGCGGCCCCAGCCTGTGACCTCAAGCGGGGTTGAGGTCAAGCGTGGGCGGGGCGTTGTCAGTGGCGTGCGTCACGATGGGGGCATGGTGCGCGGTGGTGGTCGGAGTGGTGGTGTGAAGGCGGCGCGGCGGCCGGAGGTGCCGTTGCCGCCGCTGGCGGAGTTCGGGGAGGGCGGACTCGAACCGGACGGGGATTACGACGGGGTGCGGTTCGGGGCGTCGGTGGATCTGGCGGACGCGTCGGGGCGGGGCGCGCGGTTCATGGACTGCGCGCTGGAGGGCTGCGCCCTGGACCGGGCGGAGCTGGTGCGGGCGCGGTTCATCGATGCGGTGCTGACGGGCGTACGGGGGGTGGGCACCGATCTCGCGGAGGCGTCGCTGCGGGACGTGGAGGTGGTGGACGCGCGGCTGGGCGGGACGCAGTTGCACGGAGCGGTGCTGGAGCGGGTGCTCGTGCGGGGCGGGAAGATCGATTACCTGAATCTGCGGGAGGCCCGGCTGACGGATGTCGTCTTCGAGGGCTGTGTGCTGGCGGAGCCGGACTTCGGGGGTGCGCGGCTGACGCGGGTGGAGTTCCGGGACTGCGTGCTGAGGCGGGCGGACTTCAGCGCGGCGCGGATGGAGTCGGTGGATCTGCGGGCGGTCGCGGAGCTGGACATCGCGCGGGGGGTGGAGCGGCTGGCGGGTGCGGTGATCAGCCCGGTCCAGCTGATGGAGCTGGCGCCGGCGTTCGCGGCGCAGATCGGGGTGCGGGTGGAGGCGTGAGGCCCCCGCCGCCCCGGTCGGAGGCGTGAGGCCCCCGCCGCGGCCCCCGCCGCCCCGGTCAGAGCCGGGGGAAGCGGGCCTGGAGGTCCCAGACGGCCGGGTTGTCGGCCAGGCCCTCGTGCATGTCGGCCAGGTCGGCGATCAGGTCGTGCAGGAAGTCGCGGGCCTCGCGGCGCAGGAGGGAGTGGCTGAAGGTGAGCGGCGGTTCCTCGGGGTCCATCCAGTCGGCCTCGATGTCGACCCAGCCGAAGCGGCGCTCGAAGAGCATGCGGTCGGTGGACTCGGTGAAGTCGAGTTCGGCCTGCTGGCGGCGGTGCGAGCGGCTGCCGCGCGGGTCCTGGTCGATGCGTTCCACGATGTCGCACAGCGCCCAGGCGAAGTCGAGCACCGGCACCCATCCCCAGGCTGTGGACACTTCGCGGTCCGCCTTGGTGTCCGCGAGGTAGACGTCCCCGGAGAACAGGTCGTGCCGCAGCGCGTGGACGTCCGCGCGGCGGTAGTCGGTCTGCGGGGGGTCGGGGAAGCGGCGGGAGAGGGAGTAGCCGATGTCGAGCACGGTTCGATGGTGTCATGCCCGGCGTGTCGCCCGTTACGGCAGCAGCCGCTGCTCCTTGGCGACGGCGACGGCGCCCGCGCGGGTGTCGACGCCGAGCTTGTCGTAGATGCGGCCGAGGTGCGTCTTGACCGTGGCCTCGCTGATGAACAGGGCGCGGGCGATCTCGCGGTTGCCGAGGCCCCGGGAGAGCTGGCCGAGGATGTCGCGTTCGCGGTCGGTGAGGGTGGGGCGGGGTGCGCGCATGCGGGCCATCACCCGGCTGGCGACGGGCGGCGAGAGCGTGGTGCGGCCCTGGGCGGCGGAGCGGATGGCGGCGAACAGCTCCTCGGGGCGTTCGGCCTTGAGCAGGTAGCCGGTGGCGCCGGCCTCGATGGCGCGCGTGATGTCGGCGTCGGTGTCGTACGTGGTGAGGACGAGGACATGGGTGCCGGGGCCGGCCGCGATGCGGCGGGTCGCCTCGACGCCGTCGATGCCGGTGCCGAGCTGGAGGTCCATCAGGACGACGTCGGGGGTGAGCCGGGCGGCGAGCGCGACGGCTTCCTCGCCGCTGCCCGCCTCGCCGATGACCTCGATGTCGGGTTCGCTGCCGAGGAGGGCGAGGAGCCCGGCGCGTACGACGGCGTGGTCGTCGCAGAGCAGGATGCGGATGCGGTCGGCGGTCATGCGGAGTCCTGGGGTGTGGGGTCCTGGAGTGCGGGGACGGTGGCGGTGACGACGGTGCCTTCGCCGGGGGCCGATTCGATGGTGAGGGTGCCGCCGAGCTGGTGGAGCCGGGCGCGCATGGCGGGCAGCCCGTGGCCGCGCACCCCGCCCGGGCCTCCGGTGGCGGTGGGCGTGAAGCCGTGGCCGTTGTCGGCGATGTCGAGGACGGTGCGGTCGTCCAGGTGCGTGAGCGTGAGGGCGGCCTCGGTGGCGCCCGCGTGTTCGGTGACGTTGGCCAGGGCGCCCTGGGCGATCCGCAGCAGGGCGGACTGGGTGCGGTCGGGCAGGACGGTGTGCGGGGCGCCCTCGATGTGGCAGCGGACGGTGAGCCTGCCCTGCGCCTGGGCGGTTTCGCGGGCGGCGAGTGCGCGCAGGGCCGCTTCGAGGCCGCCGCCCTCGGCCAGGTCGGCGGGGGCCAGGTCGTGGACGAAGCGGCGGGCCTCGGCGAGGTTGCGTTCGGCGATGCCTTCGGCGGTACGGATGTGGCGCCGGGCGGCGGCCGGGTCGGTGTCCCAGGTGCGGTCGGCGGCCTGGAGGAGCATCTGCTGGCTGGACAGGCCCTGGGCGAGGGTGTCGTGGATCTCCATGGACAGCCGCTGGCGTTCGGCGAGGGTGCCTTCGCGGCGCTCGGTGGCGGCGAGTTCGCGGCGGGTGCGGAGCAGGTCGTCGATGAGCCGGCCCTGCCGTACGGCCTGGCGCCGCATGTGGACGAACACGGCGGTGGCGACGGCGGCCACGGCGGGCGGGGCGAGCACGAGGTTGGGGTCGAAGCCGTGCGCGAGGCGGAGTTGCGCGGCGACGACGAACAGGGTGAGCAGGGCGACGAGGGCGTAAGCGGCGCGGGGCGGCAGGATGCGCAGCCCGGTGTAGAAGAGCGGCACCGCGCACCAGGCGAAGCTGGGCGCGAGGACGACCACCACCATCCACACGGCGACGAGCCCGCCGAGCCAGACGAGGCTGCGCGCGGTGGGGCGGGAGCCGAGGACCGGCCCGATGACGTAGAGCGCGGCCAGGGCGACGGACAGGCCCATGAGCCAGGGGGTGCGGGCCTCGCCGGGATGCCGGAGCAGGAACCGGGCGAGCGAGGCGCCGAGGAGCAGGAAGAACGCGGCGTGCATGAGGAGGGCGAGGTTGCGGGCGCCGGCGTCGTCGGCATCCGGTCCCGGCGCGGGCCGGGGCCCGTCCTCGTGCCCGTGCTCCACCTCGTACCCCTGTTCCCGGTCCCGGAAGGACCCCCGCTGACCTGCGTGGACATTCCATCGTCACCCCGGGCGGGCGCCCGCGCATCAACCGATCGGCCGATGGGGACGTCAGCCGTCCCGGGCGCCGGGTCGAGCCGGTACGACGACCCTCCGGAGGCGGTTGCGGGCCGACGCTGGATGACAGGACGCGGGGACCACCCGCTTCCGATCTTCCCCCGCTGAGGAGCCCTTGATGAAGAAGATGTCGCTGCGTACCCGTGTCCTGACCGGCGCCGTCACCGCTGCCGCCCTCGGGGCCGGCACGTTCGGCGCGATGTCCGCGAACGCGTCCACCCCGGCGGCCGCCCCCGCGACCACGGTCAAGGCCGACATCGCGCACCGCGACCTCCAGCAGTCGACGCACCTGACGCTCGACGCCGCGACGAAGGCCGCGCAGGCCGCCCTGGACGCGGCGAAGAAGGAGAACCAGCGCGTCGCGGTCTCGGTGGTCGACCGCAACGGCAACACGATCCTGACCCTGCGCGGCGACGGCTCGGGCCCGCAGGCGTACGAGTCGGCCGAGAAGAAGGCGTACACCGCCGTGTCGTGGAACGCCCCGACCTCCGAGCTGGCCAAGCGGCTCGCCCAGGCCCCGAACCTGAAGGACATCCCTGGCACGCTGTTCCTCGCGGGCGGCGCCCCCGTGCAGGTCAAGGGTGCCCCGGTGGCGGGCATCGGCGTCGCTGGCGCGCCCAGCGGCGACCTGGACGAGAAGTTCGCGCGGGCCGGCGTCGCCGCCCTCGCCCAGTAGTACGTACGCGCACACCTCCCCGGGAGACGGACATGAACGCCCTCGATCACCAGCTGCTCGACGCCGCGCGCACCGGCGACACCGACGGAGTGCGGACCGCGATCGAGGGCGGCGCCCGGGTCGACGCCCGCGACGAGGAGTTGCGCACCCCGCTGCTCCTGGCCGTCCACGGGGACCACGTCGGGGCCGCCCGGCTGCTCGTCGCGGCGGGCGCCGACCCGGACGCGCGGGACCGGCGTGAGGAGAGCCCGTGGCTGGCCACCGGCGTGACGGGCAGCGTGGAGATGCTGCGCGCCCTGCTGCCGGCCGGGCCCGACCTGAAGCTGCGCAACCGGTTCGGCGGGATCGCGCTGATCCCGGCGAGCGAGCGCGGTCATGTCGCGTACGTACGGGAGCTGCTGAGGGTCACCGACATCGACGTGGACCACGTCAACCGGCTGGGCTGGACCGCCCTGCTGGAGGCCGTGATCCTCGGCGACGGCGGCCGGGCGCACCTGGAGATCGTGGAGCTGCTGCTCGCGGCGGGCGCGACGCCGGGGCTGGCGGACGGCGACGGGGTGACGGCGCTGGAGCACGCGGAGCGGCGCGGGTTCGCCGACATCGCGGCGCTGCTGCGGGGCGCGCAGGGCGCGGGGGCGGCGGACAGCGGGGGT
>NZ_JAAGNI010000009.1 GCF_010550605.1 Streptomyces sp. SID9727
CCCCCGCCGGGCCGTGGCCGCCGGCGTCTGCGGCGTCCTCGGGCTCGGGCTGATCGCCGGGGCCGCCGTCGGAAGCCGGCTCACCGGCGGCTCCGACGACGATCCCGCCGCCCGCAGCGCGTACGCGGTCGGCCGGGAAGCCTGGCACAGCATCCCCGTGGACACCCTCTTCCCGCACGCCCTGAAGGGCGACGGCGCCGGGCCCGGCGGCGCCGACCGGGTCTGGACGCGACTCGCCGTGGCGCCCGACAGCGGCTGCGCCGACGCGCTCGACCCGCTGCTCGCCAAGACGCTGCGTACGGTCGGCTGCGCCCACGTCCTGCGCGCCACCTACACCGACGCGACCGCCAGCAGCGTCACGACGGTCGGGTTCGTCTTCGCCGAGGCCGACGCCGACGCCATGCGGGCCCTCGGCGCAAGGTTCGCCGACCAGCACCTCGACCGCCGCACCGACCTGCTGCCCCGTACCTACCCCGTGAAGGACAGCCCGGCCGCCTCGTTCGGCGCCCGGCAGCGCGCCAGCTGGTCGGTCCACGTGCTGACCGGGATGCCCGTCGTCTCGTTCGCCGTGACGGGGTTCGCCGACGGACGCGTGAGCACCCCGCAGCCCGCCGACCGGGCCATGGCCGACGGCGCCACGACCCCCGCCGCGCAGGCCGGACTCGGCCACGAGGCCAAGGGCCTGTCCGACGGCGCCGAACGCGCGCTGCGCACCCACGTCGCCGGCCTCACGGAGCGGACGCGATGAAACGCACCCTGGGCGTCCTCTGCGCGGCCACCGCCCTCGTCCTGCTCCCCGCGCCCCCCGCCGGGGCCGACACCATCCGGGCCCAGCAGTGGGGCCTGGCCGCCCTGCACACCGACCGGGCCTGGGAGACCACGCGCGGCGAGGGCGTCACCGTCGCCGTGGTCGACACCGGGGTCGACGGCAGTCTGCCGGACCTCGCGGGCCAGGTCCTGCCCGGCAAGGACCTCATCGGCTTCGGCGCCGGGCGCGGCGACAAGGCGTGGGCCCGGCACGGCACCGCCATGGCCGGGATCATCGCGGGCCGGGGGCACGGCAGCGGACGGGCCGACGGCGTCCTCGGCATCGCGCCCGAGGCGAAGATCCTCCCGGTCCGCGTCATCCTCGAAGCGAGCGACCCGGACCGGGCCGAGGCCCGCAGGACGCGGGGCACGGCGCTCGCCGACGGCATCCGGTGGGCCGCGGACCACGGCGCCGACGTCATCAACCTCTCCCTCGGCGACGACAGCGAGTCCGCGCACCCGGAGCCCGGCGAGGACGCCGCCGTCCAGTACGCGCTGAAGAAGGGCGCCGTCGTCGTCGCCTCGGCCGGCAACGGGGGCGAGAAGGGCGACCACGTCTCCTACCCCGCCGCCTACCCCGGGGTGATCGCCGCCGCGGCCGTGGACCGGTACGGCACCCACGCCTCGTTCTCCACCCGCCGCTGGTACGCCACCGTGAGCGCCCCCGGCGACGACATCGTCGTACCGGCGCCCGACCACAAGTACTACGTGGAGTGGGGCACGTCCGCCGCCGCCGCGTTCGTCTCCGGCGCGGTCGCCCTGGTGAAGTCCGCACACCCCGGGTTCACGCCCCGGCAGATCAGGAAGCTGCTCACCGACACCGCGCGCGACGCCCCCGCCGGCGGCCGCGACGACGCACGCGGCCACGGGATCGTCGACCCGGCCGCGGCCATCGAGGCGGGTGACGGCCTCCGCTCCGCCGACGCGCGCGGCGGC
>NZ_JAAGNI010000022.1 GCF_010550605.1 Streptomyces sp. SID9727
CGGCCGCCCTCGCGCTCGCCGCGGTCCTCGCCGCCTTCCTGGCCGCCAACCGGGCCGCCACCACGGTCTTCGGCCGCTGCCTCGCGCTGCGCCGGACCAGCGCCCAGGGCCAGGCCGAACTGCGACGCGCCGTGGAACAGCTGCGCAACGGCGAGCCCGTGCCCGTGCCCCGCGCCCCGCAGAGCCAGCCGCCCGGCGGCGACCCCTTCGAGCTGCTGGCCCAGGAGCTGGGCCGCCAGCAGGAGGCCGCCGTGGTCGCGGTCGTCGAGGCTTCCCGGCTCTCCGAGCCCAGCGGCGAGGACCAGAAGGTCGAGGTCTTCGTCAACCTCGCCCGCCGCCTCCAGTCGCTCGTGCACCGCGAGATCCAGCTGCTGGACGAGCTGGAGCACGAGGTCGAGGACCCCGACCTGCTCAAGGGCCTCTTCCACGTCGACCACCTCGCCACCCGCATCCGCCGGCACGCCGAGAACCTCGCCGTGCTCGGCGGCGCCGTCTCCCGCCGCCAGTGGAGCAACCCGGTCACCATGACCGAGGTGCTGCGCTCGGCGATCGCCGAGGTCGAGCAGTACCCCCGGGTCAAGCTGGTCCCCCCGATCGACGGCACCCTGCGCGGGCACGCCGTGGCCGACGTCATCCACCTCCTCGCCGAACTCGTGGAGAACGCCACGGTGTTCTCCGCTCCGCACACCCAGGTCCTGCTGCGCGCCCAGCGCGTCACCGCCGGGCTCGCCCTGGAGGTCGAGGACCGCGGACTCGGCATGCCGGGCGACGAGCAGAAGCGGATGAACGCCCTGCTCACCGACCCCGACCAGGTCAATGTCGCCCGCCTCCTCCAGGACGGCCGCATCGGCCTGTTCGTGGTCGCCTCGCTGGCCCGGCGGCACGGCATCGCCGTACGGCTGCAGAGCAACATCTACGGAGGCACCCAGGCCGTCCTGGTCCTCCCGCAGACCCTGCTCGGCGCCGACGAGGACGCCGACGCCGCGGCCGGGGCAGCACCCGTCCCACCCATCGGCCCCGTGCACCGTCCGCCGCCCCTGGAGGACCGCCCGGCCCCCCGCGAGCCGGCGCCCGCCCCCGAGCCGGAGCGCCGGCCCTACGTCCCCAGCC
>NZ_JAAGNI010000034.1 GCF_010550605.1 Streptomyces sp. SID9727
CTCCCCGCGTGAGCCCGGCGCGAACGCCGCCCGGGAGCGCGCCCGCGCTCCCGCGCGAGCCCCGGCGCACACCGCTCCGTGGCGTAAGTCACCCGTTCCGGTCGGTCACACCGCCGCGCCGCCCCATTCCAAGCCCCGGGCCTCCCGTGACCGGCGTTCCCACGGTTCACGGGGGCGGGCGCATGGCGATGAAAGCCCGCGCCGGAGCCCGCCCCCGCCCGGGCGGGCCAACCGGCGGGCAAAGCCCGGGCGGCCCGTGAAACACAGTCGTAAGCTCGCTGACATGCAGGTCATCCAGTCCACGAAGCTCGCCAACGTCTGCTACGAGATCCGCGGCCCCGTGCTCGAGGAGGCGATGCGGCTGGAGGCGGCCGGGCATCGCATCCTCAAGCTGAACACCGGCAACCCGGCCGCGTTCGGCTTCGAGTGCCCGCCGGAGATCCTTGAGGACATCCTGCGCAACCTCGCCGGGGCGCACGGTTACGGCGACGCGAAGGGGCTGCTGTCCGCGCGCCGGGCGGTGATGCAGCACTACCAGACCAAGGGCATCGACCTGGACGTCGAGGACGTCTACATCGGCAACGGCGTCTCCGAGCTGATCCAGATGTCGATGCAGGCTCTCCTCGACGACGGCGACGAGGTGCTGGTCCCGGCCCCGGACTACCCGCTGTGGACGGCCTCGGTCTCGCTGGCGGGCGGCACGGCCGTGCACTACCGCTGCGACGAGCAGTCGGACTGGATGCCCGACCTCGCCGACATCGAGCGGAAGATCACCGACCGCACCAAGGCGATGGTGATCATCAACCCGAACAACCCGACGGGCGCCGTCTACGACGACGAGATGCTGCGCGGGCTGACGGAGATCGCCCGCCGGCACAACCTGGTCGTCTGCTCGGACGAGATCTACGACCGCATCCTGTACGACGGCGCCACGCACACCCCCACCGCGACGATCGCCCCGGACCTGATGGTCCTGACCTTCAACGGGCTGTCCAAGAACTACCGGGTGGCCGGCTACCGCTCGGGCTGGATGGCCGTCTGCGGCCCCAAGGCGCACGCCTCCTCGTACATCGAGGGGCTGACGATCCTGGCCAACATGCGGCTGTGCGCCAACATGCCCTCGCAGCACGCGGTCGCCACCGCGCTCGGCGGCCGGCAGTCGATCAACGACCTGGTGCTGCCCGGCGGCCGGATCCTGGAGCAGCGCGATGCGGCGTACGACCTGCTGACCCAGATCCCGGGCGTGACCTGCGTGAAGCCGAAGGGCGCGCTGTACCTCTTCCCGCGGCTCGACCCCAAGGTCTACAAGATCAAGGACGACCGGCAGATGGTCCTGGACCTGCTGCGGGCCGAGAAGATCATGGTGGTGCAGGGCACCGGGTTCAACTGGCCGGATCCGGACCACTTCCGTGTGGTGACGCTGCCCTCGACGGAGGACCTGACGGACGCGATCGGCCGGATCGCCCACTTCCTGGACGGCTACAGCCAGGTGTAGCCGTCCTGCCGCTCGACCTTTTCTCGAAGATGGACAACTTTAGACTGAATCCAAGCTAGGATGGTCCCCACAGCACCACCAGGAGGCCACCCATGTACGAACCGATCCGCACCAAATCGGTCCACACACCGGCCGACCACGCCGGCGACTTCCCGCACCGCACCCGCGAGGAGGAGCTGGACATCCAGCTCGCCGGACACCTGGCCGCCCTGCTCGCGGTCACCGACGAGCTGGGTCTCGGCGCGGCGGGCGACCGCATCGCCGGGCAGGTGGCCAGGCTGCGCGGCGCCCCGCCCGTCCGCCACGCCGGGCTGAGCGACGCCCCCGCGGCCGCCCTCCACCGCCGTGCCCACGCCCTCGCGGGCCGGGCCCTGGTGGTGGCGGCCTCCCGCGCCGACACGGCGGTCGCGATCCTCTCGGCCGAGCGCATGGACGCCCACACCGAGGCGCTCGCCGCCGACGCGCGGACGCCGGTCGGCGCCCACTGACGGCCCCGGTCCACGCACCGCAGAGGTGCGTGGACCGGGCGCCACCCAGACTCCTCAGGGGCCGGGCGAAGCCTCTTCGCGGGCCGGGCGCGTGGACTCGAAGGTCACGTCCCCGAGCTCGCACCCGGCGCCGCCCCGCACCGGAACCGGACCGGTGACCCGCCGGATCGCCGTGGCGCCCACCGCCAGGTCGGCCACGGTCGCACCGCCCTCCCCCGCGTCCACCCCGCTCCGCAGGTCCCGGAACACCACGTGCACGGTGTACGTCCCGGGCCGCGCCGCCTCGCTCGTGACCCGTACGCCCGCCACCGGGCGGCCCGTCACCTCGTCCCGGCCGCAGGAGGTGACGGTGACGTCCTCGTCCGGGAACCGCAGGTTCTCGTGGACCTTGCCGGACGCCCAGATGTACGCGACCAGGCCCACCACCGCCACGCCGATCAGCGCGCCGACGGTGATCAGGGCCACCGTCCAGCCGCCCATCCGGTGCCCGGGGAAGAGCGGCGGGCCGCCCTGCGACGTGTTCGGGTACGGCGGATACCGCATGCCGACGGGCCCCCTCCGCCTGCGCGCCCCGGCGGCGCGACCGGGCCAACGGTACGGTCGCGGACATCACCCTTGCGGCTCCGCAGGGTCACAACTCCACTACGAGCAGGACGGGTTGAACAGGCCGACGGCCCCCGAAGCGGCTTCGGAGGCCGTCGCCGTACATCTGCGGGGGCTCAGCCCAGGCGCTCGACCAGCGCGCGGTACTCGTCCCACAGCTCCTTCGGAGTGTGGTCGCCGAAGGTGTTGAGGTGCTCGGGGACCAGCGCCGCCTCCTCGCGCCAGACCTCCTTGTCGACCTTGAGCAGGAAGTCGAGGTCGGCCTCGGAGAGATCCAGGCCCTCGGTGTCGATCGAGCCCTTCGCGGGAAGGATGCCGATCGGCGACTCGACGCCCTCCGCCTTCCCCTCCAGACGCTCGACGATCCACTTCAGGACACGGCTGTTCTCGCCGAATCCGGGCCAGACGAACTTCCCCGCGTCGTTCTTGCGGAACCAGTTCACGTAGTAGATCTTCGGCAGCTTCGACTGGTCCGGCTTGTCGGCGCCGACCTTGAGCCAGTGGCCCATGTAGTCGCCCATGTTGTAGCCGCAGAACGGCAGCATGGCGAACGGGTCGCGGCGCAGCTCGCCGACCTTGCCCTCGGCGGCGGCGGTCTTCTCGGAGGCGACGTTGGCGCCGAGGAAGACACCGTGCTGCCAGTTGAAGGACTCGGTGACCAGCGGGACGGCCGAGGCGCGGCGGCCGCCGAAGAGGATGGCCGAGATCGGCACGCCCTTCGGGTCCTCCCACTCCGGCGCGATGATCGGGCACTGCCCGGCCGGCACGGTGAAGCGGGCGTTGGGGTGCGCGGCGGGCGTCCCGGACTCGGGGGTCCAGTCGTTGCCCTTCCAGTCCGTGAGGTGCGCGGGCGCCTCCTCGGTCATGCCCTCCCACCAGACGTCACCGTCGTCGGTGAGCGCGACGTTGGTGAAGACGGAGTTGCCCCACATCGTCTTCATGGCGTTGGCGTTGGTGTGTTCTCCGGTCCCGGGCGCGACGCCGAAGAAGCCCGCCTCCGGGTTGATCGCGTACAGCCGGCCGTCCTCGCCGAACCGCATCCACGCGATGTCGTCGCCGATGGTCTCGACGGTCCAGCCGGAGATCGTGGGCTCCAGCATCGCGAGGTTCGTCTTGCCGCAGGCGCTCGGGAACGCGGCGGCGACGTACTTCGACTCGCCGCGCGGCGGGGTGAGCTTGAGGATCAGCATGTGCTCCGCGAGCCAGCCCTCGTCGCGGGCCATGACGGAGGCGATGCGCAGCGCGTAGCACTTCTTGCCGAGCAGCGCGTTGCCGCCGTAGCCGGAGCCGTACGACCAGATCTCGCGGTCCTCGGGGAAGTGCGAGATGTACTTGGTCTCGTTGCAGGGCCAGGGCACGTCCTCCTGGCCCTCCGCCAGGGGCGCGCCCAGCGTGTGGACGGCCTTGACGAAGAAGCCGTCGGAGCCCAGCTCGTCGAGCACGGGCTGCCCCATCCGCGTCATGGTGCGCATCGAGACGGCGACGTACGCGGAGTCGGTGATCTCGACGCCGATCGCGGAGAGCGGGGACCCGAGCGGGCCCATGCAGAACGGGACGACGTACATGGTCCGGCCGCGCATCGAGCCGCGGAAGACGCCCTGCTCGCCCGTGAAGATCTCCCGCATCTCGGCGGGGTCCTTCCAGTGGTTCGTCGGGCCGGCGTCCTCCTCCTTCGCGGAGCAGATGAACGTACGGGTCTCGACGCGGGCGACGTCGCTGGGGTCGGAGGCCGCGTAGTAGGAGTTCGGGCGCTTGATCTCGTCCAGCTTGGTGAACGTGCCCTTGGCGACGAGCTCCCCGCACAGGCGCTCGTACTCGGCCTCGGAACCGTCGCACCAGACCACCCGGTCCGGCTCGGTGAGTGCTGCGATCTCGTCCACCCAGGAGACCAGCTCCTGGTGGTTGGTGGGAACAGTGAGGGGAGCCGCGATGTCGCGCGCCACGATCGCTCCTTGGTGAGGGTGTATTCGGTTGGTGCCCGTGCCCCGTGGGGGCCGCGACCCGGATGCGTGTACCCCTTCGAATTCCCCTTGGCGCTCATCCGGTGCCGACTGCACTCATTTGATCATCCGACCCTCGCGCCCATATGTCCAGAGGGCCGCCCATGTGAGCATCAGCACTCCGTCACGGCCCATACCCGCTCCCTACGGAGGCGTAGGTACGATGCCGGAATGACTGCTGCCGCCGCGCCCGACACCGCCGGTCTCCGCCCGGCCACGCTCGCCGACGCTCCGCTGAAGCCACGGATGCGCGGCTGGCTGCACGCCGGGATGTTCCCCGCCGTCGTCATAGCGGGCCTCGTGCTCGTCGCCCTCTCGGACAGCACCAGGGGCCGGATCGCCTGCGCGATCTACGTGCTGACGGCGTGCCTGCTCTTCGGGGTGAGCGCGCTCTACCACCGGGGTACGTGGGGGCCGCGCGGCGAAGCCGTCCTGCGCCGGCTCGACCACGCCAACATCTTCCTGATCATCGCGGGGACGTACACCCCGCTCACCCTGCTCCTGCTCCCCGAGTCCACCGGGACACCACTCCTGTGGGCGGTGTGGGCGGCGGCGCTCGCGGGCATCGCGTTCCGGGTCTTCTGGGTCGGCGCGCCGCGCTGGCTGTACACGCCGTGCTACATCGCGATGGGCTGGGCGGCCGTCTTCTTCCTGCCCGACTTCATGCGGACCGGCGGGATCGCGGTGCTGGTGCTGGTGGTCGTCGGCGGTGTGCTCTACAGCGTCGGCGGCGTCATCTACGGCATCAAGCGGCCGAACCCGTCACCGCGCTGGTTCGGCTTCCACGAGGTCTTCCACTCGCTGACGCTGGCCGCGTTCGTGGTGCATTACGTCGGCATCTCGCTGGTGGCGTACACCCACAGCTGACCTCCGGCGCCGAAGCTTTCACGGGGGCGCCCAGAGGCGCCCCCGCCGTCCGTTCAGGCCCCGCCGAGCGCGCGGGCCAGCGCCTCCGCGTCCGTGGTCGGCGCGTCGCAGACGAAGTGCCGGCAGACGTACGCGGTCGGCGCACCGCCCACCATCGGCCGGTCGGCCAGCAGCGGGAACTCCGCCCCGCCCGGCTCCCCCGCCGCGACGACCGCGCCGGGCGCCCGCCCGAGCAGGGC
>NZ_JAAGNI010000048.1 GCF_010550605.1 Streptomyces sp. SID9727
CTCCGCACCCTGGGCGCCCCGGCCCGCGCGGACCTGCCGGCGGGCGGTTACCGGCTGGCGGCCGGGCGGGTCGCGAAACGCGACACCGTGGCCCTGGAGGGCGTCGGCGAGGACGGGCTGTTCCACGCGGTGCAGACGCTGCGCCAGCTGGTCCGGGGCGGGAGGATCGCCGGGGTCACCGTCCGGGACTGGCCGGCCACCGCCGTACGCGGGCTGACCGAGGGGTTCTACGGGCAGCCGTGGAGCCAGGAGGAACGGCTCGCGCAGCTCGGCTTCCTGGGGCGCACCAAGCAGAACCGCTACCTGTACGCGGCGGGCGACGACCCGTACCGCCAGGCCCGCTGGCGCGACCCGTACCCGGCGGCGCGGAAGGCCGGCTGGCGGGCGCTGGCCGAGCGGGCCGCGGCCGAGCACGTGACGCTGGGCTGGGCGGTGGCGCCGGGTCAGTCCATGTGCCTCTCGTCGGACCGCGACCTCAAGGCACTGAACCGCAAGATCGACGCGATGTGGGACCTGGGAGCGCGGGCCTTCCAGGTGCAGTTCCAGGACGTCAGCTACAGCGAGTGGCACTGCGCGGCCGACGCGGACGCCTTCGGCAGCGGCCCCGGGGCGGCGGCCCGGGCGCAGGCCCGCGTCGTGAACGGCGTGGCCCGCCACCTGGCGGAGCGCCATCCGGACGCCCTGCCGCTGTCGGTGATGCCGACGGAGTACTACCAGGACGGCGCGACCGCGTACCGCACGGCGCTCGCCCGGGAGCTGGCGGACGGGATCGAGGTCGCCTGGACGGGCGTCGGAGTCGTACCGAGGACCATCACCGGCGGTGAACTGGCCGAGGCGGGTGCCGCGTTCCGGCACCCGCTGGTGACCATGGACAACTACCCGGTCAACGACTACGCGCAGGACCGGATCTTCCTGGGCCCGTACACCGGCCGGGACCCGGCGGTGGCGTCCGGTTCGGCGGCGCTGCTCGCCAACGCGATGGAGCAGCCCGCCGCCTCCCGCATCCCGCTCTTCACGGCCGCCGACTTCGCGTGGAACCCGAGGGGCTACGACCCGGCCGGGTCCTGGGAGGCCGCGATCGACGACCTCGCGGGCGGCGACGGCCGGGGCGCCGACGCGCTGCGGGCGCTCGCGGGCAACAGCGCGGGCTCCGTGCTCGGCTCCCCCGAGTCCGCCTATCTGCGGCCGTTGATCGCCGCGTTCCGCACGGCGTACGCGGACGGCGACGGCAAGGCGTTCGACGCGGCGGCGGACCGGCTGCGGAAGGCGTTCAGCGGGATGCGGGCGGTCCCGGCGCGGCTCGCGGACGTCGCCGGGGGGCGGCTCGGGCCCGAGGTCCGCCCGTGGACCGCGCAGCTGTCCCGCTACGGCCACGCGGGCGAGCTGGCCGTGGACCTGCTGCGCGCCCAGGCCCGGG
>NZ_JAAGNI010000064.1 GCF_010550605.1 Streptomyces sp. SID9727
GACCCCCGCGCGTTCCCTCCGTGCCGGCGCGGCCTGCCGCCGGCCGGCCGTGCGCGCGTCCGCCCCTCGTCGCCGCGCATTCCGCGTGCGCGTTTCCGCATCGCCCATCCCCCTGCCCTGTCCTTATCGTCACGACGAGGTGCACCATGAGCAAGATCGCGCTTCCTGAATTCCACATGCCGTTCGAAAGTGCGGGATGTCATCCGGGAGTTGAGAAGACGAAGAAGGCCGCCTGGGAATGGGCGGAGGCCAGTGATCTCGTCCTGTCACCCGTGGCCGTGAAGAAAATGATCAGAACGCGCCCGGAACTCTGGATCTCCCTGATATTCCCCCGGGCCTCGCAGAAGCATCTGGACCTCTTCTGCCAGTGGCTCTTCTGGGCCTTCCTGGTGGACGACGAATTCGACGACGGTCCGGCCGGACGCGACCCCCGGCTGTGCGAGCGCGCGATCGCCCGTCTGGTGGACGTGCTGGACGGCGCGCGGGCCCCCGTCGGCCGCATGGAGCACGCGCTGGCCGAACTGGTCGCCCGGACCTGCGTGGACCGCCCGGCGCACTGGGTACGGCAGTTCCGGCGGGACACGGCGGCCTGGCTGTGGACGTACTACGCGGAGGCCGTGGACCGGGCGGCGGGCCATGTGCCGAGCACCGCCGACTTCGTGAAGCACCGCCGTGATTCGGTGGCGATGCAGCCGTTCCTGGATCTGCACGAGATCACCGCCGGAATCGACCTCCCGGAATCCGCCCGGAGCCTGCCCGCCTATATGGCCCTGCGCAATGCGGTGGCCGATCACTCCGGCCTCTGCAACGACATCTGCTCATTCGAGAAGGAGGCCGTGCTCGGATACGAGCACAACGCCGTCCGGCTGCTCCAGCGCGACCGGGGCTGCTCGCTCCAGGAAGCGGTGGACGAAGCCGGAATTCTGCTCGGCCGCATCGCCGACCGCGTGCAGCGGGCGGAGAAGGAACTCGTGCAGGAGATCGAGGCGGCGGGAATCGAGGGTCCGACGCGTATCGCCCTGGAGCGCTGCGTCCTCGACTACCGAGGGCTCGTACGGGGGGACTTCGACTACCACGCCCGGGCCGAGCGCTACACCCGCCCGGAACTGACGGAGATCGACGAGGGGGATTCGATGTCCCGCAACTTCGCGGCCTGACGGGCCGGAGCGGGGGCGGGCGGGGCGGCGGCCGGGGCCGGTGCGCGGGACCGCGTCAGCGTTTTCCGGACATTTCTCGTCACGCCGCCCCCGCACCCCCGGCCGGAGGCCGGGGAGGCCGCCGGTGGCCGGAACCGGTGGCCCCGGCCCCTGTCCCGGATCAGCCCTTGTTCTGCGCGGCCCAGAACTCGTCGAACGTGAGGAGCCCGTCGCCGTTCGCGTCGTGGGAGTTGATCACGGCCTGCGCGACCGGCTCGGTGACGTACGGGTCACCCAGCTGAGCCATGACGCTCTTGTACTCGGCGGCCGAGATCAGCCCGTCGCCGTTCAGGTCGTACCGCTCGAACGCCTTGCGCGCCGACTCGATGTCCGCCACTGTTCCGCCCCTTCGTATGACTGTCTGACGGGGCTCAGATTATCGGGCGGGCCGGGCGGGACGGTGTGGGGGCGGGACGGCGAACCGGCACACGCCGTCCACATCGTGGATGATCAATGGATCATGCGCATGAACTCATGAGTATTCATCGATTTCCAGGCACGTGACCCATCGCACCTGCGTTTCTTCATTGGAATGTCCATATATGCAGCACTTCGCAGAGAATGCGGCTTTGGCTGCGGAGTCTTCCGTCTGTCATAGTCGATGCCACGACCCCCATTGACCCGGGCCAGGTCGTCATCAGCGGCCGTGAATACACCCCCCATTTCACGGTCCCCCACAGAAGCCCCCGAGGCGCCGCACCACGGCCGACACGGGGGCTTCTGTCTGCCCGGGGCGGCTCACGCAGAGGGCGTCAGCGGTCGGAGATGCGCATCTCGAACCAGGTGGTCTTGCCCCGGGGTAAGAGGTCCACGCCCCAGCGGTCGGAGAGCTTGTCCACGAGCATGAGCCCGCGGCCGCTGATGTCCATCTCGCGGACCGGCATGAGGCACGGCAGCCCGCGCGAGGGGTCGCGCACCTCGATCCTGATCCAGCCGCGGCGGCGCACCATACGCAGCCCGAAGACCCGGGCCCCGGTGTGCCGCACGGCGTTGCCGACGAGCTCGGAGACGAGCAGGACGGCGTGCTCGGCGGCCTGCGGGGAGAGCGCCCACTGGTGCAGGACGACGCACGACGTCAGCCGGCGCGCCGTGGCCGCCGACTCCGGGCGGGAGGGCAGCCGGACTTCCTCCTCCGTCGGGTTTCCGAACAACTCCAGCGCTTTGAACGCCTGTTCGTCCTCGACGGCCGGCAATCTCCGTGCCGCTGTCGCGCTGCTGCGCGGTCGCGGCTGCTCCACACCCTCCAGGCCCGCCATGCACACCATCATGGCCGCACGGCGGGCCCTCCGGGGCCGTTCCGGGGGAATACGCGACCCGTAATCAGTCGTTCCCCGAGGACCCTCCGGCATATGCCGGAGGCACTGAGCAGTGCAGCGCAGCCCGTCTGACCTGCGCATACAGTGCCTCCGGCCGGGTTCGCCGACATCCCGGACCCGGTCGTTCCCCAGGCCCCCTCACGGTTGCGCCAATCCGCCCGCACGGATGAACGCGCCGGTTCGCGTTCTCCATCGGCGTTCGGTCGGGGCTTCAACCAGTCCTCCGTCAGAGGAATTTCGCCTTACCCGGGCCCTCCTCGACGAAGCTGCGCATTCCGCGTTCCCGGTCCTCCGTGGCGAACAGACCGGCGAACCACGTCCGTTCGATCGTGAGGCCCGTGTCGATGTCCGTCTCCAGCCCCGCGTCGACGGCCTCCTTGGCCGCGCGCAGCGCCAGCGCCGGCCCCTTCGCCAGCTTGGCCGCCCACGCGTGCGCCTGCTCGTACACCTCGGCGGCGGGCACCACGCGGTCCACGAGTCCCATCGTCAGGGCCTCGTCCGCCCTGACGTGGCGGCCGGTGAAGATGAGGTCCTTGGCCTTGGCGGGACCGACCAGACGGGCGAGCCGCTGGGTGCCGCCGGCGCCCGGGATGAGGCCGAGCAGGATCTCCGGCTGGCCGAGCTTGGCGTTGTCCCCGGCAATGCGGAAGTCCGCGCAGAGGGCCAGCTCGCAGCCGCCGCCGAGCGCGTAACCGGTGACGGCCGCGACGACGGGCTTGGGGATGCGGGCGACGGCGGTGAAGGAGTCCTGGAGGGCCTTGGAGCGCAGCACCATGGCCGCGTGGTCCATCGCCTGCATCTCCTTGATGTCCGCGCCCGCAGCGAACACCTTCTCGCCGCCGTAGAGCACCACGGCGCGCACGTCGTCGCGCCGGGACGCCTCTTCGGCCAGCTCGCGCAGCCGGTCCTGGGTCGCCACGTCCAGGGCGTTCATCGGCGGGCGGTCCAGGCGGATGGTGCCGACGCCGTCGCTTACTTCGAGGGTTGCGGTCATGGGGTGCAGGTTAACCGGCGCTAACCGCGGGCGGCACGGGCCGGGGGCGGTGCCGTGCGTCACTGCGGACGCGGGCGGGCCCGGCACCATGATCTCGGTGCCGGGCCCGCCGGGGTGCTCGGGGCGTGGAGCTACGCGGTCACGCGGTCCACTCCGACCAGCTCATGTTCCAGCCGTTGAGGCCGTTGTCCGGGCTGATCGTCTTGTCGTGCGAGTTCTTCACGACGACGACGTCGCCGATGAGCGAGTTGTTGAAGAACCAGGACGCCGGCATGGAGGAGTTGCCGCCGCCGCGCACGTCCTGGAGGCCGACGCAGCCGTGGCTGGTGTTGGCGCTGCCGAACACCCCCGGTCCGCCCCAGTAGTTGCCGTGGATGAAGGTGCCCGAGGTGGACAGGCGCATCGCGTGCGGCACGTCCTTGATGTCGTACTCGCCGCCGAAGCCGACGGTGTCGCCGTTCATCCGGGTCACCCGCAGCTTCTCGCTGATGACCATCTGGCCGTTGTACGTGGTGGTGGCGGGGGCGCCCGCCGAGATCGGGATGTCCTTGATCTGCTTGCCGTCGCGGACGACCTTCATCCGGTGCGACTTGGCGTCCACGGTGCTGACCTGGCTGCGGCCGACGGTGAACGAGACGGTCTTGGCCTGCTTGCCGTAGACCCCGGGGCGGCCCTCGACGCCGTCGAGGTCGAGCTTCACGGTCACCTTGGTGCCGGCGGCCCAGTACTTCTCGGGGCGGAAGTCCAGACGGTCGTTGCCGAACCAGTGGCCCTCGACGGGGACGGCGGGCTCGGCGGTCACCTTGATGGCCTTCTCCACGGCCTTCGGGTCGGTGATGCCGCGCGTGAAGTGGATGGAGACCGGCATGCCGACGCCGACCGTCGAGCCGTCCTCCGGGGTGTACTGCCCGATGAAGGTGTTCTTGGGGACCAGCGTGGTGAAGGAGGTGTCCTTGGCCGACTCACGGCCCTGGGCGTCCTTGGCCACCGCGTGGACCTTGTACTGGGTCGCCGAGGCCAGGTGCTGGTCGGGCACCCAGCTCGCGCCGTCCGCCGCGATCTTCCCCTCGACCTCGCCGCCCTTGGCGTCCGAGACCTTGACCGTGGTCAGCTTCCCGCGCTCGGCGCTGATCTTCAGCGCGCCGCTCGTCGCGACGTCGCCGGTGCCGTCCTTCGGCGCGACGGTCACCACGGCCTGCGAGGCGCTGGTGTCCTGCTCCTTGACCCCGCCCGCCTTGCCGTCCGCGCTCCCGCCGTCTCCCCCGCCGCACGCCGTCACGAGAAGCAGCAGCGCACCCACCGCCAGGGCCGGCAGACCGGTGGCTCCCCGCAGCCGCCGCCTGCCGCCCGTTCCGGCCGATGTCCCCGATATCGGCTGCCCGTTCAATGTGGTCGTCTCCCCTCACACGGCCTGGCCCCGCCTAGGCCCCGGGAACCCTCGGGTTCCCACCCCCGCGCGCTGCACATGCGCGCTCAGCAAAGAGATAATCACACTGACTGCGGGCAGATCCCCCCGGAATTGTCACTGTTCCGTCCCAAGTGACGGCAGGGTTTCCGCCGCCCGGCCCGGGGGTGCCGTGGCGGCCCGCGAAGATCCGCCGGACAGGCCCTACCGGAGCGCGGAGCCCGCCCGCCACGCGGCCCAGCCCAGGTTCCAGCCGCCGAGTCCGTTGTCCGGTGCGACCGTTCTGTCCGCCGAGTTGACGACCTCGACGACGTCCCCGACGAGGGTGCGGTCGAAGAACCAGCCGGCCGGGGTGGAACCGCTGCCGCCCTGGACGTCACGGAGCCCGATGCAGCCGTGGCTGACGTTGGTGGAGCCGAAGACGTCCTCGTCGGACCAGTAGTTGCCGTGGAGGAAGGTGCCGGACTTCGTCAGCCGGATGGCGTGCGGCACGTCCTTGATGTCGTACTCGCCGCCGAAGCCGACGGTCCGCCCGTCCATCCGCGTCACCTCGTGCATCTCGCTCACCACCATCTTGCCGTTGTACGTGGTGGTCGTCGCGGAGCCCGCGGTGACCGGCACCGTGGAGACAAGCTCCCCGCCCTGGCGCACCTCCATCGTGTGCGCGGCCGCGTCCACCCGGGAGATCTGCTCCCGGCCCACCGTGAAGCGCACGGTCTTGCGCTGGCTGCCGTACACCCCCGGCGCGCCCTCCACGTCGGCCAGCCCGATGTCCACGGTGACCTCGGTGCCGGGCCGCCAGTACTCCTCCGGACGGAAGTCCAGGCGGCTCCTGCCGAACCAGTGCCCCGCCACGGCCACCGGCGGATCGGCCGTCACCCGGATCGCCCGCTCCACCGCCGCGCGCCGGGTGACGGGGCGGTTGAACTCGAAGGACACGATCATGCCGGTGCCGACGGTCGAGCGGTTCTCCGGCTTGAAGTAGCCGATGAACCGGTCCTTGGGGACCGCGGTGGTGAAGGTGGTGTGCCGGGCCGCGCGGTGGCCGCCGCCGTCCACCGCGACCGCGTCGACGCTGTACTTGGCGGCAAGGCCGAGCCGCGCCCCCTTCACCGGTGCCCAGGAGTGGCCGTCCTCGGCGATCCGGCCCGGCACCTCCTCTTCCCGCGCGTCCTCGATCCGCCGCACCCGGACGCTCTCCAGCCGGCCGTCGGGGACCTCCACCGCGACCCGGCCGTCCGCCCGGACGTCCTCGGCCCGGTCGGCGGGCACGACCCGGATGGCCTCCCGGGGCTTCCCCTCCCCGCCGATGAACGAACCGGCGCCCGAACAACCCGTCAGCACGGCCAGCAGCGCCACTACGGCGAGCAGGCACCGCGCGGGCGGAGCGGTGACCGGGCGCGTCCCTGCCTTCTTCGCTACGTCAGTCATGTCCCCCCAACGACGGGGGCCGGTCGTGGGAAACGTGAGTGCGGGCCGCCCGGTGGGCAGAACACAGGGGACGGCCGCACTCGGGGAGCCGCGGCCGGGACGCCGCACACCCCCTTCCGGTGCCGGTCCCACGAGCCGCGGGAGGCGAGCAGGTGTCGAGCGCAGCCGAGCAGGAGGCAGTACCGGAGACGGGCGCGGGGACGGCCGGGGCGGTCGCCGAACGGGTCGCCGCCACGGCGCCCGACCGGCGCCCGCCGGCGGTGTGGCCGGGGGCGCCGATGCCGCTCGGCGCCCGCTTCAGGACCGGCCCCGACGGGGTGGCGGGCACCAATTTCGCACTCTGGGCGGGCGGCGCGGAGGCCGTCGAGCTGTGCCTCTTCGACGAGGACGGCACGGAGACGCGGCTCCCCCTGACCGAGCTGACCCACGAGGTCTGGCACGGGTTCGTGCCCGGGGTGCGGCCGGGCCGGCGGTACGGATACCGGGTGCACGGCCGGTGGGACCCGTGGACGGGCGCCCGGTGGAACCCGGCGAAGCTGCTGCTCGATCCGTACGCCCGTGCCGTGGACGGCGAATTCACCCTTCCGGCCGAGGTGTACGGCCATGTGAGGGACTGGCCCGATCAGCGGTTCGCGGACACCGTCCGGGACGAACGGGACTCGGCCCCGTACGTACCGAAGGGGGTCGTCGTCCACGATGACGACGACTGGGCCGACGACCGCAGGCCGAAGACGCCGTGGGCGGACTCCGTCATCTACGAGGTGCACGTGAAGGGGTTCACCCGGCTCCACCCCGGCATCCCCGAGGAGCTGCGCGGCACCTACGCGGGGCTCGCCCACCCGGCGGCGATCGGGCATCTGAAGCACCTCGGGGTGACCGCGGTGGAGCTGCTGCCCGTGCACCAGTTCGCACACGAGGACCATCTGCTGCGGCGCGGGCTGCGCAACTACTGGGGCTACAACTCCATCGGCTACTTCGCCCCGCACGCCGGCTACTCGGCGAGCGGCACCACGGGCGGCCAGGTCGGCGAGTTCAAGCGGATGGTGCGCGCGCTGCACGACGCGGGCATCGAGGTGATCCTCGACGTCGTCTACAACCACACCGCGGAGGCGGGCGAGCTGGGCCCGACGCTGTCGCTGCGCGGCATCGACAACCGAGGCTACTACCGCCTCCAGGGCGACGCCCGCCGGTACGCGGACTACACGGGCTGCGGCAACACCCTGCACGTCGTCCAGCCGAACGTGCTGCGGCTCATCACGGACTCGCTGCGGTACTGGGTGACCGAGATGGGCGTGGACGGCTTCCGCTTCGACCTGGCGGCGGCGCTGGCCCGCTCCATGCACGACGTGGACATGCTCTCGCCGTTCCTCGCGGTGATCGCGCAGGACCCGGTGCTGCGCCGGGTCAAGCTCATCGCCGAGCCCTGGGACGTCGGCAACGGCGGCTACCAGGTGGGCGCGTTCCCGCCGCTGTGGACGGAGTGGAACGACCACTACCGGGACGCCGTACGGGACTTCTGGCGCGGCGCGCTGCCCGACGTACGGGACCTCGGCTACCGGCTCACCGGGTCGAGCGACCTGTACGCGTGGGGCGGGCGCCGCCCGTACGCCTCGGTCAACTTCGTCACCGCGCACGACGGGTTCACCCTGCGCGACCTGGTGACCTACCAGGAGAAGCACAACGAGGCCAACGGCGAGGACAACCGGGACGGCACCTCCGACAACCGGGCGTGGAACTGCGGCGCCGAGGGCGAGACGGACGACGCGGGCGTCAACGCGCTGCGCCGCCGCCAGCTGCGCAACCTGCTCACCACGCTGCTCCTGTCGACCGGGGTGCCGATGCTGGTCGCGGGCGACGAGATGGGGCGCACCCAGGGCGGCAACAACAACGCTTACTGCCAGGACAACGAGACCGGCTGGGTGGACTGGTCGCTGCTGGACCGGCCCGAGTGGCGGGAGCTGGCGGCGCTGACCGCGCGGGTGCTCGCGCTGCGCCACCGCCATCCGGTGCTCCGCCGCCGGGCGTTCTTCTCCGGCCGGCCGCAGGCCCCGGACGGGCTGCGGGACCTGGCGTGGTTCACGCGCGCGGGCGCGGAGATGACCGAGTCCGACTGGTACGCGCCCGCCGCGACGATCGGGCTCTACCTCTCGGGCCGGGACATCCCGGGGCGGGACGCGCGCGGTGAGCAGGTGACCGACGACAGCTTCCTGGCCGTCCTGCACGCCGGCCACGAACCGGCGGACTTCCTGCTGCCGGGTCCGCCGTGGGCGCAGGCGTACGAACTGGTCCTGGACACCTCGCGCGAGGACCAGACCGGGCCACCGGACACGGTGCACCGGGGCGGCGAGCGGCTGACGGTGCCGGAGCGGTCGGTGCTGCTGCTGCGCGTACGGGAGTGAGGTCCGCTCTAACCGAGGATGCCCCGGTCGTAGCCGGCGGCTACGGCGGCGGCCCGGTCCTTGACGCCGAGCTTGGAGAAGAGGTGGGTGAGGTGGGTCTTCACGGTGGCCTCGCTGATGAACAGCTCGGCGGCGATCTCCCGGTTGGAGGTCCCCCGGGCGACGAGCGCCAGCACCTCGCGCTCCCGGGCCGACAGCGTCTCGTTGCCCGGGGCGGCCGGGGCGCGGACCGCCGAGACGAGCCGCGACGCGACGGCCGGTGACAGGACGGTCCGGCCCTCGGCGGCGGCCCGGACGGCGGTGAACAGCTCCTCGCGGGGCGCGTCCTTGAGGAGGTAGCCGGTCGCGCCCGCCTCGATCGCGGGCAGGGTGTCGGAGTCGGTGTCGTACGTGGTGAGGACGAGGACCTTGGAGCGGGCGCCGCGCCGGGTCAGCTCGGTGATCGCGGCGACCCCGCCGCCGCCCGGCATGCGCAGGTCCATGAGCACCACGTCGGGGTCGAGCCGGGCGGCCATTCCGACGGCCTCGACCCCGTCGGCCGCCTCGCCGAGCACCCGGAACTCCGGTGCGGCGGCGAACATCCCGCGCAGCCCGTCCCGTACGACGGGGTGGTCGTCGACGACGATCAGGGTGATGACGCGCGCGGGTTCCCGGTCCATGCCTGACACCGTACGGGACGGTGTCAGGCCTGCGGCACCAGCGGGACGCGGGCGCTGACCGCCGTGCCGAGGCCGGGTCCGGTCTCCACCTCGACGGTGCCCGCGATGCGTTCGGCGCGTGCGCGCATGCCGCCGAGGCCGAATCCGCCGGCTCCCCGGTACGGGGGCAGCGCGGCCGGGTCGAAGCCGCGGCCGTCGTCCCGGACGTCGAGCGTGATCTCGTCGCCCATGTACGACAGGGTGACCCCGGCGCGGGACGCCTCCGCGTGCCGGCCGGCGTTGGCCAGTGCTTCCTCGGCGATGCGGAGCAGGGTGGCGCCGACCTCGTCGTGCAGGGGGGCGACGGTGCCGGTGACGGTGAACTCGGCGCGCACCCCGGTGCGCTGCGACCAGGTGGCGACGGTCTTCTCGAGCGCGCCGGGCAGGTCGTCGTGCTCCAGGGCCGCGGGGAGCAGGTCGTGCACCGAGCGGCGGGCCTCGCCGAGGCTGTGCCGGGCCAGGGAGGCGGCCCGGACGAGGTGTTCTCGGGCGAGGTCCGGGTCGGTGCCGGCGGTGGAGGTGGCGGCCTGGAGCTGGGCGATGATGCCGGTGAGGCCCTGGGCGATGGTGTCGTGGATCTCGGCGGCGAGCCGGCTCCGCTCGTCGGCCACCCCGGCCTCGCGGGCCTGGACGAGGAGCTGGTCGTGCAGTCCGGCGTTCTCCGCGAGGGCCTGCTCCAGGCGGGCGTTGGCGGTCTCCAGGGCGGTGATGGTGGCGGTCCTGGCCCGCTCCTGATCGGCCTCCCGGGCCCCGATCTGGGCGAAGATCATGGTGAGGGCCACGTGCACGGCGAGCACGATGCCGAAGACGACCCAGTTCATCAGGGTGGCGGGCGGCAGGGTGCTGCCGCTCTGGGCCCCCGCCATGATGACGGCGACGGCGAGCAGGCCGGGCCGCATGGCCCGCTGCGGGAGGACCCGGCCGGCGTCGAAGTAGCCGAGCACCGCGTAGATGGAGAAGAAGGGGTTGCACCAGGTGAGCCCGAGGGCCAGCAGGGTGCGGGCGGTGAAGTAGAGGACCCCGGCCCCCGGACCGGAGCCGGGTGCGGTGCGGGACCACCACAGCTGGAGGACGAGCGCGGCCAGGAGGAGCACCAGGGCGGCGCGCTCGTCGGCCGGGGACATGACGAGGTTCCGGGAGACGGCCGAGACGACGGTGGCCAGGCCGAGCAGCCCGTACGGGCCGTACCGGAAGAACCGCCCCCACCACTGCTCGGCCGTCGTGACGTGTGCGCTCATACGGGAGAGTCTTCCAAGGCCCTACTGCCACCGGAACGTGCGGATGGCGGTCCACCCCGCCGCGAGGGCCCAGGCGGCGACCGCGCCGAGGTAGGCCCAGCTCGGCCAGGAGCCCCGGGCGGCCTGGTCCAGTGCCTGGGACGCGGCGCCGAAGGGGGTGGCCTGGACGATGCGGCGCAGGGCGTCGGGCATGGCCTGGACGGGGACCCAGACGCCCGCCGTGAACATCATGGAGAAGTAGACGAGCGAGCCCACGGTGGCGGCGATCTTCGTCGTACGGGACAGGGCGCAGATCAGCGAGCCGATGGCGAGGACGCAGAGGACCGCGAGCAGCAGCGCCAGCAGATAGCCGGACGGCTGCTCCGGCAGCCGCACCCCGTAGGCGATCCGGCCGACGGCCACGACCAGCAGGGCGGAGACGAGCGCGGCGGCGCCGTGCAGCGCGATCTGGGCGCCGAGCAGCGCGGAGGGCCGCACCGGCGTGGTGGACATGCGGCGCAGGATGCCCCGTTCGCGGTAGCCGGTGAGGACGGGCGGCATGGCCTGGAGCCCGGACATGATCAGCGCGAGGAGCACCGCGACGGGCACGTACAGGTCGATGACGCGCCGGCCGCCGAGCCCGTCGTCGTGCTCCCGGAAGGACGGGACGAAGCCGAGGATCGCCAGGAGCACGGTCGGGAAGACGACGATCCAGAACAGGCTGCCGGGCTCGCGCAGGAAGAGCCGGGTCTCCGCCTTGAGGACGGCGAGCGTCGCGCCCGGCACGGTGGTGCGGGGCGCGGCGGCGGGGGCGGTGGGTGCGGTGGCCATCTCAGGCAGCCCGTTCTGTGAGGCCGGGCCCGTGGGCGGGGCCGGTGCGGTCGGGGTCCTCCGTGGGCCGCGTCCGCTCGGTGAGCCCGAGGAAGGCGTCGTCCAGGGTGGCCTCGGAGACGCGCAGGCGGTGGGCGGTGACGCGGAGCCGGGCCAGCAGCGAGATCACGGCGTTGACGGTCTCGTCGGTGCCCTTGATGACGACCCGGCCGCCCTCGGTCTCGTGGGACACCGCGCCGGGGAGCCCCGCGAGTTCGGCCTCGGGCAGCGGTTCGGAGGGCGTGAAGGTGATGACGGTGGAGCCGTCGGCGCCGGCGACGAGACCGGCCGGGGTGTCGAGCGCGACGACGCGGCCCCGGTCGATGACGGCGATGCGGTCGCAGAGACGCTGGGCCTCCTCCATGAAGTGGGTGACGAGCACGACGGTGACGCCGCCGTCGCGCACGTCCTGGATCAGCTGCCAGGTGTCGCGCCGGGCCCGCGGGTCCAGGCCGGTGGTCAGTTCGTCGAGGATGACGACGCGGGGCCGGCCGACGAGGGCGAGTGCGATGGAAAGGCGCTGCTTCTGTCCGCCGGAGAGCCGCTGGAAGCGGGTGTCCAGCTTGCCGTTCAGACCGAGCCGTTCGGCGAGCGGGCGCCAGTCGGCGGGCCGGGGGTAGAAGGCGCTGTACAGGTCCAGGGCCTCGCGTACGGTGATCTTGGTCTGGAGTTCGCTCTCCTGGAGCTGGGTGCCGAGCAGCCCGGTCACCCGGTCGTGGTCGGCGACCGGGTCGAGCCCGGCGACCCGGACGGTGCCCGCGTCGGGGACCCGCAGGCCCGCGACGCATTCGACGGTGGTGGTCTTGCCCGCGCCGTTGGGGCCGAGAATCCCGAAGATCTCCCCCTCTTCGACGGAGAAGGAGACCCCGTCGACCACGGGGCGGCCGGCGTAGGACTTGCGCACCCCGTTCGCTTCGATGATTGCCATGGCACCGAGCATCCGCCCCGCGGGCCCGCCCCGGTATCGGCCATCGCGCTCGAACCGGCATCGTCCGATCGGTTGATGCCCCCTACGACCCCTACGGGGAGGGCGTCCGCCGGTGTGCCCGGAGGCCGGATAAAAACGCAGGACCGATATCCGGACGGACCGTAGGCTCCTCCCTGATGCGCCAGGAACATGTAGAACCCAAGGACCGGTCGGCCGTACGCTCGCTGCTGCGGCTGTGGCCGTATGTGAAGCCGGTACGGGCACGGCTCTTCGGTGCCGCCCTGGTGGCGGTCGTCGCCTCCTGTCTGGGCCTGGTGATCCCGCTCGTCCTGAAGTGGATCGTGGACGGCCCGGTCGCGGACTCGGACCCGGGCGGGGTCTGGCTCGGCGCGCTGTACCTGCTGCTCCTGGGCATCGCCGAGGCGGTGCTGTTCGGGGTGCGGCGGTGGATGGTGGCGCGTCCGCTGGCCGGGGTCGAGGCGTCGATGCGCGGGGACCTCTACCGGCACCTCCAGCGGCTGCCCGTGGCCTTCCACGACCGCTGGCCCTCGGGGCAGTTGCTCTCGCGCGGGACGACGGACCTGATGATGGTCCGGATGTTCCTGGCCTTCCCGCTGACCTTCCTGCTGGTCAACGCGACCACGATCCTCGTCGGTTTCGTGGTGCTGCTGTTCCAGGAGTGGACGCTCGGCCTGGTGCTGCTCGCCCCCGTCGTCCCGCTCGTGATCATCTGCTCGGCGTTCGAAGCGAAGTACGCCGCGGTCGCGCGCCGCGCCCAGGACCAGGTCGGCGATCTGACCACCGTGGTCGAGGAGAGCGTGCTCGGCATCCGCATCATCAAGGGCTTCGGCCGCCACCGCAGCCAGTCCGAGGCCTTCCGGGTACTCGCCGGGAAGCTGCGCACCACGGAGCTGGGCAAGGCCCGGCTGCTCGCGCGGATCTGGACCCTCATCACCACGCTCCCCGAACTCGCCATCGGGGCCGCCCTGGTGTTCGGCACGATCGAGGTCGCCGACGGCGGGCTGTCGGCGGGCACCCTGGTCGCGTTCCTCTCCACGGCGCTCGCGCTGCGCTGGCCCGTCGAGTCGATCGGCTTCCTGCTGGCGATGAGCCAGGAGGCGGCGACGGCGACCGAACGGTACTTCGAGGTGATGGACGCGGCCGAGGAGGAGGACACCGGCCGGGCGGCAGCTGCGGCCCCCGGGGCGGGCGGCATGGTCTTCGAGGGCATCGGTTTCCGCTATCCCGACGCGGAGGAGGGCTCGGCGCCCGTGCTCGACCGCGTCGACCTGCACGTCCGGCCGGGCGAGACCATGGCCCTGGTCGGCGCCACGGGATCCGGCAAGACCACGCTCACCTCGCTGGTGCCCCGGCTGTACGAGGCGACGGCCGGGCGGATCACGCTGGACGGCGAGGACATCACCGCCATGCCGCGCGCCCGGCTGCGGGAGCTGGTGTCGGTGGCGTTCGAGGAGCCGACGCTCTTCTCGGCGAGCGTCGGGGAGAACGTGCTGATGGGCGCGGAGGGGGCCGGCGAGGAGGAGCTGCTGCGGGCGCTCTCGGTCGCCCAGGCCGGCTTCGTCCAGGAGCTGCCGCACGGGGTGGACACGGAGGTCGGCGAGCAGGGCCTGAGCCTGTCGGGCGGCCAGCGCCAGCGCCTCGCCCTGGCCCGCGCGGTGGTGGGCAGGCCGCGCTTCCTGGTCCTCGACGATCCGCTCTCCGCCCTCGACGTGCACACGGAGGCGCTGGTCGAGGCGGCGCTCCGGCAGGTCCTGGCGGAGACCACGGCGTTGGTGGTCGCGCACCGGCCGTCGACCGTGATGCTCGCGGACCGGGTGGCGCTCCTGTCCGGGGGCCGGATCAGCGCGGTCGGCACCCATCAGGAACTCCTGCGCACCAACGCCGAGTACGCCTGGCTGATGTCCGGCGCGGGGGCGTCGGGCGACCCCGGGGCGGAGGGCGACCCCGGGGCGTCGGATGGCACCGGGGCGGAGGCCGACACCGGGGCGGAGGGCGACACGGGCACGGAGCCCGGCGCCCACCCGCAGCCCGTACCGCAGGCGCAGCCCGTACCGGAGCCCGGCGCGCAGGCGCAGCCCGTCCCGCAGGCGCAGCCCGTACCGGAGCCCGGCGCGCAGGCGCAGCCCGCCCCCGACACCGACCTCACCGAACCTCTGGGCGCGAAGGCCCCTGCCGAGGAAGGCACTCGATGACCAGCACGACGACCGGACGGCCCGCCGAACCCGCCGGCTCCGCCGGCCCCGGCGGCGAGGAGAAGCAGCAGGCGTCCGCCCGGAACGCGGCGGCCGGGGACCCCTTCGACCGCGACGACCTGCCCACGCCGCGCGGTGCCACCCGGCAGCTGCTCGCCTCGTTGCTGCGGCCGATGCGCCGGCGGGTGGCCGCGTCCGCACTGGCCATCCTGTTGCAGCAGGCGGCGGTGCAGGCGGGGCCGCTGCTGGTCGCGTACGCCATCGACAGCGGGGTGCCCGCCTTCCGCGAGGACGACTACGGGCCGCTGATCGCCGTGGCGCTGGGCTACGCCCTCTGCTCGGTGGTCTCGGGTGCCCTGCAGTACGCGTTCATCCAGCTGTCGGCACGGGTCAGCCAGGACGTCCTGCTCGACCTGCGCGGCCGGATCTTCCGCCACGCGCAGGCGCTCAGCGTGGACTTCCACGAGCGGTACACCTCGGGCCGGCTGATCTCCCGGTCCACGACCGACCTGGAGTCGCTGCGGGAGCTGCTGGAGGAGGGGCTCCAGGAGCTGATCCACATCGTCCTGTCGTTCGTGTCCATCGCCGTGGTGCTGCTCTGGCTGGACCTGGCGACGGGCGCGGCGGCGGTGGCGTCCTTCCTGCCGCTGTATCTGCTGGTGCGGCTGTACCGGAAGCGCTCCTCGGTGATCTTCGCGGGCCGTTCGACGGCGATCGCGTCGGTCGTCGTGAAGTTCGCGGAGACCATGAACGGCATCCGGCCCGTCCAGGCGTTCCGCCGCGAGCGGATCAACGACGCGGCGTTCCTGGAGCTGAACACGCGTCACCGGTCCGCCAACGGCGACGCGATGCTGGAGAACGCGCGTTACGTCGTCGGCTCGCGGCTCGTCGCCAACACGGCGGTGGCCGGGATCGTGCTGTGGGGCGCCTACCGCGTCGCGGACGGCGGCCTCGCGCTGGGGGTGCTGGCCGCGGTGGTGCTCTATCTGCGGCGGCTGTACGACCCGATCGACCGGCTCAGCATGTTCCTCAACTCCTTCGAGTCGGCGGCCGCCTCGCTGGCGAAGATCGCCGGGCTGCTCGCGCAGGCGCCGACGGTCCCGGAGGCGCTGGAGCCCCGTGAGCTGCCGGCCAGGGCCGGGGACCAGCCGGGCCGCGAGGTGGTCTTCGACGGGGTGAGCTTCGGATACCGGACGGGCGGCGAGGTGCTGCCCCGGTTCGATCTGACGATCCCGGCGGGGCAGACGGTGGCCGTGGTGGGCTCCACGGGGGCCGGCAAGTCGACGCTCGCCAAGCTGCTCGCCCGGTTCTACGACCCGAGCGCGGGCCGGGTCCTGCTGGACGGCGCCGACCTGCGCGACCTGGCCACGCCCGAGCTGCGGCGCGGGGTGGTGATGGTGACCCAGGAGGCGTTCCTGTTCTCCGGGACGGTCGCGGAGAACATCGCGATCGGCCGCCCGGAGGCGGGCCGGGAGGAGATCGAGCGGGCCGCGAAGGCGATCGGCGCCCATGACTTCATCACCGGGCTGCCCGACGGCTACGACACCGATGTGCGCAAGCGGGGCGGCCGGATCTCGGCGGGGCAGCGGCAGCTGGTGGCGTTCGCCCGCGCGCTGCTGGCCGACCCGGCGGTGCTCATCCTCGACGAGGCGACCAGTTCGCTGGACATCCCCGGTGAGCGCGCGGTGCAGCAGGCGATGGACACGGTGCTGCACGGCCGCACCGCGGTGGTGATCGCGCACCGGCTCTCGACCGTGGAGGTCGCGGACCGGGTGCTCGTGATGGAGCGGGGGCGGATCGTGGAGGACGGCACCCCGTCCGAGCTCATCGCGGGCACCGGCAGGTTCGCCGGTCTGCACCGCGCCTGGCGGGAGAGCCTGGCCTGACGCCCCGGCTGTCCGCCTCTTTTGTCAGGAAGGCGGACAGCCAGATCGCGCCACGCCTCGTTACCGTCTCGTCAGGTGGGAACTTTCCGCTTGTTCACATTCGCGTCGCACTCCGCCTTTCCGCCCGCACCCCTCACGCGCCCTGCGCTTTCGGTGCGCCAAGGCGCTCGGCGCCCCCCGTGTGACCGCCGCGCGAAGATCCGCGAAACGTCCGCTTAACGAACACGTATCTTCCGGCAACGAACGAATTCCGGCCAAGTTGTTGACGCGGTCCTGACAGAGATGGCTGACTCCTGACACTCTTCACCCCGTTCCGCGCTCTGCTTGCTCTGCCCGGACGGCTCACCCAGCCGCCGGTACCCCCCTCGCAGAAGGAGTCCGCGTGAGATCCACGCACAGCCGTCGTGCCACCGCGACCGGCGCTCTGATAGCCGCAGCCGCCCTCCTCGCCGTAGGCGTCCAGACCGGATCGGCCTCCGCCGCCCCGGACAACGGCACCGCCAGGACCGCCACCGCCTCCAAGGCGAACCCCGGCGCCCTGGCCAAGCAGCTCTCGCCCTCGCAGCGCGCCGAGCTGATCCGCGAGGCCACCGCGAGCCGGGCGGCCACGGCGAAGAAGCTCGGCCTCGGGTCCCAGGAGAAGCTCGTCGTCCGCGACGTCGTCCAGGACAACGACGGCACCACGCACACCCGCTACGAGCGCACCTTCGACGGCCTCCCGGTCCTCGGCGGCGACCTGGTCGTCCAGGAGACCAAGGCCGGCGCGACGGAGAGCGTCGTCAAGGCGTCCCGCGCCACCACCGCCCAGCTGAAGGCCGTCGACACGGTCGCGGACATCACCCCGGCGGCGGCCTCCAAGCAGGCGCTCGGCGCGGCCAAGGCGGCCGGTTCGGACCGGGCCGAGGCCGACAAGGCGCCCCGCAAGGTCGTCTGGATGGCCTCCGGCACCCCGCAGCTGGCGTACGAGACGGTGGTCGGCGGCTTCCAGGAGGACGGCACCCCGAACGCCCTGCACGTCATCACGGACGCCTCCACCGGAGCGAAGCTCTACGAGTGGCAGGCCATCGAGAACGGCGTCGGCAACACCGAGTACAGCGGCCAGGTCACCCTGGGGACCTCCGGCTCCTCCGGCGCGTACACCCTGACCGACACCGCGCGCGGCAGCCACAAAACGTACAACCTGAACCACGGCACGTCCGGCAAGGGCACCCTCTTCTCCGGCTCCGACGACGTCTGGGGCAACGGCAGCGCCTCGAACGCGGAGACCGCGGCGGCGGACGCCCACTACGGCGCGGCCGAGACCTGGGACTACTACAAGAACGTCCACGGCCGCACCGGCATCAAGGGCGACGGCGTCGGCGCGTACTCCCGCGTCCACTACGGCAACAACTACGTGAACGCGTTCTGGGACGACAGCTGCTTCTGCATGACGTACGGCGACGGCAGCGGCAACGCCAACCCGCTGACCGCGCTGGACGTGGCGGCCCACGAGATGAGCCACGGCGTCACCTCGAACACGGCCGGCCTCAACTACAGCGGGGAGTCCGGCGGCCTCAACGAGGCGACCAGCGACATCTTCGCCACCGCGGTCGAGTTCTACTCCAACACCTCCGCCGACCCGGGTGACTACCTGATCGGCGAGAAGATCGACATCAACGGCGACGGCACGCCGCTGCGCTACCAGGACAAGCCGAGCAAGGACGGCGCCTCCAAGGACTCCTGGTACTCGGGTCTCGGCAACCTCGACGTGCACTACTCGTCGGGCCCGGCCAACCACTTCTTCTACCTCCTGTCGGAGGGCAGCGGCGCCAAGACCATCAACGGCGTCAGCTACAACTCCCCCACCTCGGACGGACTGCCGGTGACCGGCATCGGCCGCGCGAAGGCGGAGCAGATCTGGTTCAAGGCGCTCACCACCAAGTTCACCTCCACCACCAACTACGCGGGCGCCCGCACCGGCACGCTCGCGGTGGCCGGTGAGCTGTACGGCACGAGCAGCGCCGAGTACAAGGCCGTCCAGGACGCCTGGGCCGGCATCAACGTCGGCGCGCGCTCCGGCGGCGGCACCGACCCCGGCAGCGGCACCGTCTTCGAGAACTCCACCGTGGTGGCCATCCCGGACCGCGGCTCCGCCGTCACCAGCTCGGTCACCGTCACCGGCCGCACCGGCAACGCGCCGAGCGCCCTCAAGGTCGGCGTCGACATCACCCACACCTACCGCGGTGACCTGGTCATCGACCTGGTCGCGCCGGACGGCTCCACCTACCGCCTGAAGAACTCCTCCTCCAGCGACTCGGCGGACAACGTCCAGACGACCTACACGGTCAACGCCTCGTCCGAGACGGCCAACGGCACCTGGAAGCTGAAGGTCCAGGACGTCTACAGCGGGGACACCGGGAAGATCAACAGCTTCAAGCTGACCTTCTGATCCCCCACCGCGCCACCCCCCACCACGCGGGTCACCGCATGACCCGCCGCTGACACGGAACCGCCCGGGAGAAGAGACCCTCCTCCCGGGCGGTTCCGCCATGCCGGGCGCGGCTCAGCGCAGCAGCACGCCGCCGCTCTCACCCGTGGCCCCGGTCGGCTGCGCGACCAGTCCGAGTTCCGCACCGCTGGCCAGCAGCCGGTGCGCGGGCAGCACGCGCACGGTGTAGCCGTACGGGCCCGTGCGGTCCAGGGCGAGCGGGCCCTCGTACAGCCAGTGGCCCTCCAGGTCCTGGCCGCCCGCCGGCTTCAGCGGGACGACCTGGGCCCCGGAGATCGCGTCGGACGAGTCGACCCGCCCCGCCACCGCCTGCACCTCCACGTCGTCCGGGGCCAGCACGCCCAGCGAGACCCGGACCCGCAGCGCCAGCGTGGACCCCAGCTCCGCCGTCGCACCGGAGGCGGTCGGCGTCACCGCCTCCACGTGGTCGACGGCCACCCTGGGCCAGGCGGCCCGGACCTTCGCCTTCCAGCCCGCCAGCTCCCGCGCCCGGGGCACGTCCAGCGAGCGCTGGGCGAGCGCGGCGGGGGCGTACAGCCGCTCCACGTACTCCGCGACCATGCGGTCGGCCAGCACCTTGGGGCCCAGGGTGCCCATGGTGCGGCGGACCATCTCGATCCAGCGTCCGGGCAGCCCCTCCTCCCCGCGCTCGTAGAAGTGCGGGGCGACCCGGTCCTCGATCAGTTCGTACAGGGCGCCCGCCTCCAGGTCGTCGCGCCGGTCCTCGTCCAGCGCGCCGCCCTCGGCCGTGGGGATCGCCCAGCCGAAGTCCGGCTCGAACCACTCGTCCCACCAGCCGTCCAGCACGGACAGGTTGAGGCAGCCGTTGAGCGCGGCCTTCATCCCGCTCGTGCCGCACGCCTCCAGCGGGCGCAGCGGGTTGTTCAGCCAGACGTCGCAGCCCGGGTAGAGCTTCTGCGCCATCGCCATCCCGTAATCGGGCAGGAAGACGATGCGGTGCCGGACCCGGGGGTCGTCGGCGAACCTCACCAGCTCCTGGACCAGCCGCTTCCCGCCGTCGTCGGCCGGGTGCGCCTTGCCCGCGACGACGATCTGGACCGGCCGCTCCGGGTGCAGCAGCAGCGCCCGCAGCCGGTCCCGGTCGCGCAGCATCAGCGTCAGCCGCTTGTACGAGGGGACCCGGCGGGCGAAGCCGATGGTGAGGACGTCCGGGTCGAGCACCCCGTCGATCCAGCCGAGTTCGGCGGGCTGGGCGCCCCGGTGGCGCCAGGAGGCGTGCAGCCGCTGCCGGACCTCGGCCACCAGCTGTCCGCGCAGGGTGCGGCGCAGGTCCCAGAGCCGGCGGGCCGGGATGTCCGCGACGGAGTCCCAGCGGCCCGGGGTGCCGCCCGACTCGGCGCGCAGCCGGTAGACCTCGGGGGCGACCCAGGTCGGTGCGTGGACGCCGTTGGTGACCGAGGTGATCGGGACCTCCGGCGCGTCGAAGCCCGGCCAGAGCCCGGCGAACATCTCCCGGCTGACCGCGCCGTGCAGCGTGGAGACGCCGTTGGCGCGCTGGGCGAGCCGAAGCCCCATGACCGCCATGTTGAAGACGCCCGGGTCGCCGCCGGGATAGGTCTCGGTGCCGAGTTCGAGGACGCGTTCGGCGGGGACCCCGGGGAGCTCGCCGTCCTCGCCGAAGTGGCGGGCGACGAGTTCGCGGTCGAAACGGTCGATTCCGGCCGGGACCGGGGTGTGGGTGGTGAAGACGGTGCCGGCCCGGACCGACTCCACCGAGGCGTCGAAGTCCAGCCCCGTCGTGGCGAGTTCGCGGATGCGTTCCAGGCCGAGGAAGCCGGCGTGGCCCTCGTTGGTGTGGAAGACCTCAGGGGCGGCGTGGCCGGTCAGCCGGCAGTACGCGCGCACGGCGCGGACACCGCCGATGCCCAGCAGCATCTCCTGGAGCAGCCGGTGCTCGCTGCCGCCGCCGTACAGCCGGTCGGTGACCTCGCGCTCGCCGGGGAGGTTCTCCTCGACGTCGGAGTCGAGCATGAGAAGGGGGACCCGGCCGACGTGGGCCTGCCAGATCTGGGCGTGCAGGGACCGGCCGCCGGGGAGGTCCAGGACGATCTGGAGGGGGGTGCCGTCGGCCTCGCGGATCAGGGTGAGCGGCAGCTCGTTCGGGTCGAGGACCGGGTAGTGCTCCTGCTGCCAGCCGTCCCGGGACAGGCTCTGCCGGAAGTAGCCGTGGCGGTAGAGCAGCCCGACGCCGATGAGGGGCACGCCCAGGTCGCTGGCGGCCTTGAGGTGGTCCCCGGCGAGGATGCCGAGCCCGCCGGAGTACTGGGGCAGGGCGGCGGTCACCCCGAATTCGGGTGAGAAGTAGGCGATGGCGGCGGGGAGCGCGTCGTCCTGCTCGCGCCGCTCCTGGTACCAGCGGGGGCCCTGGAGGTACGCGCGGAGGTCGGCGGACGCCTCGGCGAGCCGGCGCAGGAACGCTTCGTCCCGGGCCAGCTCGGCGAGCCGCCCCGCGGACACGGAGCCGAGCAGGCGTACGGGGTCGCACTCCGCCCCGGAGCCGGCCGCCGGGTCGACGGCCCGGAAGAGCTCACGGGTCTCGGTGTGCCAGGACCAGCGCAGGTTCCGCGCCAGGTCGCTGAGGGGTTGGAGGGAGTCCGGAAGGACGGGACGCACGGTGAATCGACGAATGGCCTTCACGTATTCCACCTTTACAGGGGACGTACGAATCCGAGCGGGACGCACCTCCATGTGCGCCGCTCCGTCACCCTCGACGGTAGCCGTGACCGCGGCGCCCCCGACACGGCGCCCGGATTTCCCGTACGCCTCCCCGGTCCCGCGAGGCTTCACCGGACCCGTACGCCACAGGCGTTATGGCCGATTCCTTCTCCTCATTCGGTCTTGTGGGCCTTCGCGGCACAAGGAAAGCTGCCGGGTGGCGCCCATTCCCACGTCCCCCGTACGCCCGAGCAGCTGACATATCACCGGATTGGCCCACCACGATGCGGGGGAAGGCTTCTCCGGTACCCGGAACGAATGCATTCGGATGACAGCCGACGACGGTTCATCTCCGGCACGCGCGTGATTCATTCCCTGGCCGCCGGTGATCGGTCCCCCGGTTCGTATACGACCTGTTTGGACTGCCATTCGAGTGAACGCGCACAGGAGCGGCCATGCCCACACCCCACCAGTCATCCACGGAGCGGCTAGAAAGGACGCAACCCCATCTTCGCGGCGCGCGCGTTCAGCCTTCGGCGCACGCTGCCTCCTTTGCCGAATCCGAGCTCCAGCCTCCAGGTGATTCCATGATCGGTCGCATTCCCGTTCTCGACGTCCATCCGCTCGTCGACTGCGGCAGAAGGCCCGCCAAGGCCGTCGCCGGTGAGACCTTCCAGGTCACCGCGACCGTCTTCCGCGAGGGCCATGACGCGGTGGCCGCCAACGTGGTGCTGCGCAGCCCGAGCGGGCGCCCGGGCCCCTGGACCCCGATGCGCGAGCTGGCGCCGGGCACCGACCGCTGGGGCGCCGAGGTCACCCCGGACTCCGAGGGCCGCTGGACGTACACGGTCGAGGCGTGGAGCGACCCGGTCGCCACCTGGCGCCACGCGGCGGGGATCAAGATCCCGGCGGGCATCGACACCGCGCTGGTCCTCGCCGAGGGCGCCGAGCTGTACGAGCGCGCCGCCGAGGGCGTCCCGAAGCGCGACGGCCGGGAGGCGGTGCTGGCGGCGGTCGACGCGCTGCGCGACGAGTCCAAGCCGGCCGAGGCGCGCCTCGCGGCGGCCCTGGCGCCCGAGGCCCGGGCGGCGCTGGACCGCCACCCGCTGCGGGAACTGGTCACCGCGTCCCGCCCGCACCCGCTGGTGGTCGAGCGGCGGCGCGCGCTGTACGGCTCCTGGTACGAGATGTTCCCGCGCTCCGAGGGGGCCAGGTACGAGACCCCGAAACCGCGCAGGGGCCGGGGCGCCAAGACCGCCGAACCGCAGCCGCCCCGGGTCGTGAGCGGCACCTTCCGGACGGCGGCCGAACGGCTGCCGGCGGTTGCCGCGATGGGCTTCGACGTGGTCTACCTGCCGCCGATCCACCCCATCGGCACGACGCACCGCAAGGGCCCGAACAACTCGCTGACCCCCGCCCCGCACGATGTGGGGGTCCCCTGGGCGATCGGTTCGGCGGAGGGCGGGCACGACGCGGTGCACCCGGATCTGGGCACGCTGGAGGACTTCGCCCACTTCGTGGAGACGGCCCGCACCCTGCGTCTCGAAGTGGCCCTGGACTTCGCGCTCCAGTGCTCGCCGGACCATCCGTGGGTGGAGAAGCACCCCGAATGGTTCCAGCACCGGGCCGACGGTTCGATCGCGTACGCGGAGAATCCGCCGAAGAAATACCAGGACATCTATCCGATCGCCTTCGACAAGGATCTTCCGGGCATCGTCGCGGAGAGCGTCCGCATCCTGCGGTTCTGGATGGACCGGGGTGTGCGGATCTTCCGTGTCGACAATCCGCACACCAAGCCGGTGATCTTCTGGGAGAAGGCCATCGCGGAGATCAACCGCACCGATCCCGACGTGATCTTCCTGGCCGAGGCGTTCACCCGGCCGGCGATGATGCGCACCCTCGGCGCCATCGGATTCCAGCAGTCGTACACGTATTTCACCTGGCGGAACACCCGTCAGGAACTCACGGACTACGTGCGCGAGCTGGCCGGTGAGACCGCCGCGTTCATGCGACCGAATTTCTTCGTGAACACGCCCGACATCCTTCCGGGATACCTTCAGGAAGGCGGCAGGCCGGCATTTGAGGCCAGGGCGGTTCTCGCGGCGACCCTTTCCCCCTCCTGGGGGGTGTACGCGGGGTACGAGCTGTGCGAGAACACCCCGATCCACCACGGCAGTGAGGAGTACCTCGACTCGGAGAAGTACGAGATCCGGCCCAGGGACTGGGAAGCCGCAGAGCGCGAGGGCCGTTCGCTCGCCCCGCTCATCACCTCGCTCAACCGGATCAGGCGCCGCCACCCGGCCCTGCAGCAGCTGCGTGACGTGCACTTCCACGCCGCGGACAACGACGCGGTGATCGCGTACAGCAAGCGTTCCGGTTCGAACATCCTTCTGGTGGTCGTCAACCTCGACCCGCACCACACCCAGGAGGCGACCGTCTCGTTGGACATGCCGCAACTCGGCCTCGACCGGCACGAGAGCGTGCCGGTCCGCGACGAGCTCACCGGCGCTTCCTATCACTGGGGCAGGACGTTCTATGTGCGCCTTGAGCCGGGCGTCACGCCCGCGCACATCGCCGTCCTGCGACCGTCCCCGCCGACCGGAGGGTCACCCACACCATGATCGTCAATGAGCCCGTCCACGACACGTTCGAGGACACCCCGGCCAAGGACCGCGATCCCGACTGGTTCAAGCGCGCCGTCTTCTACGAGGTGCTCGTCCGGTCCTTCCAGGACTCCAACGGCGACGGCATCGGAGACCTGAAAGGGCTCACCGCCAAGCTCGACTACCTCCAGTGGCTGGGGGTCGACTGCCTCTGGCTGCCGCCGTTCTTCAAGTCACCGCTGCGCGACGGCGGTTACGACGTCTCCGACTACACCGCCGTGCTGCCGGAGTTCGGCGACCTCGCCGACTTCGTGGAGTTCGTGGACGCCGCGCACCAGCGCGGCATGCGCGTGATCATCGACTTCGTCATGAACCACACGAGCGACCAGCACGAGTGGTTCCAGCAGTCCCGGACCGACCCCGACGGGCCGTACGGCGACTACTACGTCTGGGCCGACGACGACAAGCAGTTCCAGGACGCCCGGATCATCTTCGTGGACACCGAGACGTCCAACTGGACCTTCGACCCGGTGCGCAAGCAGTACTACTGGCACCGGTTCTTCTCGCACCAGCCCGACCTCAACTACGAGAACCCGGCGGTGCAGGAGGAGATCATCTCTGCACTCCGCTTCTGGCTGGACCTGGGCATCGACGGCTTCCGGGTCGACGCGGTGCCGTATCTCTACCAGCGCGAGGGCACCAACTGCGAGAACCTGCCGGAGACCCACAACTTCCTCAAGCGGGTCCGCAAGGAGATCGACGCCAACTACCCGGACACGGTCCTGCTCGCCGAGGCCAACCAGTGGCCCGAGGACGTCGTGGACTACTTCGGCGACTACGGGTCCGGCGGGGACGAGTGCCACATGGCGTTCCACTTCCCCGTGATGCCGCGCATCTTCATGGCCGTACGGCGCGAGAGCCGCTACCCGGTCTCGGAAATCCTGGCGAAGACCCCGGCGATCCCGGACAACTGCCAGTGGGGGATCTTCCTGCGCAACCACGACGAGCTGACGCTCGAAATGGTGACGGACGAAGAGCGCGACTACATGTACGCGGAGTACGCCAAGGACCCGCGGATGCGGGCCAACATCGGCATCCGCCGCCGGCTGGCACCGCTGCTGGACAACGACCGCAACCAGATCGAGCTGTTCACCGCCCTGCTGCTCTCGCTGCCGGGCTCCCCGATCCTGTACTACGGGGACGAGATCGGGATGGGCGACAACATCTGGCTGGGCGACCGGGACGCCGTACGCACCCCGATGCAGTGGACGCCCGACCGCAACGCCGGGTTCTCCTCCAGCGATCCCGGGCGGCTCTTCCTCCCCACGATCATGGACCCGGTCTACGGCTACCAGGTCACCAACGTCGAGGCGTCGATGGCCTCCCCGTCCTCGCTGCTGCACTGGACGCGGCGGATGATCGAGATCCGCAAGCAGAACCCGGCGTTCGGCCTCGGCACCTACAACGAACTGCCGTCGTCGAACCCGGCCGTCCTCGCCTTCACCCGTGAGCACGGGGACGACCTCGTGCTGTGCGTCCACAACTTCTCCCGGTTCGCACAGCCGACGGAGCTCGACCTCAGGTCCTTCAACGGGCGTCATCCGGTGGAGCTGATCGGCGGGGTGCGCTTCCCCGCCATCGGTCAGTGGCCCTACCTGCTGACACTCGCGGGACACGGCTTCTACTGGTTCCGGCTGCGCAAGGACGCGCCGCCGAGCTGACGCGCGAGGGCCGCGTGCGGGGCGGTTACCGCCGCCTCGCACGGGGCACCCGCACCCATACCGGGTGGTTCAGGAAGCTTCCTGGATCCTCCTGGCGTTTCTATCCCCTCATGTCGAGTCCGTACGGATCATCCTGACCCGACACGTCCCGCACAGCCGGACAGCCAATGCCGCAATCCGGGACACTCTTCGCATCCTGTGGTGTGCCCGGGGAAAGGACGCGATGCCATGTCGGAGGCTGCATCCGCTCAGGTCGCCCTGGCGAACAGCACAGCCCTGCTTCCGTCTCTCGGACCGCTGCTCCACGAATGGCTGCCCCGGCAGCGGTGGTTCGCGGGCAAGGGACGGCCCATCACCGCCTTCTCGCTCGTCTCGGCCACCGAGATACTGCCGGTGGACGGCGGTGACGGCTCCGCCCCGGGACTCCTGCACCTGCTGGTGCGGGTCCACCAGCCCACGATGCCCGCCCAGCCCCCCGTGGACTGCTACCAGTTGCTCCTCGGCGTCCGCTCCGCGCTGCCCCAGCACCTGGCGCCCGCCGCCATCGGCCGGGTGCCCGACGGGCCGCTGGCCGGGCTCGCGGTCTACGACGGACTGCACGACGCGCGCCTCGCCTCGCTGCTGCTGGAACGATTGCGCACCCCCGGCCGGCTCGGCGCGGTCCGCTTCGACCGGGGCGCGGAGCCGATCCCGGAGAACCTGCCGCCCCGGGTGCTGGACACCGAACAGTCCAACTCCTCGCTGGTGTACGGCAACGCGTACATCCTGAAGATCTTCCGCAGGGTCTTCCCGGGCACCAACCCCGACCTGGAACTCCCGCTCGCCCTGTCCCGCGAGGGGTGCGGGCGGGTCCCCGCGCCGGTCGCCTGGTTCGAGGCGGCGACCCCGGAGCAGCTGACGCTCGGGGTGCTCCAGCCCTACCTGCGCGGTGCCCAGGACGGCTGGCAGCTCGCCCTGCGCGCCCTGGCCACCGGGCACGACTTCCTGGCCGAGGCGAGGGCGCTGGGCCGGGCCACCGCCGAGGTGCACACCGCGCTCGCCGCCGCCCTGCCCACCCCGCTGCTCCGCCGCTCCCAGACCGACGAGCTGGCCGCCGCCATGGTGGAGCGCCTGGAGGCCGCCGCCCACGCGGTCCCGGAGCTGGTCCCGTACGTCCCCGGGCTGCGCACCGCCTTCGACGCGGTCGCCGCGCTCGGGCACCGGGGGCGCAGCTGGGCCGCGCAGCGGGTGCACGGGGACCTCCACCTGGGCCAGACCCTGCGGGGCACCGACGGCTTCTGGTCGCTGATCGACTTCGAGGGCGAGCCGGCCCGGCCGCTCCCGGAGCGCCGCAGCCCGCAGCCCCCGGTGCGCGACGTGGCCGGGATGCTGCGCTCCTTCGACTACGCGGCCCGCTCGCACCGGCCCTGGAAGCCCGAGTGGGCCGCCCGCTGCCGGGACGCGTACTGCGACGGATACGCCGAGGCGGCGGGCACCGACCCGCGCGCCGAGCCGGAGCTGCTGCGCGCCCACGAGACCGACAAGGCGGTGTACGAGGTGCTCTACGAGGCCCGGCACCGGCCCGACTGGCTGCCGGTCCCGATGGCCGCGATCCACCGCCTGGCCTCGGTCTCCGCCGGCTGAGGATGTCCCGCCCCCGTACCGCCCCGCCCGTTCCGCCCCGCCAACACCTCCGAGGAGGCCGTCCCTGTGACCGCCCGCAAGCCGTCCCGCAAGTCCGAGCCCGCCGCGCCCGCCGC
>NZ_JAAGNI010000079.1 GCF_010550605.1 Streptomyces sp. SID9727
CGCACCGGGCGGCAGCGCCGCCGCGTCCCACCACGCGGCCAGATCCGCCCGGGCGCTCCCCGTCCCGCGCCGCAGCACACCCGAACCGTCCGGCCCCCACATCCGCCCCCGCCCCTCGACGAGCCGGGGCCGGTCGGGCGCGGTCAGCCGCAGCGTCACCCGGGCGTTCAGGTCCGGGGCGCTCAGCCGCTGCTCCACCTCGATCGCGGCGGTGCGCCGCCACTCCCGTACGCGGACCGCCATCCGTTCGCCGTCGTCCGCCCGCCCGATCTCGTACAGCGCCCCGGCCCGCAGGTGACGCCCCTTCACCAGCCGCAGGTCCTCGACGGGCCGCCCGTCCGGCGTGCGGACGGCCGTGCCGTCGGCCCGGGTCGACTCGGCCAGGTCCCAGACGAGCGGGGCGAGTTCGGCGACGAGGGCGCGCTCCACGGCCAGGACGGTGACGGAGTGCCGAAGGACGGCCATCGGGGAGTCCGCCCTCAGACGCTCATCGAGCGGGCGGTGTTGACCTGGGACATCACCATCGGGAAGGTCTCGGGCTGCGTGGCCGGGATCATCGTGGAGTGGTAGCGGCCCCCGCTGGTCACCGTCACCTGGACGAAGCCGGTCGTCTGCTTCTGCTTCATCAGCAGGAAGAGCAGGCCGATCAGACAGGCCAGAGCGAAGATGATCGCCAGCACGATCGCCACCGGCGGGATCTTCTCCTCGGTGCGCGACATGTCCGTCGCCGTCCACACCGCGCCCTTGAGGGGCATCGTCCCGGACGGCGTCACGATCGAATCGCTCATCACCGTGATGTCCCCGATGGACAGCACCGGCGTTCCGCCGCCCGCCGGAGCCGCGCCCGGATACCCGTAACCCGGCGCCGGCTGCGACGGATACCCGTAGCCCGGCGGCTGCGAGGGCGGGCCGGAGAGCGGCTGCGGGTAGCCGTAGACCGGGCTGCCGCCCACCGGATATCCGTAGCCCTGACCGTTCGGGACGCCGGGAGGGGTCCCGGGCTGCTGCGGCCCCCACTTGGATGAGTCGTCCGCGTACGGATTCGGATCGCTCAACGTGCCCCCGCTCTCGCTCCCCCGCGCACCCCCGTGCGGCGGTGGGTGAACCGACCACCGGTTCCGCACGACCGTACCGTCCGAGCCGCCCGGGCGCAGCAAGAGGCCCGGACCCTCGCGGGGGACCGGGCCTCTTCGTGTGCTCGGGGGATCAGAAGCGACGCGTGATCAGCGCGCGCTTGACCTCCTGGATCGCCTTGGTGACCTCGATGCCACGCGGGCAGGCGTCCGTGCAGTTGAAGGTGGTGCGGCAACGCCACACACCGTCACGGTCGTTGAGGATCTCCAGGCGCTGCTCGCCGCCCTCGTCGCGCGAGTCGAAGATGAAGCGGTGCGCGTTGACGATCGCCGCCGGGCCGAAGTACTGGCCGTCGTTCCAGAACACCGGGCACGAGGACGTGCACGCGGCGCACAGGATGCACTTGGTGGTGTCGTCGAAGCGCTCGCGGTCCTCGGGGGACTGCAGGCGCTCGCGGGTCGGCTCGTTCCCCTTGGTGATGAGGAAGGGCATGACGTCGCGGTACGCCTGGAAGAACGGGTCCATGTCGACCACGAGGTCCTTGAGGACCGTGAGGCCCTTGATGGCCTCGATCGTGATCGGCTTCTCCGGGCTCAGGTCCTTGATCAGCGTCTTGCAGGCGAGCCTGTTCTTGCCGTTGATCCGCATGGCGTCCGAACCGCAGATGCCGTGCGCGCAGGACCGGCGGAACGTGAGCGTCCCGTCCTGGTCCCACTTGATCTTGTGAAGGGCGTCGAGGACACGCTCCTTCGGGTCGATCTCGATCTGGAAGTCCTGCCACTGGGCCTCGTCGGAGACCTCCGGGTTGAACCGCCGGATGCGGAACGTGGCCGTGATGTACGGCGAGTCGGCGAAGCCGGCCTCGGGCTCGGGAGCCTTGTCGGCCTTGTCCAGGGTGGGTGTAGCCATCAGTACTTACGCTCCATCGGCTGGTAGCGGGTCGTGACGACCGGCTTGTAGTCCAGCCGGATCGACTCGGTGCCGTCCTCGGCGACCTCGCGGTACGCCATGGTGTGGCGCATGAAGTTGACGTCGTCGCGGTTGGGGTAGTCCTCGCGGTAGTGACCGCCGCGGGACTCCTTGCGCGCCAGCGCCGACGTCGCCATGACCTCGGCCAGGTCGAGCAGGTTGCCCAGCTCGATGGCCTCCAGCAGGTCGGTGTTGAACCGCTTGCCCTTGTCCTGGACGGACACGTCCAGGTAGCGCTTGCGCAGCTCCGCGATCTTGTCGACCGCGGTCTTGATCGTCTGCTCGGTGCGGAACACCATCACGTTGGCGTCCATGCACTCCTGGAGCTCCTGGCGGATCGCCGCGACCCGCTCCGTGCCCGTGGAGCCGCGCAGCCGCTCGACCTGGTCGATGACCTGCCGCGCCGGGTCCTCGGGAAGCTCGATGAGGTCGTTCTTCGCGGCGTACTCGGCGGCGGCGATGCCCGCGCGGCGCCCGAAGACGTTGATGTCGAGCAGCGAGTTGGTGCCGAGGCGGTTGGCGCCGTGCACCGACACGCAGGCGACCTCGCCGGCGGCGTACAGGCCCGGGACGACGGTGGTGTTGTCGGCCAGCACCTCGCCCTCGACGTTGGTCGGGATGCCGCCCATGGCGTAGTGCGCGGTCGGCTGGATCGGGATCGGGTCCGTGTAGGGCTCGATGCCGAGGTACGTACGCGCGAACTCGGTGATGTCCGGGAGCTTGGCGTCCAGCTGCTCCGGCGGCAGGTGCGTCAGGTCGAGGTAGACGTGGTCGCCCTCGGGACCGCAGCCGCGGCCCTCGCGGATCTCCGTGTAGATGGAGCGGGACACGACGTCACGGGACGCGAGGTCCTTCATGACGGGCGCGTACTTCTCCATGAAGCGCTCGCCGTCCTTGTTGCGGAGGATGCCGCCCTCACCGCGGGCGCCCTCCGTCAGCAGGATGCCCATGCGCCAGATGCCGGTCGGGTGGAACTGGAAGAACTCCATGTCCTCCAGCGGCAGGCCACGGCGGTAGCAGGCGGCCTGGCCGTCACCGGTCAGGGTGTGCGCGTTCGACGTCACCTTGAAGAACTTGCCGGTGCCGCCCGAGGCGTAGATGACCGACTTCGCGCGGAAGACGTGGATCTCGCCGGTGGCCAGCTCGTAGGCGACGACGCCGGCGGACTTCTTGACGCCGTCCTCCTCGACGACCAGCTGGTCCAGGACGTAGAACTCGTTGAAGAACTCCACGCCCTCCTTGACACAGTTCTGGTAGAGCGTCTGGAGGATCATGTGGCCGGTGCGGTCGCCCGAGTAGCAGGCGCGGCGGACCGGGGCCTCGCCGTGGTTGCGGGAGTGACCGCCGAACCGGCGCTGGTCGATCTTGCCCTGGGGCGTACGGCCGAACGGCAGGCCCATCTTCTCCAGGTCGAGGACGGCGTCGATGGCCTCCTTCGCCAGGATCTCGGCGGCGTCCTGGTCGACCAGGTAGTCACCGCCCTTGATCGTGTCGAAGGTGTGCCACTCCCAGTTGTCCTCCTCCACGTTGGCCAGCGCGGCGGCCATGCCGCCCTGCGCGGCGCCCGTGTGGGAGCGGGTGGGGTAGAGCTTGGTCAGCACGGCGGTGCGGCTGCGCTTGGTCGACTCGATGGCCGCGCGCATGCCGGCGCCGCCGGCGCCGACGATGACGGTGTCGTACGTGTGGATCTGCATGGTTTACCTCTGGTCCTTCGGGCCCGGCGCCTAGCGGATGTTCGGGTCGAAGGTGAAGATCACCAGCGTGCCCAGCAGGACGGTGAACACCGTGGCGGTGTACAGCAGCATCTTCAGCCAGAAGCGGGTGTTGTCCCGTTCGGCGTAGTCGTTGATGACCGTACGCAGACCGTTGGCGCCGTGCAGCATGGCGAGCCACAGCATCGCCAGGTCCCAGACCTGCCAGAACGGCGAGGCCCAGCGCCCCGCCACGAAGGCGAAGCCGATCTTGGACACGCCGCCGTCCAGCACCAGCTGGATCAGCAGGTGGCCGATGACCAGGACGACCAGCACGATGCCCGACAGGCGCATGAAGAGCCAGGCGTACATCTCGAAGTTGGTGCGCGAGCCCTTGGGGGTCTTGCCGGTCCGCTTGCGCGGCGGCTCGATGACGGGGGCCGGGTTGTCGACGTCGTAGAGCGAACCGCCTTCGACGGCGCCGATCGCGGAAGTCTCGGTGGACATGGGCCTCAGCTCCCGAAGAGTTCGCGTACGGCGTGGCCGAGGACGGGGTACAGGGCACCCAGCATCAGCACGATCCAGATGCCCAGCACGGTCCAGAGCATCTGCTTCTGCACGCGCGGGCCCTTGGCCCAGAAGTCCACGGCGACGATGCGCAGACCGTTCAGCGCGTGGAAGAGAATCGCGGCCACCAGGCCGTATTCCAGGAGCGCGACGATCGGCGTCTTGTACGTGGACACGACGTCGTCGTACGCCTCGGGGGAGACGCGGACGAGGGCGGTGTCCAGGACATGCACGAACAGGAAGAAGAAAATGAGGACACCGGTGACTCGATGAGCCACCCAGGACCACATGCCTTCCCGGCCGCGGTACAGCGTTCCAGCCGGCACGGAAGAACCCTCCGGGAGCGGGGATTGGGGTCGGCCGGCTTGACTGTCGGTCTGACCCGGCCGGGTACGGTCCACCGGCCCCGGCCATCGTAGCGACGGATTGTCGGTTCGATCGCGCGGGGCCCTCCGGTGTGATCAAAGTGGCAACGAAACAGGCACGGACGGGCTATGGACAGCCCTCCGCGACCCTCTCCGGCCCCTCAGTGCCGGGGAATCCGGGCCGCGCGGCCCGGCCCCAACCCGTTACCGACTCGATATCAACGCGGCCAGGCGGCCCCGGGCGAGTCGCCGCATCTCGTCCGCCGCGACCGCCCGCTCCCGGTCCTCCCCGTGCGCCAGCCGGGTCCGGATGCCGGCCAGCACCTGGTCGGGGTGTTCGGCGGGCGGATAGCCGTCCAGGCAGATCACGAAGGCGTGGCCGAACTTGCGTTCGTACTCGGCGTGGGCGGCGGCCAGCGCGAGATGGGCGGAGCGCGGCGCGTCCGGCCGCAGCCCTGGGGACACCTCGGCCGCCAGCGCCTCGGCGTGCTCGCCGGGGGAGAGGTCGTAGGCCGCCTCGTCCGCCGCTGCGAGCAGCGCCTCCGCGTCCGGGTAGGGGCGGTGGCCGGCGAGGCGCCGCGCCCAGGCCGGGCTGCCGAAACACGCCAGGAGGGCCGCCTCGGCCTCGG
>NZ_JAAGNI010000097.1 GCF_010550605.1 Streptomyces sp. SID9727
TCGTGCCGTCCGTCGACGCCATCCCCGAGATCACCAGGTCGTACCCGGTCTCCTCGACCGCCTTCGCCAGCACCAGCGACGTGCCCAGCGCGTCCGTACCGTGCAGATCGTCGTCCTCGACGTGAACCGCCTTGTCCGCACCCATCGACAACGCCTTGCGCAACGCGTCCTTGGCATCCTCCGGACCCACCGTCAACACGGTGACCTCCGCGTCGTCAGCCGCCTCCGCGATCTGCAACGCCTGCTCGACCGCGTACTCGTCCAGCTCCGACAGCAGACCGTCGACATCCTCACGGTCCAACGTCAGGTCATCGGCGAAATGCCGGTCACCGGTCGCGTCGGGCACGTACTTCACACAGACAACGATCCTCAAGCTCACGCCGGCTCTCCCTGTACCTGGTGGTGTCCTGCGGGAATCCTATGGCACTCAGTACCCTTCGTAAAGGTACCCGGTGTCAGGGGACTGCTTTCGGTGTTACGTTTCCGGCATGACCGAAGACCGCCGGCCGGCCAAGAAGCCCCCCATGCGTGACGTGCTCGCCGAGGCGGCCTTCGCCCTCTTCCTGGAGCGCGGGTTCGAGCGGACCACGGTGGACGACATCGTCGCGCGGGCCGGGGTCGGGCGGCGGTCCTTCTTCCGCTACTTCCCGTCCAAGGAGGACGCGGTCTTCCCCGACCACGAGCGGTGCCTCGCCGACATGACCGCGTTCCTGGCGGACGCCGACGGCGCGGACCCGGTCGCCACGGTGTGCGACGGCGCCCGGCTGGTGCTGCGCATGTACGCGGAGAAGCCCGAGTTCTCCGTGCAGCGTTACCGGCTCACCCGCGAGGTGCCCGGGCTGCGCACGTACGAACTGTCCGTGGTGCGCCGTTACGAGCGGACCCTCGCCGGCTATCTGGAGCGGCGCTGGGCCGGGGACCCGGACGCCGGACCCGACGCGGCGCTGCGCGCCGAGGTGATCGCCGCCTCGGTGGTCGCCGCGCACAACAACGGGCTGCGGTCCTGGCTGCGTTCGGGCGGCGAGGGCGACGCGGGGGCCGAGGTGGACCGGGCCCTCGAACTGGTGCGCGCGGTGTGGGGCGGGGCGGAGCCGCGGCCCGTCGCGCCCGCACCGGAGCCGGAGCCGGAATCCGCCGCCGTGACCTCTTCCGCGGGCGACGACGAGGTGATCGTCATGGTCGCGCGCAAGGGCGCACCGATGTGGCGCGTGGTGCAGCACATCGAGTCCGCGCTCGGCACCGCCTGAGGCCCCGGCCACATGTTGCGGCACTCAGTGCCTTTACTCCTGGAACTAAGTGCCATACGGTGCCGGTGTGCCGTCGTCGAAGGTGCGGCGCACCGAGTCGAGCGCGGGAGGCGGAACGTGTTCAGTACCGGAATCGACGTGATGGGGCGGCCGGCTCGCGACGCGGCGGAAGCGGACAGCCAGGAAGGGCTCGTCTACCAGGTGTGCCGCTGGTGCCACACCGCCTCCTTCCGCAAACTCCTGTGCCCCGTCTGCGCGTCGAGCGATCTCCGGTCCGCGCACAGCGACGGCCACGGCGTGGTCATCCGCTCCAACGTCGTCAACCGCTACTCGCGCATCATGCGCAACGAGTCCCTGGTCCGCTTCCCCGAGGGCTTCGTCTACCGCTGCCGGATCGTGGGCGCGGCCCCGCACCTCGTGAACGTCGGCGACCGGGTACGCCCGGCCGGCGGCCGCACCTCCGTAGCGGGCGAGGTCGTCCTCGAACTCTGCGACCCGCCCGGCTCGGCCGGCTGGCACTGAGGACTCACGCCTCCAGGTAGCGCAGCACGGCGAGGACACGCCGGTTGTAGCCGGTGGTGTGCGCGAGGCCCAGCTTGTCGAAGACGGCGTTGAGGTTCTTTTCGACGGCACTCAGCGAGATGTGCAGCTTCCGCGCGATGGCCGCGTTGGTGTGGCCCTGCGCCAGCGCCTCCAGGACGGTACGCTCGCGCGGGGTCAGCCGCGACAGCGGATCACCGTGCGTGCTGCGGATGACCAACTGCCGTACGACCTCCGGGTCGAAGACGGCCCCGCCCGCGTGGATGCGCTCCAGCGAGTCCAGGAACTCCTCCACCTGCGCGACCCGGTCCTTGAGCAGATACCCGACCCGCTCCGCGTTCTCGGCGAGCAGCCGGGCGGCGTAGTTCCGCTCCACGTACTGGGAGAGCACCAGCACGCCGACGTCCGGCCGCCGCGCCCGGATCTCCACGGCCGCGCGCAACCCCTCGTCCTTGTGCGTGGGCGGCATCCTGATGTCGGTGACGACGACGTCCGGCGCGTGCGCCGCGACCTGCGACAGCAGCGACTCCGCGTCACCCACCGCGCCCAGGACCTCATGGCCCTCCTCGGTGAGCAGGCGGACCAGGCCCTCCCTGAGCAGGATCGAGTCCTCGGCGAGAATCACACGCACGGCAGCTCCGCGGTCACGGTGGTGGGGCCCCCGGTGGGGCTGTGGACGTCCAGCATGCCGTCGATCGCGGCGACCCGGCCGCGCAGTCCGGCCAGCCCGCCGCCGTCCGGGTCCGCGCCGCCGCGCCCGTCGTCCCGGACGCGCACGGTCAGCACGCCGTCCCGCCGGGCCACGCCCACCACGATGCCCTGGGCCCCCGAGTGCTTGGCGGCGTTGTTCACGGACTCGGACACCACGAAGTACGCGGCCGTCTCCACGGGCGACGGCAGCTCTCCGGACACCTCGTACGCCACCCGGACCGGGATCGGGCAGCGCTCCGCCACCCCGCCCAGCGCCTCCCGCAGCCCCACGCTGTCCAGGGCCGTCGGATACACCCGCCAGGCCACCTCGCGGAGTTCGGCGAGCACCTCGCCCGCCTCCCGGTGCGCCTGTGCCAGCAGTGCGTCGGCGCGGCCGGCGTTCCGGGCGCGGCGGGCCCGGCCCAGCAGCATCGCCAGCGCGACCAGGCGCTGCTGGACCCCGTCGTGCAGATCGCGCTCGACGCGCCGCCGCTCCCGGTCCACCGCCCGCACCACCGCGGCCCGGCTGGCCGCCAGCTCACCGATGCGCCGCCTCAGCAACTCCCGCTCGTCCGGCCCGAAGCACTCCCGGGCGAGCCGGGCGTCCAGCGCGGCGAGCGAGAACAGCCCCTGCGCGTCGAGGAAGAGCAGGACGGAGCCCAGGACCGCCTGGGTCAGCAACTCGCCCCAGCCGAGCGTGCCACGGGCCACGCCCGCGGCGAGCAGCCCGGCCAGCACCAGGCCGAACCCGAGCAGCGCGGTCACCACCGCACACAGCAGCCCCGAGGAGACGCGGCCGGCCAGATAGCGGAGGACCTGCTGGTCGGAGGCGCGGTGCGCGGGGAACCGGTCGCCGAAGAGGGAGGTCCGGCGCCACCGCTCCACCTCGGCCAGCCTCTTCGCCCCCGCCACCAGGAGGCGGCGCGCGGGGACCCGGGTGCGGGGCCACAGCAGCAGCGGGCCCAGGAGCGTACCGGCGGCCGCGAAGTACACCAGCCCGGCGAGGGCCGTCGCGCAGCCGAGCAGCGCCCCCGCCGCCC
>NZ_JAAGNI010000120.1 GCF_010550605.1 Streptomyces sp. SID9727
TCCGGCGGGGCGACCGTGGCGGTGGGGTCGTCGGCCACCGAGAGCAGCAGCAGCCTGGGCCGGCCGCCCTCGGCGCGCACCCGCCGCACGGTTTCGAGCAGGGCGTACGGGTCGGGCACTCCGCCGCACTCGGCGGGCGTGGGGACCTGGTAGGCGGGCCGGCCGAGCAGCCTGGCCTGCGGGATCCAGGAGGCGGGGCAGGGGCGCGGCAGCAGCACGTCGCCCCCGTGCGCGGCGATCAGGGC
>NZ_JAAGNI010000130.1 GCF_010550605.1 Streptomyces sp. SID9727
TGAGCTCTTTCCAAGCTGGTGACGATGACCGCGAGTTGGACGGGTCTGCACAACGACGAAGCCCCTGGTAGACGGGTTCTCGACCAAGATCACCCGTGTCTGCCAGGAGCTTCATGTGCTTGTCTACCCGTCGGCGATTGATCTGTCCAGCCGCACCCTGCGGTTCCTGACCGGACGGCTGGAGGCCAGGCGGCGGGAGATCGGGACGCGTTGGCGACGCCTTCCCGCCTCGCGACAGGCCCTGCTCGCCCTGGCCCACCTGCGATGCGGTGACACCTACGCCCAGCTTGCCGCCGGGTTCGGCGTCGGGATCGCGACCGTCTACCGCTACATACGCGAAGTCGTCGAGGCCCTGGCCGGCCTTGCCCCGTCCCTGGACGAGGCGATGCGGACGATCCGGGAGAAGGCGTTCGTCATCCTCGACGGCACCCTCCTGCCGATCGACCGCATCGCCGCCGACACCCCGTACTACTCCGGGAAGCACAAGCGCCACGGCATGAACGTGCAGGTCCTCACCGATCCGTTCGGACGGCTGCTCTGGGCCTCACCGGCGCTGCCCGGCTCGACCCACGACCTGACCGCCGCGCGACATCACGGGATCATCGAAGCCCTCACCGAAGCAGGACTCAGGTGCTGGGCGGACAAGGCGTACCAAGGCGCCGGCGGACCCGTCCGGGTCCCGTTCCGGGGCCGCCGCCTCAAGAGATGGAAGCGCCGCCACAACACCACCCACGCCAAGATCCGCTGCCTCGGCGAGCAGGCCATGGCCACCCTCAAGGGCTGGCGCCTCCTGCGGAAGCTGCGCTGCAGCACCAACCGCATCACAGCGATCGTCCAAGCCGTCCTCGTCCTTCACCACGCGTCAGCGTGAGGTTGGAAAAGGCTCAGTGGGTCGGCATCTCCACCGACGAGTTCCACCGCGCCAAGGACGCGGACGTGAAGTACATGCGCAACCGGCACCCGCTCATCGACATGGGCTGGTCGCGCACCGACTGCATCCGCTACCTGTCCCAACTGGGCCTCGCCGACACTCCCAAGAGCAGTTGCCTGGGGTGCCCGTTCCACGGCAACGCGCAGTGGCGCCACATCCGCGACACCTCGCCCGAGGAATGGGCTGACGTTGTCGAGTTCGATGCCGCCATCCGGCAGGGAAACGCCCGTGCGAACGCCAGCGGCAACCGCCTGCTCGGCCAAGCCTTCCTGCACCGCTCACGCGTGCCCCTCGCTGACGCGCCTATCGACCACGTTACCGCCGCCGAATGGGCCGCTCTACAGCAGGAACTGGGCAGCGACGAGGACACCACCGAGCTGGAAGAGGGGGTCACGGACGGCTGCTCCCCGTGGGCCTGCCGCGGCGACGCGGACCTGAACCGGGATGACTTCGGGCTGGCCACATGATCGTGCTCGACCTGTTCGCCGGGCCCGGCGGCTGGAGTCACGCACTGGCCATCCTCGGTGTACGCGACATCGGCCTGGAATGGGACGCGTGGGCGTGCAAGACCCGGGCCGCAGCAGGCCAGTTGACCGTCCGCACTGACGTTGCGATGTATCCGGTGTGGCCCTTCCTCGGCAAGACGACCGGGCTCATCGCGAGCCCGCCCTGCCAGGCGTGGTCGATGGCCGGCAAACGCCTCGGGCTCCTCGACCAGCCCCTCGTCCACCAGGCCGTCGCCGACCTCGCCACCGGCCGCGACACCCGCGCACAACTCCTTACCTCCTGCCAGGACGAGCGCTCCCTGCTGGCCGCCGAACCCATGCGCTACCTCCACGCCCTCAACCAGCACGGCCAGCCCGAATGGATCGCCATGGAGGAGGTCCCCGACGTACTGCCGCTGTGGCGCCAGTACGCCGCGATCCTGCGCAGCTGGGGTTTCTCGGTATGGACCGGCATCCTGAACGCGGCCGATTACGGGGTGCCGCAGACCAGGCGGCGGGCGATCCTGCTCGCCTCGCGCACCCGCACCGCCGAGCCGCCACCGCCCACCCACGCCAAGACCGCCGAGCCGGAGTCGTTGTTCGGGCCGGGCCGCGCGCAGTGGGTGTCCATGGCCGAAGCGCTCGGCTGGGGCGCCACCGACCGCCCCGTCCCGACCGTGTGCGCCGGCGGCGGGCCGGGAGGAGGCCCGGAACCGTTCCCTTCCGGCTCCCGCAAGGCGCTCAGCGATGCGCGCGACCGCGGAACGTGGAAGCCCCAGAGCGACGTGGTCCTGCAGTCCCGCCGTGAAGGAGCGGGGTGGACAGCGCGTCACGGGGCCAGAGAGGACCGGCCTGCTCATGCGCCCGCGCCGACGTTCACCGGGGAGGCGCACCGGTGGGCGTGGTCGTTGCGCAGCAACAACCAGGCCAACGCGACCGTCCGTTCCGTTCAGGAACCGGCCGGCACGCTCTTCTTCGGCCACCGCGCGAACGAGTGCGTCTGGATCGCCGAACCCGCGCCCAGCAACCCCACGGACCAGCAGCCGGTGCCCGAGTCCATTCGGATCACGGCGAACGAGGCTGGGGTCCTCCAGACCTTCCCTGCTGATTACCCCTGGGCCGGCAACAAGGGCCAGGTCTTCGGCCAGATCGGGAACGCAGTGCCGCCCCGGCTCGCCGCCCACCTCCTGGCCCCGCACCTGGGCAAGGCCCTGCATCCCGACGACTTCACCCTGGCCGCCTGATGGCCCAGAACCAGTCCGACCCGTACGAAGACGACATGGAGGACGTGCATGCGCCGCGCCCCGTGCACTACGCCGAGCAGTCCCTGCTCGGCGCGCTCCTCCTCGAACCCCACCGGCTCCACGACGTCGGCGACCTGGACGCAGGCCACTTCAGCAACCACGCCCACGGCGCCCTGTGGCAGGCGATGCGCGATCTTCCGCCGCCCGAGCCGGACGCGCACCGCTCCAGCCCCGCCTGGCTGAACGCCGTACTCAACGCGGCCCGCCCGCACGCTCCCGGGCTCACCGCCTCCTACCTCCACACCCTCATCCAGGTCTGTCCCTGGCCCAAGCACGCGCCGACGTACGGACGGATGGTCCAGGCCGACCACGCCCGCCGCACCGTGCTCACGCACGCCGAGCGCCTCGTCCAGACCGCCACGGACACCACCCTGCCCAACCCGGCGGCCATCACCCTGGCCCACGCCGACACGCTCGGCCAGTTCCTCGACACGCTCGCCGGGCAGTTCGCCTCACACCCCGGCTCGCTGCCCCGCACCGTCGTACGCGCTACCCGGGCGGAACACCACGGCGAGGAAGCCATCGACGAGGAACGGCTCCTCCTCGCCACGGCCACCGCGCACCCGGCAGACCTGACGGACATGCGCTGGCTGCAGCCTGACGACTTCACCCTGCCGCTGCACGCCGCGCTCTGGCAGTGCCTGACCGCCCTGGTCCACAACGGGGAGCCCGTGGACGCGGTCACCGTGCTCTGGGAAGCCCAGCACCGCGGGCTCCTCTCCGGCGGCCTCGATCCCCGCGACCTGATCGACCTGGTCTCCACGCCCGTCGGCTCGGCCGAATACTGGGGCGAGCGGGTGCTCCAGCGCGCCCTGCTGGCACGCGCAGTCGAGGTCGGCACGCGCATCGCCGCCTACGCCCAAGACCCGGCCAACACCCCGCACCAGCTGATCACGGGCAGCCGCCGCGCCTTGGCCGACCTCACCACCCTGCGTACCCGCTGGAAGCGCAGCACCACCCCTCCATCACCCCCTCGCGCGCCCCGCGGCCCGGCGGTCTCGCGCGCCGGCCCACCGCCGCGCACCACGGCTCCCACCGCCCGAGCACTCCGCTGACCCCACCCGCTCCGGCCGGTCCTGCGCCGGCCGGAGCCGTGAAACGAGACCAGATTGCCCACCCCCGCAGCAGACCTGCACCTCCGCCTCGACCTGCTCAACGGCCGCCCCAGCGCCGTCACCGCCACCATCACCGGCACCCCCACTCATACCGTGCGGGCCCTGCTCGCCCTTCACGGATTCGAGCCCCTCGACGACACGACGATGGTCATGGCCCGCATCGACCGCGAGGAGCCCTACTACGCCGATCAGGCCGCGCACGTCCTGCGCGCCGAGGGCGTCACCGTAGACATCACGCCCCGGCTCCGCGAAGAGATCGACACGGAATGGACCTGGGCCGACTACCCCATGCCCTGGTGCACCCGGGACGAGATCCGCGAGGTATCCAACGACGCCCAGAAGATCTACGACGACATACGCTCCGGCCGCCTGATCATCCACGCGCACGCCCACGACGGCTGGACCACCGTCGCCGTCGGCACCTTCCGCGACGGCCCAAGCGTCCACCTCCACGGCGAAAACCACCTCCGCGTCGAAGCCGGACAGTACGACGACCCCGCCACGGCCATCGCCGACTTCGAGCGCCTCTACAACGACGGCGTGCGCCCCGGCCCGGCACCCGCCACGGACACTGAACTCGAAGCCGAGCAGGCACGCACCCCGCCGGCTCCTGAACACGACGCCGAAGTCCAGCCGTCCACGAGCGCGGCCGACTCCGCCAGGACCGACGCAGACGGGATGGGCGACCACGAGACGCTCCTCACCGGCTTCGTCGAAGCGAACCGAACGTGGGAGAAGTGGCGCACCTGGTCAGACGAGACGACGCACGCCGTTCACGAATCCCTCGTGCTGCGCGCCGAGTTCGTCCACGAGGCCGAACCCGGCGATACGCAGTGGAAGATCGCCGCGTACGAAAGTCCGGTCGGCGAACGCCGGTGGCACGCCGCCGCAAGCACCACGACCCCCGTGCAGATCATGCGGGTACTGCTCGGCAGCCTTGCCTCCGCAGACGCTGCCAAGATCGCAGCCGGCAGTGAGATCGCGCATACCACCATCCAGGAGGCCACCCGTCCACTGGCCGACGCCGGTTGGGAACTCGCCGTCGACGGCCGATTCTTCCGCTGGCAGGCACCGAGCGATCACCTCAGCGGCCTCCAGTTCGACGCCCTCGCGGCGAACGCCCAGCAGTCCCACCTGCCAGCTTGGACCTTCTGGGGAGACGGGACGCCCGACAGTCCAGGGTGGACGCTGCACTTCTCCCCACACACAGCCGCCGCCGTGCTCCAGGACGTAGCCTTCGAAATGGCCGCCTGTTCCAACGGGCCGCGCTCCGTCACCGGTCCGCAGAGCCGCCTGCGTACCGCATCTCCCGTTGCACCCCTGCGGGCCCCTGCTCCAACCAGGACACGCTGAAGCCATCACAGGCATCCCCCTGGGGCCCGCCGCCGATTTCTCCGAATCCCGCCCGCATACCCACAACACCGGGCCATGCTGGATGGCGACGCCTCCGAGCCCGGACCCCGCTCGGGGCCTCGTCGCCCCTCACACCAGGCGCATCCGGGTGAACCACCCACCGTCCAGGACTGCCAGGTGATCATGCGCGTGCCGTTCTGACCTGCTCGTCGTTGTCCGAGCATGCAGCCCCAGACGCCCCCTGTTCACGCATCGCCCTCACCCGCCGTGCAGCGTGAGATCTCCACGAACGGCGACGGCAACGGAGCGCTGCGCGGCAGGACGAAAGCGTCCCGCCAGGGAGAAGGAACGTTTCAGCCATCGCACGCGCCCCACTGCTCGCCGCGCAATGAGGCATACGATCGATGAGCCCCCTGACCGTTCCGTCACCTCCTCGCCCAGCATCGGGACACCGGGCCAGGCTCCATCCCCTCGGTGCCGGCAGACCGCAACCAATGTCATGCCCAAAGGTTCACCCGAGGGTTATTCTTCGCGACGTGTCGGCAACGGAAGCTGATTTACCCCAACGGTCTTCTGCCGAAGTGAACGAAATGATCCGCACCTTGATGCAGCGCACCAGCGGCGTCCTGAACGGCCAGCGGCGACGCGAATACGAATCGCTGGTGGTGGAGTGGGCCCAAGCCGTCCGCCGCGAGCAACCTCCGCAGGAAGCAAGCCCTTGACCCGGAAGACAGCCCCCAGGGGGTCCACGCAGCACGAGACGGAGACCAGAGGCCGGACCGCCATCGGTGACGACACGGTTGCATTCGAGCCAACTGTGCGCATCCGGCCACCGCGTGCGCTCCCGTTGCTGAATGCTTGTCAGCAAGCGGCAAATGCTGGGGATTGACCGGGGATACAGCATGGCTGACAACGACCAGCGCGGCGAAGCGCTGAACCTGTACCGCAAGTATTTGAACCACGTGATGGAGTGCGCGGGCTGCGCGGGCCCACCGGCGATGTGCCCGATGGGCAGAGCGCTGAAGGCCACCTACCGCGATGCGACAGATCCCGAGTCGCCCGCCCGCAAGTGAGCTGCGACCGGCTCCGCCGTCACGGGGATACGGGATCGGCGGAGCCGGCGGCCACTGCGTACAGCAGCACCATCAGCATGCCCCGGGACCCGGCAGATCCACCCCTGACCGGGGACTCTTCTAGGGTCCACGAGATCGTCGCCTGCGCTCGCCCAGGGCATCGCTGGGGACCGTGGGGCAAGATGGCGTCTGAAGCACTCCAGACGGGAGTGCTCTTGGATGCCGAGCCGCTCCCCTTGGAGTGGACTCGGATGATGTGAAGGAATGCAGCATGGCCAGCGGCACCGTGAAGTGGTTCAACAGCGAAAAGGGCTTCGGCTTCATCGAGCAGGACGGCGGCGGCCCCGACGTCTTCGCCCACTACTCCAACATCTCCGGCGGCGGCTTCCGCGAGCTCCAAGAGGGCGAGAAGGTCACCTTCGACGTCACCCAGGGCCAGAAGGGCCCCCAGGCCGAGAACATCGTCCGCGGCTGAACCACTCCGCCACCAGCATGGGGGCACCCGCCACGACCGGCGGGTGCCCCCATGCTGCGTCTCGCAGTGTTCAAACCGAGGCCAATGAGCCTACCGGCGCCGAGCCCGTCAGCGAGAATCGGCTCATGCCCCTCCCACAGGCTGACGAGAGCACTTACCGCAAGGTCACCGTCGAATTCGGCCGCGAAACCTTCGCCCGCGAAGACCCGGCGTCCCGGCGCACCCCGATTCCCGACGCCTGGCTCGATTCCCCTCCCGGGGCCGATCTCCGCGAAGCCGCCCTCATGCGCGAGGCAGACCGCTACACCGACGGACTGCTGCACAGAGCCTCCCTGGCAGTGCTAGTCCCGGGGGATCAATTCTCGCTCTGGGTATTCCTGCACAGCGCGGACGGCCAGCCTTTCGTCATGGACCGACACGGGGTGACCGGAAGGAGCGTCGGCAACCAACCCCTGGGGCCCTTGGCAGACGTCCAGGTGTACGCAACAAACCCGCAAGGGACCTACGAGGGAAAATCGCACGGGCTGTGCATGCACCAGAAGTGGCTGAGCCCCGAGCACGACCTTCTCACTCTCCGCGACTTCGCCCCGCTCTACCTGGAAGACCCGGGACACGGCGACTGGAGCGGTTCAGGCTGGTGCAGCAAGTGCGCCGGCTACGCGATCCGAAGGCTCAACAGCGAACAGTTCGCCCACTACTGGACGAGCGTGCAGGCTGCGCACGCCGCCTTGTCCGGCGGGTTTCGGTAGAACGGGGCGGCAATATAGCGGCGGATCCCCGGTTACCGAAACCGGGGATCCGCCGAATACTTGTAGCTCCACCGCCACTTCTGACCGCCCGAGGAAAGGCAGCACAGCGACGATCCCTACCGGCACCGCCGCACCGGGTGCAATCCCTACCCCTGAGCCGTCACGCCGAGGCGTAGCTCAGCCGGAACAAGTCCTGGGCGCGCTCCAAATCCCGCTCGGTACGCAGCTGAACCTCCAGGTCTCCCGTGCCGTGGTGGCCGAGCCCGCTCACGTCCCGGGTAAATCCGGACACCAAATCCACAGCCGTCGGATCGGCCTTCAGATAGACCAGCACCTTGGTCTGCTGGGGCGGGATGAGGCAGGCGAAGTTTCGCAGCCGCTGATAGGCGCGGTACTGCTTGCGCTGCACCCGGGTGACGCCGTCGCCCAGGCCGACAAGGACCTCGTCGACTGCCGCAGCCAGCTCAGCCATAGCGCTCCCCGGCCGCCGAACCGCCGGCGCCCTCGGCGCGCTGCGGCGTACCCGCTTGGCACCTGCCGAGTGCCCGGTAACCGACGCCACGGTCTCAAGACCAATGTGGTCGCTGCCGAAGTACCGGTATCGGACCAGGTCGATCGAGTGCCGGTGCTCGCGTACGGCGTGCGCGTCGTAGCGGGTGAAGTCGCCGGCCACGCAGATCAGCCGCGGTGCGCTCCACAGGATCTGGGACGCGGCCGTCACCCCGAGCCGGTCGCGGACCAGACTCCGGAAGGCGTCCTTGTGGCTCATCAGCCAGGCCATGTAGAAGAGGCCCTGGTTGATGACCCCGGCGTCCGTGCCGCGCTTGTACTCGACGATCACAGGCGCGCCGTTCTCATCCAACCCGAGCGAGTCGATCCGCCCGCTGTCGACACAGTCGAGCACGTACTCGCTCGCGAGGAACGTGACGCCCAGCATCGTCTGCATGTGCGCCTCGACGAGATCCTGCACGTCCGCCTCGACCGCAGCAAGACGCGGCGCGACCTCGGTCACGCCGCTAGTCGTCGTGTGGAACAGCTTCAAGCCCGACACCTTCCCCTCCTCGGTCAGGAGATCCACAACGCCGACAAGGTGCGGGATTGTTTCCACGAGGGGCTTCGGAGGCGTGAAGATAATGTGAGACCCTACGTACGGCCCGATCAGGGAGCGCTCGCGTCCCCCGATCACCGGGAATCAGCGATTCCCCCATGTGTCCCCCGCGCCCTGGGGGACAGCGCCCGGAAGCTGCGTTTACGCAGGTCAGCCCCCGTAGCTCAGTGGATAGAGCACGTGCCTTCTAAGCGCTTGGCCGCAGGTTCGAGTCCTGCCGGGGGCGCACGTTTGTACAGGTCAGAGGCGGCTTCAAGCCCTCCGCGAGATCACTTGCGGAGGGCTTTTTCGTTGCCTGAGGGCACACTTTGCCCCATTTCGAGGAACATTCCACGGTCTGCCTCTAGCCGCGAGAGAGTAATACCTGGTCAGAGCCATTCTGATGACCCACCGGGCACGAACAGAGCGAGCGCCAAAGCGGCACCCGCCCTGTTCGTGACTGCTGACTCAAGCTGCTCCGCCTCGGCGCAACCACCCGACGTGGCACCGCCACCGGGCCCCACAGATCGCGGAGCCAGCGGCTGCGTATCGGCCGCTGCCCCGGAGAACCGCTTCGCCCCAGGGCCCCGACTGAGACGAGCCCCACCCCTCGTCGCCCCCCCTTCGGGCTCCGTAGTCAGCCCCGCCGCGTCCGTGAGGTCCGGGTCCGGACCGGCAGGCATATCTCACCATCAGAGCCGGCACCAGCAGCTTGGAAATCTCCGCACATGTCGACAGTCAAGGCAGCATCGGCATTAAATTAATAAGAGGGTGATCTTCTGTCTTGATCTCACGGCCGCAGCGATCACCCTCCGCCACGACCGCGGGCCCGGATTCCTGGTCCACGACAGCCAGAAGCCCACAGCAGCGACGGAGCTGCAGGCCAGGGCAAGGAATCACATCAGCGCCAGGTTGACTCTGTGACACAATTATCATGTCATTGAGTCATGCTGTACGTAACGCCCTCCCTGAACGCCGACGACCGCCGAGCCCTCGACGAGATCGAGAGCATGCGCGGCTCCCTGCGCCACATGCTCCGCGCCACCCCTCGCTGGACCCGTCAGCTGCGCCGCAATCTCACCGCCCGCGCCATCGCCGGATCGAACACCATCGAGGGGTACGCGGCGACGGTCGACGACGTGGAAGCCCTCATGTCCGGCGAGGAACCCCTGGAGACCGGGGAGAAGACCCGTGCCGAGCTGGAGGGCTACCAGCGCGGCATGACCTACATCCAGGCCCTCGCCGACGCCGGAGACGACTTCCGGTACGACGCCGGCCTGCTCAACGGCCTGCACTTCATGCTGCAGGGCCACCACCTCGACAAACGCCCCGGCCGCTGGCGCGACGGGCCCGTTTATGTCACCAGCCCCGACGACCCTCTCGTCCCGGCCTACACCGCCCCGGGCCAGGCGGACGTCCCCGTTCTGATGGCGGAGTTCATCGACTGGCTCAACGAGGGCGACCTCGACGCCCCCGTCCACGTCCGCGCCTCCATGGCCCACCTCAACCTCGTCAAGATCCACCCGTGGAAGGACGGCAACGGACGTATGTCCCGCGCTCTGTCCACGCTCGTGTTCTCCCGCGAGGCTCTGATGCCCCCCGAGTTCTCCTCCATCGAGGAATGGCTCGGCCGGGGACAGAACACCTACGCCTACTACCAGATCCTGGAGGAGGTGGGCGGACCGCACTGGAGCCCGGAGCGGGATACTCGCCCCTGGATCCGGTTCTGCCTGACCGCCCACCATCGCCAGGCCCAGCAGGCCCAGCGCCGCTTCGATGTCATGTCGCGGGCCTGGACCCGTCTGGTCGAAAGTGTCGAGGCCGCAGGCATGGACGAGCGGGTGGTCTATGCCCTGCTGCCTGCCTTCTCGGACGCGAAGGTGCGCCGCACCGTCTACCAGCAGGACGCCGACCTCAGCGACCAGCAAGCCATCCGCGACATCCGGGAGCTCGTGGCCCGCGGCTGGCTCGTCCCCCATGGAAAGGCACGCGCCCGCTACTACGCCCCCGGACCCCTCATGGACCCGGTCCGGGACGAGGTCCGCCCGTCCATGGAGCCGTACATGGACCCCTACCGACGGGGTCGGTGACCCTCACAGTGGCCACGTGTGTCGGCGATCCTTCTAAGCGCTTGGCCGCAGGTTCGAGTCCTGCCGGGGGCGCACAGACCGCACCGCTGGGAGGCCCTCCACCGGGAGGGCCTCTTCGCTGGTCGGCGGCACACTACCGAGCGAGGCGTAGCGGCGACGTAAGCACCGGACCGGGCCCGTGTGGCCGGGAGGACGGTCCGGCGGCCGCCCGGCTGCCACCAGGTTCCTGCGGGTGGCTACGGAGAGTCCACGGAGACGTTCTCCGCGCTCGTCATCGGCCGGCGTCGGGCAGCTCGGGCGTGGAGATCGCGGCGTGTGCCGATCGCCACGCCCGGCGAATCACGGAGCCCGCGAGCAGCTCTCCACCCTCACCCTGGAACAGCGGATCTCCCGCTTCATCCGTTCCGCCTTGATGGGCTCGCGCTCCTCCGGGCGAGGCGCGATGTGCGCTGCACGCAGCGCCTCGTCCACTGTGGCCGGGTCCTCCCAGGCCGCTACCGACAGCGCGTTCCATTCCACCCGCCGGCGAGCCGACGAGTTCGGAACCATGCGAAAACCATTGGTGCCCGGCTTGCTCCCGCTGATGGACTGACGCCCTACCGTGAGTCTGCCGCGTGACGGAGGTAGTGGTCATGCCAGGTTATGACGTGCTTGCCGAGGTGTACGAATACCTCATCTCGGATGCAAAGTTACCTCCAGCCGCATTCGTTGCGTCGTTCGACGACGTCCTCGATCTCCTGCCGTCGAACGCTCACGTCCTCGATTGTTCGTGCGGAACGGGACAGCTGGCGGTTGGCCTCGCCGGTCGTGGCATGCGGGTCGTCGCAACTGACGCGAGCGAGGCGATGGTTCGTCGGACTGCGGAGTTGTCCGACGAGTTCGGGGCATCCGTCCAGGCCGTACGGGCGAACTGGGAGGAGCTGCCCGAACATTTCCAGGACGACACGTTCGACATGGTGTTCTGCGTCGGCAACTCGCTTCACCATGCCGCGGGCGCGACAGGCAGGGGTGCTGCTCTGGAGTCGATGTCACGGCTTCTGCGCCCCGGCGGGCGCTTGGTACTCACCTCCCGCACTTGGGAACTCGTGAGGGCCAGAGGTTCCCGGCTGGAGATCAGTGACCGACTCGTCCGCCGGAACGGTCGCGATGCCGTCGTGGTCTACCGCTGGGAGATCGCGCCGCACTGGGAGGAGGAGCACCACATCGAGATCGCGATCGCGCAGGTTGACGCGACCGGGTTGGTTCTCGTCCGCTCGGAACTGCTGTCCTGCTGGCCCTACCGGTACGAGGAACTCGAAGTCGGCCTGCAGCGGGCCGGACTCCGGACGGAAGCGAGCACGTTCGATCTGGAGGCCGAGAACTACATGGTGGTCGCGAGCAAGGTGTGAACACCGGGCTCTCAGTCCCCGGCCGGACCGCGCGGTGGCTCGCAGGGCACTCGCGCCCTCTCATCGGTGCGGGTTCACGTGGTCAACGCCTCGGCCGAGGAGTGCTCGTCGATCAGACGGCGGTCCACCGAGAGCCGGTCCGACGGAATGCGGCGGGATGCGTTGACGGTGGAGGCCACGGAGACACCGCGGGACGTGCGCACAGCGTCGGATGGTGACCCGGTTGTGCCGCCGGGCCCCCGGGGGAGCCGGACCGCTCCCCCGGCGCCTCCCGTCAGTCCATCTCCCCCTCCCCCGTGTCACCCCCGCCGTCCCCGGCGCCGCCCTTCAGCCGGTCCGCGCGGGTGATCGCGTCGGCCAGCTTCGTCACCGAGGCGTCCTCGGTCGTCGTGGCCAGCTTCTCGGCCCGGTCGGCGAGTTCGCCGAGGCCCGGGGCGCCGGGCAGGCCGGTGCCGCGCAGGTTCTCCGCGAAGTAGGCGGCCACCGCCGTCACTTGGAGGCGGGTGCTCCGGCCGTCCCAGAGCTTGCCGGTGATCGCCCCGGTCGTCACCGAACCGGTCTTCTCGTGCGGCTCGCGGGTCTTCGGGTCGAGCCAGCGCACGGTCGCGGTGGCGACATGGCCGGAGGCTCCGTCGCGCAGGCGCACCGCGTACAGGGCGGTGACGGTGTGGCCGGGGCCGACCTCGCCGCCGTCCACGGTGTCGTCGCGGAAGTCGTCGTCGGCGACCTCGCGGTCCTCGTAGCCGATCAGCTTGAACCTCTCGACGGTCTTCCGGTCGAAGGCGACCTGCGCCTTGGCATCCCGGGCGGTCAGTTCGATGTGGGCGGGGAGCTGGTCGACGAAGACCTTGCGGGCCTGCTCCTCGTCGGCGATGTACGTGGTGTGGCCGTCGCCCTTGTTGGTCAGCTGCTCCATGAACGCGTCGCCGTAGTCGCTGCCGACGCCCACCCCGAACAGGGTGATGCCGTACGCGCGGCGGGCCGAGTCGATCCGTTCGAGGATGTCGTCCGCCTCGGTGTCGCCGGTGTTGGCCAGCGCGTCGGAGAGCAGGACGACACGGTTGCTGACGCCCTTGCGGCGGCCCTCCACCGCTTCCTCGTACCCGCGCTCGATGCCCGCCCCGACATTGGTGGAGGCGGCGGGCTCCAGCGAGTCCACCGCGTCGCGGATCCTGCTCCGGTGGCCGCCCAGCCGGGTCATGGGCAGCACGGTCTCCGCCTCGTCGCTGAAGGTCACCAGGCTGATCGAGTCGTCGTCGCGCAGCTCGTCCGTGAGGATGCCGAGCGAGGTCCTGACCAGGCCGAGCCGGTCCGGCGAGTTCATCGAGCCGGAGACGTCCACCACGAAGGTGAGGGCGGCCGGGGGGCGTTCTCCGGTGGTGGGAGCGGCCTTGGTGGCCAGGCCGACCCGGACCAGCGACCAGCCGTCCTCCTCGCCGGCGGCCCTGGCCCCGTCGACGGAGACCGAGAAGCCGTTGCCCTCCGGGCGGTGGTAGCCCTGGCGGAAGCTGTTGACGAACTCCTCCGGCCGCACGCTCTCCGGTCCGGGCAGCCGGCCGTCGGCGAGGGTGCGGCGGGCGTAGCCGTACGAGGCGGTGTCGACGTCCAGCGCGAAGGTGGAGAGGTAGTCGGGCGGGGCGGTCTCCTTGAGCCGGTCCGCACCCCCGTCGTCGTTCTTCGCCCCGTCCGTCCCGCCGCCCGTGTACGCCGGTGCGGGCGCCCCCGCGCGCCGCTGGTCGGACGTCGCCCTGCCGGTCCCGCCGTCCGTCCCCGAGCAGCCGGTGAGCAGGACGCCCGCCGCGAGCAGCAGGCCCACTCCGCGCCGGTACTTCCGTGTGCGGTGTTCCATCCCGTACCCCCTGTGTCGTCACGTCAGCACTGGTGAATGTGACGTGCGAACGGGCGGTCCGGACCGGACGAAAGGGTTGCGGAACGATGTCGATGCGGCAACGACGCGCGCGGAACCTGCGGAATGTCAAGGTCAGGACACGATGTCCTTACGGCTGAACCCACGGAACGCGAAAGCGAACAGGATCAGGGCATACGTCACCGATACGGCCGCGCCCTTCGCCATGCCGCCCCACTCGATGGCGGGCTGGAGCGCGTCCGCCCAGGCGAACTGCCAGTGGGCGGGCAGGAAGTCGCGCCAGGAGCCGAGCGCGGTCACGGCGTCGAGCACGTTGCCGACGATGGTCAGCCCGACCGCCCCGCCCACCGCGCCGAGCGGGGCGTCCGTCCTGGTCGACAGCCAGAACGCGAGCCCCGCGGTCACCAGTTGCGACACGAAGACGAACGCGACGACCAGCACGAGGCGCACCACCGCGTCCCCGGCCGGCAGCGCTCCCCCGGTCGGCAGCTGGAGCGGCCCCCAGCCGTACGCCGCCGCCCCCGCCGCGAGCGCGACGAGCGGCAGGAGCACCATCGCGGCGAGGCTGAAGCCCAGCGCGACGACGAGCTTGCTCCACAGCAGCCTGGCCCGGGGCACGGGCGCGGCCAGCAGGTAGCGCAGCGAGGACCAGCTCGCCTCGGAGGCCACGGTGTCGCCGCAGAACAGCGCGACCGGGACGACGAGCAGGAAGCCCGCCGAGACGAACAGGCAGGTCGCGGCGAAGTTCGCGGCGGACGCGGTCGCCGTGTCCATCAGCGTGATCCGGCCGGCGCCGTCGGGCCCGCCGTCCGGGGTGCCGCCGATCGCGAACGCGGTGATCAGGACGAACGGCAGCGCGGCCAGCACCCCGCCCATGAGCAGGGTCCGGCGCCGGCGCAGCTGGCGGACCGCCTCGACGCGCAGCGGGAGGGTGTGGCGGGCCCGGTAGCCGGGCGCCTCGGGCGCCTCGGCGAGGCCGGCGGCGGTGCTCATGCGGAGCCTCCGGAGATCAGGGTGAGGAAGGCGTCCTCCAGGCGGCGGTGCGGGCCGACGCCCGTCAACGGCACGTCGAGGCGGACCAGCTCCGCGATCAGCTCCGGCGAGGTCGCGCCGTCGAGCCGGACCAGGAGCCCGTGTCCGTCGTCGGTGCGGACGGCGGAGCCGATGCCCGGGAGGGCGGCGACCTTCTCCACGAGGGGTTCGGTGAGGGGGTCGGCGGCGGTGACCAGGAGCATGTCGCCGGAGCCGGTGATCTCGGCGACGGGGCCCGCCTGGACGAGCCTGCCCCGGTCCATGACGACCAGATGTGTGCAGGACTGCTCGACCTCGGACAGGAGGTGGCTGGAGACGATCACGGTGCGGCCGCCGGCCGCGTACCGGATCATCACGTCCCGCATCTCGCGGATCTGCGGCGGGTCCAGTCCGTTGGTCGGTTCGTCCAGGATCAGCAGGTCCGGCATGCCGAGCATGGCCTGGGCGATGGCGAGCCGCTGCCGCATGCCCTGCGAGTACGTGCGCACGGCGCGGGCCAGGGCGTCACCGAGTCCGGCGATCTCCAGGGCCTCCTCGATGCGGGCGTCCTCGTCGGGGCGTCCGGTGGCCTTCCAGTACAGCTCCAGGTTGGCGCGCCCGGACAGGTGCGGCAGGAAGCCCGCGCCCTCCACGAAGCAGCCGACCCGGGACAGCACGGGCGCACCGGGGCGGATGGCCCGCCCGAAGACGCGGATCTCGCCGTCGTCGGGGGTGATGAGCCCCATGAGCATGCGCAGGGTGGTGGTCTTCCCGGCGCCGTTGGGGCCCAGCAGGCCGAGCACCTGCCCCTTCTCGACGCGGAAGGAGAGGTCGCGCACGGCGTACCCGTGGGCCGACTTGGCGTATTTCTTGGACAGGCCGGTGATCTGGAGCGGTACGTCGGTGAGCGCGGGGTCGGGCGCGGGCGTCGCGGTACGGCGCCGGGCGGTGAGCAGCAGGACGGCCGCGATCACCAGGGCGGCGGCCGGCAGCCCCCAGGTCCACCAGGGCAGTGCGGCCGAGGCGGTTCTCAGACCGGGCGCGGTGGGAAGCGTGAGGGGCCCGTCGAGGGAGACGGTGTACGTGGCCGGCTCGGCCGGGGACGCGTAGCCGAGGTCGGTCGCGGCGAGGACGAGGCGGAGGCGGTGGCCCGCGTCGAGTTCGTGGTCGACGGCGGGCAGGGTCAGCTCGACCGGCTTGCCCTGCTGACCGGGCGTGATCCGGTACGGGGCGACAAGCTGGGCGGGCAGCACCTGCCTCCCGTCCGGCGACACGTCGTACACCTTGCCGAACAGGACCGCGTCCCCGTGGTCGGCCTTCACGGTCACCCGGACCGTGGGGGCGCCGGTGATGCGGCGGGCGGCGGGCAGCGGGGCGGAGTCGAAGCGGGCGTACTGGCCGGGGAAGTCGAGGGCGAGGCCGCCGACGCCGAGGCTGGAGAGCTGGGCGAGTGAGCCGCCGGCGCCGGGTACGGCGGAGATCGACGGCGGGTTGGCCCCGGCGGGGTTGCCGATCTTCTGGGTGCGCCCGTGCAGTCGGAAGGCCTCGGGGCCGCTGTGCAGACCCGGGTACGTGTCGCTGCTCGCGCCGCGGGTGAGGGCGGCGCCGTCGGTGGAGTCGATGCCGCCGGTCCGGGTGACGCGGAAGGCGGGTCCGGTGTCGGCGCCCTCTTCCCCCTTCAGGTAGCGGTCGAACCAGCCGGTGATCCTCTTCTGTACCCGGCCGGTCTCCATGTCACCCCCGTCGTGCCCGCCGGCCGTCCAGTCGACGGAGACGGGGGCGCCGTTGGCGGCGATGGCCTTGGCCATGGCGTCGGCCTGGCCGAGCGGGAACAGGGAGTCGGTCTGGCCCTGCACGATGAGCGCGGGGGCCTTGATGCGGCCGGCGACGGCGCTCGGGGAGCGCTCGGTGAGCAGGGCGCGCGCGGCGGCGTCCGGCTTGCCGCTGACGGCGACCCGTTCGTACAGGTCGCACAGCTCCTTCTCGAAGTTGCCGCAGCCGCCGCCGGAGTTGACGAAGACCCCGGCCCAGAGTTTCTTGAACACCCCGTCCGGGAAGAGCGCGTCGGCGAGGTTCCAGTAGGTGATCTGCGGGGCGATCGCGTCGACCCGGTGGTCGTACCCGGCGGCGAGCAGCGAGACCGCGCCGCCGTAGGACGCGCCGGTGACGCCCACGCGGGGGTCGCCCTCGGCGTCGAGCCGTACCTCGGGGCGGCCGGCGAGCCAGTCGATCAGCCGGGACACGTCCTTGACCTCGCGGCCGGGCGCGTTCAGTCCGATCTCGCCGCCCGACTTCCCGAAGCCGCGCGCGGACCAGGTGAGGACGGCGTACCCGTCGCGGGCCAGCTGCTCGGCCTGCGCCCGGGTCTCCTCCTTGCTGCCGCCGAATCCGTGGCCGACGAGCACGGCGGGCCGGCGCCCGTCACCCCCCGCCGTGAAGTACGACGTGTCCAGGGAGACCCCGTCGACGCGCATCATCCGGTCCTGGCGGTGCACGGCCGGGCCGCTGTCGTCGGCCACCGCCGTCCAGGTGCCCGCGCCGGCGAGCACGAGGAGCGCGGCGCCGGCCGCCGCCCACCGGCCTCGGGTGCGGGGCAGCAGCCGCCGCCACCGGGACGTACGCGCTTCGGGGGAGTCCATGCGCCGAGCCTATGCGTCCCGCCGCCCGGTCCCGCCTGCCCCCGGGCGGAACTCCCGGGCATCCTCAAGGCGTACGGGAGCGGCCCTCGTACTCCGGACGCGGTATGCCCGAACCGCCGTTCGCGTCGCGCGACGCCCCCGCGCTCTGGAACGCTGCCGCCATGGAACAGCCGGAAGTACTGCTCATAGGCGGGCGCGCGGGCGTGGGGAAGACGACGGTGGCCTGGGAGGTGTCGGCGCGGTTGCGGGAGGCGGGGGCCGCGCACGCGGTGGTGGACGGCGACTTCATGGGCGCCGTGCATCCCGCGCCGGACGGAGACCCGCAGCGCTCCCTGATCACGGAACGCAACCTGACGGCGGTCTGGGCCAATTACGCGTCCCTCGGCCTGCGCCGCCTCGTCTACACGAACACGGTGAGCGTGCTGGCCGGTTCGGCGCCCATGTTCGAGCGCGCGATGGGGGCCGGGGTGCGGTGCGTACGGGTCCTGCTGACCGCCTCCGACGCGACGGCAGCGCAGCGGCTCACCGGCCGCGAGATCGGCTCCGGGCTGGCGCACGAGCTGAGGAGCAGCATGCGCAAGGCCCGGCTGCTCGACGAGCACGCCCCGGCGGACACCGTGCGGGTGGCGACGGACGGGCGCGCGGTGGTGGACATCGCGCGGGAGATCGTGGAGCTGACGGGGTGGACCTGAAGGGCCGTCGCGGCTCTAGACGGCTTCCCGAGCGGTGGGCAGTGGGGTGCCCTGGGGCAGCGGATACGGCGTCTCGGCGGGCAGCAGCGCGGTCGCGGCCTCCGTCCCGCCCGCGCGCACCATCGCGTGGATCTCCCGGGCGAGCGGGGTGACATCGCGGATCGAGACCGTCCACTCGTCCGCGTACCGCCGGGACGCCTCCCCCGCCAGGCCGAGCTGGAGCGAGCGGTACGGGAGCCGGTTCAGGTGCAGGTCGCGCTCGGGGTCCCACTGGACGCGGGCGGGGGCCAGGCGCAGGTCGCGCTGCCAGGTCGCGCGGTCCGGGTGCACGCCCCCTTCGTAGTGGGAGAGTTCGGCGTGGCCGAGCGCCCAGTCGAAGCCCTCGCGGGTGATCTCGACGGCGAGGACGGTCTCCTGGCCCTCCTTCGTCCCCCAGCCGCAGCGGTACATCATCCACAGGAAGCTCGGCTTGATCCACGTCATGCGGTCGCGTTTCCAGGCGGCCGGGAACCGCCCGTCCCGGGCGGCGGGCAGCCCGAGCGACGGGGTGTACGCCTGGTAGACGGTCACGGTGCCGGCGGTGTGGAGCGCGCGGATCTGGTGCTGTGGCGGGGTGGATACGGGCGTGGATGCGGTCATACGAGCATCACAGCACCGTGCGGCGCGGGACGACGAACGGTTTTCCCCCGGCCACGCGCTCGGAGCCGTGCCACCGCGCCCGAACGCCATGACATTCGTCATGCGGAGGTCAGTACACGCGGCTCTGCCGGGGAGGGGGGCCGCGTCGGCAGTCTGTACGTGTCGAGAGCGGGAGCCACGAAGGCGCCGCCGGAACGGGAGGAACCGACATGAGCAGCCCGGCCGCCACACTCACCGCCCCCGCCGTCGACGCCCCGGCCGGCGCCACTCCGCTCGCACCCCGCAAGGCCCTCGTGGACAGCCTGAAGCCGCTGCTGGTGGATGTCGCGATGCCGCTCGCCGCGTACTACGCGCTGAAGGCGGTGGGGTTGTCCACCTTCGCCGCGCTGGCCTGGAGCAGCGTCATTCCGGCGGTCCGCACCGTGTGGGGTGCGGTGCGCGAGCGTCGGCTCAACGGCCTCGCGGCGCTGATGGTGTCGGTCAACGTGGTGTCGCTGCTGCTGGGTCTGGTGGCCGGAGACCCGCGGCTGATGCTCCTCAAGGAGAGCGGGGCCGGCAGCATCGTCGGGCTGGCGTTCCTGGTGTCGGCGGTGCGCGGCCGGCCGATGCTGTCGGCGGGCCTGCGGCCGTGGCTGACCCGGGGCGAGGCCGCCAAGACGGCCGCCTGGGAACGGCTCTCCGCCGGTTCGCCCGCCTTCCGCCAGGCCGAGACCCGCTTCTCGGCGGTGTGGGGCGGGGCGCTGCTCGCCGAGTGCGCGGTGCGGGCGGTGGGGGCGTACACCGTGCCGGTCGAGACGATGGTGTGGGCGGGGACGGTGCTCATGATCGTCACGATGGTGCTGGCCTTCCTCGTCTCGGGCCGCTTCGGGGTCGTCCCCATGGAGCGCATGATCGCGGCTGAGGCCGCCGCCTCCTCGGACCGCTGACCGCTGACCGCCCGCCAGAACTCCGCAGGGCCACTCCGGGGGAGTGGCCCTGCGGTCATTCGCATACCCAAAACCGTTTGACCTCGCCATCTACCGTTCTCGTATGACTACTTCGCTGAGGCTTGCCGAGGTCACCGCCGGCACCATCGACGCCGCGATCGCGCTCAGGATCCGGCCCGACCAGGAGCATCTGGTGGAGCCGGTCGCGACGTCCCTCGCGGAGGCGTACGTGCATCAGGCAGTCGCCTGGCCCCGGCTCGTGCTCGACGGGGACCGGCTCGTCGGCTTCCTCATGGCGTTCCTGGACATCGACTTCGAGAACGACGACAAGGAGCACCACATCCGCTCCGGGCTGTGGCGCCTCAACATCGCGGCGGGCGAACAGGGGCGCGGCTACGGAAGGTTCGCGGTCGGGTGCGTGGCCGCGGAGATCCGCCGGCGCGGCGGCACGCGGATGTACGTCACCTGGCACCCGGGCGACGACGGCCCCGAGGGCTTCTACCTCGGGCTCGGCTTCCGGCCCACGGGCGAGACGAGCGGGGGCCAGACGGTCGGGGTGCTGGAGCTGGGCTGAGTGCGGGCCGGAGCCGGCGCCCCGGCCCGTATCGGCGGGTCAGTGGTTCCTGGGGAAGCCCAGGTCCACGCCCGCCGGGGCGTCGGCCGGGTCGGGCCAGCGGGTCGTGGTGACCTTGCCGCGGGTGTAGAAGTGAACGCCGTCGTTGCCGTAGATGTGGTGGTCGCCGAAGAGTGAGTCCTTCCAGCCGCCGAAGGAGTGGTAGCCGACCGGCACCGGGATCGGCACGTTGACGCCGACCATGCCCGCCTCGATCTCCAGCTGGAAGCGGCGGGCCGCGCCGCCGTCGCGGGTGAAGACCGCGGTGCCGTTGCCGTACGGGGAGGCGTTCATGAGGGCGACGCCCTCCTCGTACGTCTCCACGCGCAGCACGCACAGCACCGGGCCGAAGATCTCGTCCCGGTAGGCGTCGGAGTCGGTGGAGACGTGGTCGAGGAGCGAGAGGCCGATCCAGTGGCCGTCCTCGAAGCCGTCGACGGTGAATCCGGTGCCGTCGAGGACCACGTCGGCGCCCTGGGCCGCCGCGCCGGTGACGTAGGAGGCGACCTTGTCACGGTGGGCGGCGGTGATGAGCGGGCCCATCTCGGACGAGGGGTCCGTGCCGGGGCCGATCTTGATCCGGGCGGCCCGCTCCTTGATGCGGGCGACCAGCTCGTCGCCGATCGTGCCCACGGCGACGACGGCGGAGATCGCCATGCAGCGCTCCCCCGCCGAGCCGTACGCGGCCGAGACGGCGGCGTCGGCGGCGGCGTCCAGGTCCGCGTCGGGCAGCACCAGCATGTGGTTCTTCGCGCCGCCGAGCGCCTGCACGCGCTTGCCGTTGGCCGAGGCGGTGGCGTGGATGTGGCGGGCGATGGGCGTCGAGCCGACGAAGGAGACGGCGGCGACGTCCGGGTGGTTCAGGAGGGCGTCGACGGCGACCCGGTCCCCGTGCAGGACGTTGAGCACGCCGTCCGGCAGCCCCGCCTCGGCGGCCAGCTCGGCCAGCAGGTTGGCGGCGGACGGGTCCTTCTCGCTGGGCTTGAGCACGAAGGTGTTGCCGCAGGCGATGGCGAGCGGGAACATCCACATCGGCACCATGGCCGGGAAGTTGAACGGCGTGATCCCCGCGACGACACCCAGCGGCTGACGGATCGAGGACACGTCGACCCGGTTCGAGACCTGGGTGGACAGCTCGCCCTTGAGCTGCGTCGTGATCCCGCAGGCCAGCTCGACGATCTCCAGGCCGCGCGCCACCTCGCCCAGCGCGTCGGAGTGCACCTTGCCGTGCTCGGCGGTGATCAGCGCGGCGATCTCGTCCCGGTGGGCGTCCAGCAGCGCGCGGTAGCGGAAGAGGACCGCCGTGCGGGCGGACAGCGAGGAGTCGCGCCAGGTCCGGTACGCGTCCTTCGCGGCGGCCACCGCCGTGTCGGCCTCGTCGGGCGAGGCGAACGCGACCCGGGTGGTGACGGCGCCGGTGGCGGGGTCGGTGACCTCGCCGTAGTTGCCCGAGGTGCCCTCGACGGTCTTGCCACCGATCCAGTGGTTCACGGTCTTCATGCTGTGGCTCCTTCAGAGGTGACGGCGTCGGCCGGCGCTGTGTCGTTCGTACTCTTTCCGTGCTTCGACCGCCGCGGGGCGGGTGGCCGTCCCGGCCACGGGAACATCCCACCACGCCTGCGCCCCGGGCGACCCCGGTCCGTCGCCGGGCGTTTCGGTCTCGACGTGTACGCAGACGGGCCGGTCGGCGGCGCGGGCCTCGGCCAGGGCCGCCCGCAGCTCGCCCACCGTTCCGGCGCGCAGGACCCGCATGCCGAGCGAGGCCGCGTTGGCGGCGAGGTCCACGGGGAGCGGGGGGCCGGTGAAGTTCCCGTCCGCCGACCGGTGGCGGTAGTCCGTGCCGAAGCGTTCGCCGCCGGTCGCCTCGGAGAGGCCGCCGATCGAGGCGTAGCCGTGGTTCTGGAGGACGACCAGCTTGACGGGGAGGCCCTCCTGGACGGCGGTGACGATCTCGGTGGGGTTCATGAGGTAGGTGCCGTCGCCGACGAGTGCCCAGACGGGCCGGTCCGGGGCCGCCATCCGCACGCCGATCGCGGCGGGGATCTCGTAGCCCATGCAGGAGTAGCCGTACTCCACGTGGTACTGGCGCGGGGAGCGGGCCCGCCAGAGCTTGTGCAGGTCGCCGGGGAGCGAACCGGCCGCGTTGACGAGGACGTCTTCCTCGGTGACCAGTTCGTCCAGGAGGCCGAGGACCTGGGCCTGGGTGGGCCGGGCCTCCGGGTCGGGCGTGGCGTACGCCGCGTCGACGCGCAGCTCCCAGCGGGCCTTGGCCTCCGTGTACTCGGTGACGTACGCGGGGTCCGTACGGTGTCCGGCCAGGGCCGCGGTGAGGGCGTCGAGAGCGGTGCGGGCGTCGGCGACGAGGGGGACCGCGGCGAGCTTGTGGGCGTCGAAGCCGGTGAGGTTGACGTTGAGGAAGCGGACGCCAGGGTGCTGGAAGAGGGTCGCGGACGCGGTGGTGAAGTCGGTGTACCGGGTGCCGATCCCGATGACCAGGTCGGCGGTGCGGGCGAGGTCGTCGGCGGTGGCGGTGCCGGTGTGGCCGATGCCGCCGACGTCGGCGGGGTGGTCGTGGCGCAGCGAGCCCTTGCCGGCCTGGGTGGAGGCGACGGGGATGCCGGTGGCGGCGGCGAACGCGGCGAGGGCGTCCTCGGCGGCGCTGTGGTGCACCCCGCCGCCCGCGATGATCAGGGGGCGGTGGGCGGCGCGCACGGCCCGTGCGGCCCGGTCGAGTTCGTACGGGTCGGGGGCGGGGCGGCGTACGTGCCAGACGCGCTCCGCGAAGAACTCCGCCGGCCAGTCGTGCGCCTCGGCCTGGACGTCCTGCGGCAGCGCGAGGGTGACCGCGCCGGTCTCCGCCGGGTCGGCGAGGACCCGCATCGCGTGCAGCGCGGCCGGGATCAGGGCCTCGGGGCGGCTGATCCGGTCGAAGTAGCGGGAGACGGGGCGCAGGCAGTCGTTGACGGAGACGTCGCCCGCGTACGCCACTTCCAGCTGCTGGAGCACGGGGTCGGCGGGGCGGGTCGCGAAGGTGTCGCCGGGCAGCAGCAGGACGGGGAGGTGGTTGACGGTGGCGAGGGCGGCGCCGGTGACGAGGTTGGTGGCGCCGGGACCGATGGACGTGGTGACGGCCTGGGCGGACAGCCGGCCCGACTGGCGGGCGTAGCCGACGGCCGCGTGGACCATGGCCTGTTCGTTGCGGCCCTGGAGGTAGGGCATCGCGGGGCCGGTCTCCAGGAGCGCCTGGCCGATGCCGGCGACGTTGCCGTGCCCGAAGACGCCCCAGGTGGCGGCGATCAGCCGGTGGCGCTCGCCGTCGCGTTCGGCGTACTGGCGCGCGAGGAAGGCGACGAGCGCCTGGGCGGTGGTGAGGCGGCGGGTGGCCTCCCCGGCCGGTCCGGTGGTGCCGGGCGTCGCGGTCATGCGTGGTCCTCCGGTCCGTGGAGCGGCAGCCGGGGGTCGACCGGCTGGGACGGCCAGGTGTCGCGGACCCAGGTGTGGTCGGGGTGGTCGCGGATCAGCCACTCCCGCTTCTCGCTGGGGCCCGCCATGACGTTGAGGTAGTACAGGGTGCGTCCTGGCGGGGCGATGGACGGGCCGTGCCAGCCGTCCGGGATGAGGACCGCGTCGCCGCCGCGGACCTCGGCCAGCACGTCCGTGCCGCCGGGCCGGGACGGGGAGACCCGGTGGTAGCCGAGGCCGCCGTCCTCGACCTCGAAGTAGTAGATCTCCTCCAGGACGGATTCCTCGCCTGGGTGGTCCTCGTCGTGTTTGTGCGGCGGGTAGGAGGACCAGTTGCCGCCGGGGGTGAGGACTTCCACGGCGATGAGCCGGTCGCAGTCGAAGGCGTCGGCGGCGGCGAAGTTGTGGACCTGGCGGGAGCAGCCGCCTGCGCCGCGCAGTTCCACGCGTACCTCCGGCGCGGGGCCGTAGCGAGCGGGGAGTCGTCGCTCGCACTTCGCTCCTGCCAGGGCGAAGCGGCCGCCTGCGCCGGAGGCGATCTGCGCGTGGGCGTCGCGCGGTACATAGGCGAAGTCGGACACGCCGCTGAACACGCTCCTACGGCCCAGCAGTTCAAAGATCTCATCTGAGATGTGCACCGTACAGCTGCCGGTCAACGGCAGTACGATCCACTCGCTCTCCCCGGTGACAAGTGTGTGAACTCCTCCCGGTTCCAGCTCCAGCACGCGGAGGCCCGAGCGCTCCCAGCCGGCCAGGTCCGGGCCGATGTCCAGGGCGTACGGGCCGTGCGCGGTGGAGCCCGCGGGCAGGTGGTACGCCGGTTCGCCTCGCATGCTCATGCCCCTTCGCCGTGTGCGGTGACCGCGCCTTCGGCGAGCGCGGCCTCGACCTCGTGCGGGAACGGCATCGCGGAGGAGCAGGCGAGCCGGGCGGCGACGATGGCGCCGGCGGCGTTGGCGTACCGCACGGTGTCCGCGAGGTCCCAGCCGCTCAGCAGCCCGTGGCAGAGCGCGCCGCCGAACGCGTCGCCCGCGCCGAGGCCGTTGACCACGTCGACGGGGAGCGGCGGTACGTCGGCGACGGTCCCGTCCCGGTGGACGGCGAGGACGCCCGCGGGGCCCTGCTTGACGACGGCCAGCTCCACGCCGGACCCGATGAGGGCGCGGGCCGCCGCGTACGGTTCGCGCTCCCCGGTGGCGATCTCGCACTCGTCCAGATTGCCGACGGCGACCGTCGCGTACGCCAGGGCCTCGCGGTAACGGGCGGACGCACTCGGCCCGGAGGTGTCCGGCGGCCAGAACACCGGGCGCCAGTCGAGGTCGAAGACGGTGGTGCCGGAGCGGTCGCGGGCGCGGAGTGCGGTGAGTGTCGCCGTACGGCTCGGCTCGGCGCACAGGCCGGTGCCGGTCATCCAGAACACCCGGGCGGCCCGGACCGCTTCGAGGTCCAGCTCGGAGGCGCGGATCTCCAGGTCGGGGGCCTTGGGCTGCCGGTAGAAGTACAGCGGGAAGTCGTCGGGCGGGAAGACCTCGCAGAAGGTGATCGGGGTCGGGTAGGCGGCGACGGGCGTCACCCACCGGTCGTCGACCCCGAACTCCCGCAGCTGCTCGCGCAGATAGCCGCCGAAGGGGTCGTCACCGGTCCGGGTCACCACGGCGGTGCGCCGGCCGAGGCGGGCGGCGGCGACGGCCACGTTGGACGGGGAGCCACCGAGGAACTTCCCGAAGGTGTCGACCCGGGCCAGCGGCACACCGGTCCGCAGGGGGTAGAGGTCCACCCCGATCCGCCCCATGGTGATCACGTCGTACGGCTGCTCAGGCATGCGACATCCCTTCGGCTGGGTGCCTGTATCTGGATCATCTCCGCTTGGATCACCGTCAATCATTTGTACGGACATACGGATGTATCCTTGACGCCCGTCTCCGCGCGTGCTGAGGCTGGGACATGACGTCCTCCCCGGCCTCCGCATCGCCCCGCATCCGCATCGGCTCCGCGCCCGACTCCTGGGGGGTGTGGTTCCCCGACGATCCCCGGCAGGTGCCGTGGCGGCGCTTCCTGGACGAGGTGTCCGCCGCGGGCTACGAGTGGATCGAGCTGGGACCGTACGGTTACCTCCCGACCGATCCGGCCCGCCTCGCGGACGAGACCGGCAGCCGGGGGCTCTCCGTCTCGGCGGGCACCGTTTTCACCGGATTGCACCACGGGCCGGACGTCTGGGAACGGACCTGGGCACATGTCGCCGGTATCGCGGCACTCACCCGGGCGATGGATGCCGGCCACCTCGTGGTCATCCCCTCCTTCTGGCGCGACGACAAGACGGGCGAGGTACGGGAGGACCGGGTCCTCACCGCCGAGCAGTGGCGTCACCTCGCCACGCAGACCGAGCGGCTGGCGCGCGAGGTCCGGGACCGTTACGGACTGCGCGTCGTCGTCCACCCGCACGCGGACACCCACATCGACACCGAGGAGAACGTCGCCCGCTTCCTCGACGCCACCGACCCGGACCTGGTCTCGCTCTGCCTGGACACCGGGCACTACGCGTACTGCGGCGGCGACAGCGTCGAGCTGATCGAGACGTACGGCGAGCGCATCGGCTACCTCCACCTCAAGCAGGTGGACCCGGAGGTCCTCGCCCAGGTGGTGGCGGCCGAGGTGCCGTTCGGGCCCGCCGTGGCGCGCGGCGTGATGTGCGAGCCGCCGGGCGGGGTCCCGGCCCTGGAGCCCGTTCTCGCCGCCGCCCGCCGACTGGACGTCGACCTGTTCGCCATCGTCGAGCAGGACATGTACCCGTGCCCGCCGGACCGGCCCCTCCCGATCGCCCGCCGCACCCGCGACTACCTCCGCTCCTGCGGGAGGCCCTGACACTTCCGGGGCCGGCCCGGCGCTGGGCAGTGACGTGAGGCCGGTGCGGGCTGTTGTCCTCGGTGAGACCGGGCCCCCGGCCCGCCCCCGCACTCACCGAGGAGCGCTCGTCATGCCCCGCACCCCCTTGCCCCCGCAGTCCCAGCAGTCCCCGCGGTCCCCGCGCCGGTCCGCCCACGCCTCGGCCCTGGCCACCGGGCTCCTGGCCGCCCTCGCGCTGGCCGCCGCCGTGGCCGCGGCGCCGGGGGC
>NZ_JAAGNI010000145.1 GCF_010550605.1 Streptomyces sp. SID9727
GCCCCGCGCGGCATCCCCGGCCGCACCGTCCAGCGCCGCCGCCAGCTCCGCGATCTCCGCCGGCCCGACCCGGCAGCAGCCCCCGACCAGGCGGGCGCCCGCCCGCTGCCAGGACGTCAGCCGGTCCGGGGTGAACGTGGCGGTACCGGTCCACGCGCCCGTCTCCGCGTCCCAGCGCTCACCGCTGTTCGGGTAGACGACGGCCGGCTTCCCGGTCGCCCGGACCGCCGCCCTCGCGGCGGCCTCCGCGTCGGCGGGGTCACAGCAGTTGACCCCGACCGCGATCACCCCGTCGTGCGCCCGGGCCAGGGCGAACGCCTCGTCCAGCGGCTGCCCGGCCCGGGTCCGGCCCCCGTCCACGGTGTAGGACAGCCACACCGGCAGCCCGTACTCCCCGGCCACCCGCAGCAGCGCCCGCGCCTCGTCCATGTCCGGCACCGTCTCCAGGGCCAGCGCGTCCGGCCCGGCGGCGGCCACTGCCTCGATCCTGGGGCGGTGGAAGCGCTCCAGCTCCCGGACGGTGAGCCCGTAGCGGCCCCGGTACTCCGCCCCGTCCGCCGTCACCGCCCCGTACGGGCCGACCGAGGCCGCCACCCAGACGTCCCGCTCGACCGCGCCGGCCGCCCGACGGGCCAGCTCCACGCTGCGGGCGAAGAGCCGGGCCGCCTCGTCCCGCCCGATTCCGCGCCGCTCGAACCCCTCGTAACTGGCCTGGTAGCCGGCCGTGATGAGCACCTGGGCCCCCGCCCGCACGTATGCCGTGTGGGCGGCCTCGATCTGCCCGGGTCCGTCGGCGAGCAGCCGGGCGGACCACAGCGCGTCGGACAGGTCGCAGCCCTGCGCCTCCAACTGGTTGGAGAGCCCGCCGTCGAGGACGAGCGTGCCCTCGGCCAGCGCGGCGGCCAGAGGGCGGCCGGGCCCGGGTGTCATCGCGGCCCCGCTCTCAGCCCAGCTGGGACTGGACCTGGGAGGAGATGAGCTCCAGGTGGTCCAGGTCGTCCAGGTCGAGCACCTGGAGGTAGATCCGCGACGCCCCGATCGCCGCGTAGCGCCCGATCTTGTCGACCACCTCGGCGGGCGACCCCGCGAGCCCGTTCGCCTTCAGCTCCGCCGCGTCGCGGCCGATGGCTTCGGCCCGGCGCGCCACCTCCGCGTCGTCCCGGCCGACGCAGACGACCAGCGCGTTGGAGTACACCAGGTCGTCCGGCTTCCGGCCCGCCGCCTCGGCCGCCTCGCGGACCCGGCCGAACTGCTTCTCGGAGTCGTCCAGGCCGGCGAAGGGGATGTTGAACTCGTCGGCGTACTGGGCGGCGAGGCGCGGGGTGCGCTTCGCACCGTGTCCGCCGATGAGCACCGGCACCTTGGCCTGCGCCGGCTTGGGCAGCGCAGGCGAGTCCTTCAGCTGGTAGTAGGTGCCGTCATAGCTGAACGTCTTGCCGACCTCGGTCGCCCACAGTCCGGTGACGATCGCGAGCTGTTCCTCCAGGCGGCCGAACTTCTCCTTCGGGAAGGGGATGCCGTACGCCGTGTGCTCCTCCTCGAACCAGCCCGCTCCCAGGCCCAGTTCGACCCGGCCGCCCGACATCTGGTCGACCTGCGCCACCTGGATGGCGAGGACGCCGGGGAGCCGGAAGGTGCCCGCCGTCATCAGCGTGCCCAGGCGGATGCGCTTGGTCTCGCGGGCCAGCCCGGCCAGCGTGATCCATGCGTCCGTCGGGCCGGGCAGGCCGTCGCCCTGCCCCATGCGCAGATAGTGGTCGGACCGGTAGAAGGCGTCGAAGCCGAGGTCCTCGGTGGCCTTGGCGACGGTGAGCAGGGTGTCGTAGCTCGCCCCCTGCTGGGGCTCGGTGAAAATGCGGAGATCCATGCCTCCATCCTGCACCCGCGCACGCCGCTACCTCTTCTCCGGGGGCGCCGTCCGCGTGGAGTCGCGTCCTCGAAGGGCGTACCGGAGGGGGCGTGCCGTTGGGGGGCCCGCTCATTGGATACCGGTCACCGGGCCCAGCGGGCCGTGCAGCACCCCGTGCGGGCCGTCCCGCTCCCGGCCGCGCTCCAGATCCTCCCGCCGCTCGCGCTCGCGCTCGTCGAGGAGACGGAGCATGGAGCGGACCCGGTCCGTGGACTCGTCGGCGGCGTCGATCGCCTCCATGCACTGCCAGTACAGGCCCTGCTCGTCGGTCTCGCACGCCACTCCGACCAGGGCTATACCGACCTCACCGAGCAGCGCGGCCAAGCCCGTCAGGGCCGCGCGGGGATCGGCGACCTCCGTCAGCCGCGCCGCGCGGGCCACCCCGGCGCGGGCCGCCGGGTGGTCGAGCGCGCCGCTGGTCCTGCCTCCGATCTCGCTGAGGGCGCCCGCCTCGGCCCGCAGCTCCTTGGGACCGCCCGCCGCCAGCCGGCTGCCGACCGCCTGGGCCAGGGCCTGCGCCTGCCACGCCTCGGCGATGATGTCCGGAGTGCCCCGGCTCTGCGCCAGCGCCTGCCTGATGACCGCTACCAGCCGTTCCGCTTCCATCGACTGCCCCCGTTCGACGCGAAGACCCACTCATCGCTGCGGAAAACCCGCTCACCACGTTCATTACCCACAGTGAGGGCCACCGCACCGAAACGCCAGAGGATTTCGGAAATCTGTGGACACTCAATCGAGTGTGCACACATCGATCACTCCGAAGAGTGACGATCTTGGCCGCCCGTTGATCCCGGGACCGGGAAGCGCGACTCATTCCGTTCGATCTTGGCCGCGAGTGCCGCCAAGGCGTCGATGCCCAGCACCTCGCAGAACTGGAGGAGGTACGCGAGCACGTCCGCGACCTCGTCCGCCACGCGGGGCGCGGTCACCGGATCCTCCATGACCCGTGCCGACTGGTCGGGCGTCAGCCACTGGAAGATCTCGACCAGTTCGGCGGCTTCCACGCTCAGCGCCGAGGCCAGGTTCTTCGGGGTGTGGTACTGCCCCCAGTCGCGCGCGTCCGCGAAGGCGGCCAGCCGCCGCTGGAGGGTCCGTACGTCGAGTTCGGTCACGGGCTCGTCTCCTACGCCCCCGGCACCCCGGCGGCCGGGACGCCCTCGACCTCCATGCCGGCGGGCGACAGCAGGAAGACGTTGCGGTCCACCCGGTGCATGCCGCTGCCCAGCCCGAAGACGACACCGCTGGCGAAGTCCAGGATGCGCTTGGCCACCTCGCCCTCCGCGCTGGTCAGGTCGAGCAGCACCGGCACCTGGGCGACCAGGTACTCCGCGACCTCGCGGGCATCCGCGAACACCTGGACCCGCAGGACGACCATGCGCCGCTGCTCGGCGGGCTCCGGCTCGTCCCGGACGGTGCGGTGGTCCACCCGGGAGGGCCACTCGTTGCGGCTGCGCAGCGGTACGACCTGGGCCAGCCCCTCCCACTGCTCGTCCGTGACGTCGTACCTGTCGTACCTGCTCACCGGACCACCCCGTCCGCACATCGGTCGGCGTTGTGCCGGCTGCGCTCACTGTTCATCGGGCGATTGTCCCCTCCCTCACCCGTTCGGCCTACGAGCGACACGGCTCAGGCATCGATTGCCGCCGCCGGAATGACGTCCGACGGGTCCGCGACCGTGAGGGAGCCGCTCGGAGCGGCGGTGGTGGTGTCCAGCGGGGTGAAGCGGATCGGGAGATGGGCCAGGGCGCGGTGGAACGGGCCGGGACGCCACAGCAGTTCGTGCGGTGCGACGGCCAGCTCCGCGTCGCACAGGAGGCTGGTGAGCTGTTCGATCGCGGTCATCGCGATGAGCAGGGCCGGCTGCTTGGCGGGGCAGCGGTGGGGGCCCGCCGACCAGGCGAGGTGGGCGCTGGCCCCGGACCGGAGGCCGTCGTCGGAGACGGGCGGCGGGGACTGGGAGTTGGCGGCGGCGTAGGAGACCAGGACGAGTTGTCCGGCGCGCAGCCGTACGCCGTGGAACTCGGTGTCGTGGCGCGGGTAGTGGGCCGCCAGGTTGGCGATCGGCGGGTCGCGCCACAGTACTTCGTTGATCGCCTCGTGGGCGGTCATCGCGCCGCCGTGCAGGGAGCCCGCGTAGCGTTCGTCGGTGAGCATGTGGAGCGTGGCGTTGCCGATGAGGTTGGTCATCGGATCGTTGCCGGCGCTCATCACCAGGGTGATCTGGCGTACCGTCTCGTCGTTGTCGAGCCCCGCCGGGTGGGCGAGGAAGTACGAGGTCAGGTCGCGGCGGGGCCGGGCGCGCCGGTCGGCGACGAGGCGGGTCACGACGTCGACCAGGTCGGCGTACGCGGCGGCGGCGTCGGCGGCCGAGTTCATCATGCCGGCGACCCCGTCCACGATCCGGTCGCCGTCCTTGGGATCGGCGCCGAACCAGGTGACGAAGATGTGCATGGGGAGCCGTCGGGCGTACTGGGCGATGAGGTCGCCGCTTCCCGTGGCGGCGAACCGGCCGATGAGCTGGCGGGCGACGCGGGCGACCTCGGCCCGCAGGACGTGTGGTTCGATGAGCGCGAGGCTGTCGTTGATGGCCTCGCGATAGCGGGCGTGCACCGCTCCGTCGCTGAACAGGGCGGTGGGGCGGTGGCCGAGCACGGGCAGCACGGGCGAGTCCGGCGGGACGGTCGCCTGCCAGGCGCGGGGGTCCTTGCTGAAGGTGTGGGTGTCGCGGAGCAGGTCGATGGCGGCCTGGTAGTCCGTGACGAGCAGCGCCTCCACGTCGGGTGCGATCCGCACCGGTGCGAGCGGGCCGTGCTCGCGCAGGGCGCGGTAGTGGCCCTGGGGGTCGGCCGCGAAGGCCGGGCCGAACAGCGCGAGGGGCTGCGGCGGCGGTGCGTACATGGTCATGAGGCGTCCTCGGGCTGCGGCATGCGGGTCAGCACGTGTTCGGCGAGTGCGATCAGGGCGTCGATGCTGCCGCGCCGCTCCCGCGCGTCGCACTGGACGAGCGGGGTGGTGTCGTCCAGGTCGAGGTGCTTGCGCAGGACCTCGTCGCTGTGTGCGGGGGCGTCGGGGAAACGGTTCACCGCTACGGCGTACGGCAGTCCCTGCTCCTCGACCATGTCCATCACGGCGAAGGAGTCGGCGAGCCTCCGGGTGTCCACGAGGACGAGTGCGCCGAGGGCGCCGCGGGCGATGTCCTCCCACAGCGGCAGGAACCGCTCCTGGCCGGGTGTGCCGAACATGTAGAGCACGAGGTCGTCGGGGACGGTGAGGCGGCCGAAGTCGATGGCGACCGTGGTGGTGGTCTTGTCGGGGAGTCCGGCGGTGGAGTCGACACGGGTGCTGGACTGGGTCATCGCCTCCTCGGTGTGGAGGGTGGCGATCTCCGAGAGGGTTCGGATGAGGGTGGTCTTGCCCACGCCGAAGGGACCCGTGACGACGAGTTTCATCAGGGTCCGGGCGGCGGCCGGCAGATAGCCGACGCCGGTCCGGTCAGGGGAGGGAGCGGAGTCCATCGAGCAGCCTCTCGACAAGCGACCTGTCGATCTGCCCGGCACTGGGTATCGGCGGTCGGGTGAGCAGTAGTCCGGTGGCCGCGAGGTCCGTGGCCAGGAAGACGGTGGCACTGACCGGCAGGTCCAGGTGGGCCGCGCACTCGACGACGGTGAGGGCACCCGGTTCCAGCAGGTCGCAGAGTCTGCGCGCCTGGGTTCCGGCGTCGTCGGGCACGGGCGCGTCGGTGCGTACGAGTACGGCGAGCCGGTCGAGGGCGGGGCCGGCGGGGCGGGACCGGCCGCCGGTGACCAGATAGGCGGGGATCAGACGGCGTGCTGGGCCGGGGGTCATGGCCGGGCGGCGGTGTCCGATTGGCGGGTGGGCGCGTGCATCGCCCGGGTGAGCGCGGTGACCTGGACCTGCATCTGATAGGCGATGTCGCCGAGTTTGGCGCCGGGTTCGGCGAACAGGGCGAGGGTGGTGTTGCGGCCGGCCGGTACGACGACGGCGAATCCCAGATCCGATTCCACGACGGTCTGGGCCAGTTGCGGGGCCTCGGCGTTGGTGAAAGCCGTCGTGAAGGCGCGGGCGGCGGCGTGCAGGGTGGCCGTCATCGCGGCGACCCGTTCGCCGGAGGCCCGGTCGAGGCCGGGGGACGCGCCTTCGACCAGGCCGTCGCCGGTGGCGACCACGGCGTGCTGGACTCCGGGCAGCTCAAGCAGCGGGGTCAGCACCCATGCGAGGTCGCCTGAGGTGGGGCTGGGGGCGCTCACTTCTCGTCGTCTCCTTGTTCGTCCTGGTGGTCGGGGGCGTCGGTGTCCGGTGCGGGCGGCCGCCCGGCGACGCTCCTGCCGTTGAGGGTGCCCTGCTGGAGGGCCGCCCAGGAAGCCCCTGCCGCCTCCGGTGTACGGGGCATCCGGTCGGCGGACGGCCCGGCGGCCCGGTCGGCGGTGGCCGCGGCGGGTGTGCGGCGCGGTGTCCGCCGGCGCCGGCTGG
>NZ_JAAGNI010000163.1 GCF_010550605.1 Streptomyces sp. SID9727
CCCCCGCCCGCACCGGAGGCGGCCGACCGGTGCAGCAGCAGCCGCGCGGGACGGCGCGGCCGGCCAGGCGTCCGCAGGGCACCAACGGGACGAACGGCAGGCCGGGCACCCGGCCCGGGCCCCGGACGACGTCGACGGGGCGGCGTCCGGCCAACCCGAGGCTGCTGCGGCAGCGGCTCGTCGTCTTCGTGGTGGTGACGCTGCTGGTGGCGCTCGGAATCGCGGCGGCGCAGGGCTGCCAAGGGCCGGCCCGGGGGCTGGGCGTGGACCTCGGGCACGGGCAGAGCCAGAGCCAGGACCGGCGGCCCTAGGGCGTGTTTCGAAAGTCCCGCCTGTCCGGCGACGCCTGGCACGCACGCTCGCCGCGTTGTCGGGATCACCCCGATACACCCAGTATCGGGGCGACCCTCCGCCTTGCGATCGCACGCACCAGACGCCGCCGGACCCGCCCTACGGGCGGACGGCGCTACTTTCGAAACACGCCCTAGTCAGCTCTCCGGGCGGCCCGTGGCCACCGCGTAGAAGGCGACCGCGGCGGCCGCGCCGACGTTCAGCGAGTCCACACCGTGGGCCATCGGGATGCGCACCCACCGGTCGGCGGCGGCGAGGGCCCGGGCGGAGAGGCCGTCGCCCTCCGCGCCGAGCATGAGGGCGACCCGGTCCATCCGGTGCGGCGCCGCCTCCTCGATGCTCACGGCCTTCTCGGCGGGCGTCAGCGCGAGCACGGTGAACCCTGCCTCGCGTACGGTCCCGAGTCCCTGCGGCCAGGTGTCGAGGCGGGCGTACGGTACGGAGAACACCGCGCCCATCGAGACCTTGACGGAACGCCGGTACAGCGGGTCGGCGCAGTCCGGGGAGAGCAGGACGGCGTCCATCCCGAGGGCGGCGGCGCTGCGGAAGATCGCGCCGATGTTCGTATGGTCGTTGACGGCCTCCATGACGGCCACGCGGCGGGCCGTGCGGAGGAGTTCGCCGGCGTCCGGGAGGGGTTTGCGCTGCATCGAGGCGAGGGCGCCCCGGTGCACGTGGTAGCCGGTGACGCGTTCGGCGAGGTCCGGGGCGACCGTGTAGACGGGGGCGTCGCTCTCCTCGATGACGTCCCGCATCTGGTCGACCCACTTCGCCGAGAGCAGCATGGAGCGCATCGCGTACCCGGCCTGGCGGGCGCGGCGGATCACCTTCTCGCCCTCGGCGATGAAGAGGCCCTCGGCGGGTTCCTTGCGGCGCCGGAGTTCCACGTCGGTGAGGCTGACGTAGTCGCTCAGGCGGGGGTCGTCGGGGGTGTCGATGGTGAGGGGTTCAGCCACGGTTCTGGTGCTGCCTTGTCCGGTGGGGTGCCGACGGTCGGGGGCTGTTACGGCTTGCTACTCGCCGTTCGGAGCGGCGTCCGCGCCGACCTCGACCACGGCGCCGATCACGATGACGGCGGGCGGGCGGACGTCCTCCGCGGCCACGCGCTCGGCCACGGTCGCGAGGGTGGCGTCGACGCGGCGCTGGGCGGCCGTCGTGCCTTCCTGGACGAGCGCGACCGGGGTCTCGGGCGACCGGCCGTGCTCCACGAGCGTGCGGGCGATGGCGCCGATCTTGTCGACGGCCATCAGGAGCACCAGGGTGCCGCGCAGCCGGGCGAGGGCCGCCCAGTCGACCAGGGAGCGTTCGTCGTCGGGGGCGACGTGCCCGCTGACCACGGTGAACTCGTGGGCGACGCCCCGGTGGGTGACGGGGATGCCGGCCGCGCCGGGGACCGAGATGGAGCTGGAGATGCCGGGCACGACGGTGCACGGGATGCCCTCGGCGGCGAGCGCCTGGGCCTCCTCCATGCCCCGGCCGAAGACGAACGGGTCGCCGCCCTTGAGCCGGACGACCGCCTTGCCGGCCTTGGCGTGCTCGATCAGCGCGTTGTTGATGGCCTCCTGCGCCATGTAGCGGCCGTACGGGATCTTCGCGGCGTCGATGACCTCGACGTGCGGCGGCAGTTCGTCCAGGAGGTCGCGGGGGCCGAGGCGGTCGGCGATGACGACGTCCGCCTCGGCGAGGAGGCGGCGGCCCCGGACGGTGATGAGGTCCGGGTCGCCGGGGCCGCCGCCCACGAGGGCGACGCCGGCGGTCCGGGTGCGGTGGTGCGGGGCGGAGATGCTGCCGTCGCGCAGTCCCTCCACGATCGCGTCGCGGACGGCGGCCGAGTGGCGCGGGTCGCGGCCGTGGGCGCCCGCGGTGAGCACGGCGACGGTCACGCCCTCGCTTCGGCCGGTGGCGGGCGTCCAGGCGGTGGCCGCTTCGGCGTCGTCGCTGCGGACGCACCAGGTGCGGGTCCGCTCCGCCTCGGCGGACGCGGCTTCGTTGGCCGCGTCGTCGTCGGTCGCGATGAGCGCGTACCAGGTGTCCGCGAGGTCGCCGTCGGCGTACCCGCGACGCTCCCAGCGGATCTCGCCGGCGTCCGCCATCGCCTCGACGGAGGGGGTGGCGGACGGCGACACGAGGACGATGTCGGCGCCGGCCGCGATGAGGGCGGGGAGGCGGCGCTGCGCGACTTGGCCGCCGCCGACGACGACTACGCGGCGCCCGTTGAGGCGCAGTCCGACGGGGTAGGCGGGGCGATCGGCGTGCTCGGCCATGGTGGTGCGGGCTCCTCGGGGCGGTGCGGAAGCGCGAGCCGCTGCGACGGTGGAGCGGCGTGGGTGTGGAGGGTGGGGATCACGATACGGGGTGGCCCGGGGGCCACGGTGAGCGGTGGGCGGGGGCGCCTGCGGCGGGCCCTGTGCCCTGCCCGGGCACTGCCCCGGACCCCACGCCTCAATCGCCGTCGGGCTATAGCTGAGCCCTTCCGGCGGTTGAGGCGCGGAGGGTCGGGGCAGCACCCCCGACAACGGTGCCGCTACTTCTCCGTCACGCCCGCCGAGTCGAACGTCGCCACCTCGTGCATCGCGCGCGCCGCGCTCTGCACGATCGGCAGCGCCAGCAGCGCGCCCGTCCCCTCGCCGAGGCGGAGGTCCAGGTCGACCAGCGGGCGCAGGCCCAGCTTGTTGAGCGCGGCCACATGGCCCGGCTCCGCGCTGCGGTGGCCGGCGATGCACGCGGCCAGGGCCTCCGGGGCGATCGCCCGGGCCACCAGGGCCGCCGCGCCCGCGCTCACGCCGTCCAGGATCACCGGCGTACGGAGCGACGCGCCGCCCAGCAGGAAGCCGGCCATCGCCGCGTGCTCCAGGCCGCCGACGGCCGCCAGGACACCGATCGGGTCCGCCGGGTCCGGCTGGTGCAGTTCCAGGGCGCGCCGTACCACGTCGATCTTGCGGGCGTGCATCTCGTCGTTGATGCCGGTCCCCCGGCCCGTCACCTCGGCCGGGTCCATGCCGGTGTACACGCAGATCAGCGCGGCCGAGGCCGTCGTGTTGGCGATGCCCATCTCGCCGGTCAGCAGGCCCTTGTTGCCCGCCGCCACCAGGTCGCGGGCGGTCTCGATGCCGACCTCGATCGCCGCGTGGACCTCCTCGCGGGTGAGCGCCGGCCCCGTGGTGAAGTCCGCCGTGCCCGCACGTACCTTCCGGGGCAGCAGGCCCGGCATCGCGGGCAGTTCCGCGACCGCGCCCACGTCGACCACGCACACCTCCGCGCCCACCTGCGACGCGAACGCGTTGCACACCGCGCCGCCGCCGAGCATGTTGGCGATCATCTGGCCGGTGACCTCCTGGGGCCACGCCGTGACGCCCTGCGCGTGCACCCCGTGGTCGCCCGCGAACACCGCGACGGCCGCCGGCTCCGGGATCGGCGGCGGGCACATCCGGGAGAGCCCGGCCAGCTGCGCCGAGATGATCTCCAGCATGCCGAGCGCGCCGGCCGGCTTCGTCATCCGCTTCTGGCGCTCCCAGGCCTCGCCCAGCGCCTTGGCGTCCAGCGGGCGGATGTCGGAGATCGTCTCCTGGAGCAGATCGTGCGGCGCCTCGCCGGGCAGGGCGCGGCGGCCGTACGTCTCCTCGTGGACGACCCACGAGAGCGGGCGCCGCTTCGACCAGCCCGCCTGCATCAGCTCCGGGTCCTCGGGGAACTCGTCCACGTACCCCACGCAGAGGTACGCCACGATCTCCAGGTGCTCCGGCAGCCCCAGCGCGCGCACCATCTCGCGCTCGTCGAAGAAGCTCACCCAGCCCACGCCCAGGCCCTCGGCCCGCGCCGCCAGCCACAGGTTCTCCACGGCGAGCGCCGAGGAGTACGGGGCCATCTGCGGCTGGGTGTGCCGGCCGAGCGTGTGGCGGCCGCCCCGCGTCGGGTCGGCGGTCACCACGATGTTCACCGGGGTGTCGAGGATGGCCTCGATCTTCAGTTCCTTGAACTGCTTGGCCCGCGCCTTCGGCAGCGACTTCGCATACGCGTCCCGCTGCTGCTGCGCCAGCTCGTGCATCGAGCGGCGCGTCTCGGCGGACCGGATGACGACGAAGTCCCAGGGCTGCGAGTGCCCCACGCTCGGCGCCGTGTGCGCGGCCTCCAGGACGCGCAGCAGCACCTCGTGCGGGATGGGGTCGCTGCGGAAGCCGTTGCGGATGTCGCGGCGCTCCCGCATCACCCGCAGGACCGCCTCCCGCTCGGCGTCGTCGAAGCCGGGCGCCGGGGGTGCGGTGGGTGCCTCTTCGGACGCCTCCTGCCGCGCGGGCTCCGGTTCGTCGCTCAGGTCCGGGGTCTCGATGACCTCGGGAGCGGACTCGGACTCGGGGGCGGGCGCCCCGGGCTGTATCGACTGTGCGGTCACCGGGGTGTCGGCCGGAGCCGCCGGGAGCGCGTCCGCCTCCGGCTCGGGCGCGGGGGCCGGGGCCGGCTCCTCCTGGGCGACGAGCCGCGGTTCGGGGGCCGGTACGGGCTCCGGCTCGGCGACGGGGGCGGCTTCGGCTTCCGCCACGGCCACGGGCTGCGGGTCGGCGGCGGGTACGGGGGCCGGCTCGGGGGCCGGT
>NZ_JAAGNI010000179.1 GCF_010550605.1 Streptomyces sp. SID9727
GCACCGGCGCCGAACTCTTCGGGCTCGACGCCGAACGCGCCGCCCTGGCCGGCCGCCCGTTCCGCGCGCTGCTGGGCCGCGTCGCCCCCGGCTCCCCGCTGCTCCCGGTCGCCGCCCGCACGCTCGTCGGCTGCGCCCTGGCCGGGTACGTCTGCTCGGCGGTGGGCGTCGGCCGTCCGTACTGGGCGATCGTCACCGCCGCCTCGCTCTACCAGGCCAACGTCACGCTCTCCTGGAACCGCACGCTCCAGCGCACCCTCGGCAACCTCATCGGCGTCCTGGTCTTCGCCGCCGTCCTGCCGGTCGCCCGAACCGCCCCGCTCGCCCTCATCGGCTTCTGCCTCCTCTTCGCCTTCTCGGCCGAGGCGCTGATCACCCGGAACTACTGGCTCGGCTCCGTCGCCGTGACCCCGATGGCCCTCCTCGTCCTGGAGTACGCGGGCAGCCACCCGGCCGGTGAGCTGATCGGCGACCGGGTCCTGGACACCGTGATCGGCGCCGCCGTCGGCTTCCTCGCCGCCGTCCTGGTCACCAACCGCCGCGCCACCGGCCGCGTCGAGCGCGCGCTGGCCGACGCCGAACGCGCCCGCGCCCACGCCGTGCAGGCCCTG
>NZ_JAAGNI010000189.1 GCF_010550605.1 Streptomyces sp. SID9727
TCGCCGCCCCCGCCGACATCGACGTGGCCGTCACGACGGGCCTCGGCTACCCGGTGGGCCCGCTGGCGTGGGGCGACCGGGTCGGCGCCGCCCGGATGCTGGAGCTGCACCGGGCGCTGTACGCGTCGACGGGCGACCCGCGCCACCGCCCGACGCGCTGGGTCGCGGAGCGGGCGGCGCTGGGCCTGGCGCTGACGGACCGGGGGACGTCGCCGGGGGACGTGCTCGGGGCCCCGTGACCGATTCGTACAAGACGGTCGGCCGGGGGCCCGCCTACGGTCGGTCCATGACTCCACGACTCGACGCGATCTCCCTCACCGCCGCCGACCTGCCCGCATCCCTCGCCTTCTACCGCCGGCTGGGGCTCGACATTCCGGCCGGCGCGGAGTCCGCACCCCATGTGGAGGTGGTCCTGCCGGGCGGCGGGCGCCTGCTGTGGGACACGGAGGACGTCGTCCGCTCCTTCGACCCCGGGTGGAACCCGCCGTCCGGTGGGGACCGGCTCGGGCTCGCCTTCCTGTGCGACGGCCCGGCGGAGGTGGACGCGGTCTACGCGGACCTGACGGGCGCCGGCCACCGGGGCCACCTGGAGCCGTGGGACGCGGTGTGGGGGCAGCGGTACGCCGTCGTCCTCGACCCGGACGGCTGCGCGGTCTCGCTGTTCGCGCCCCTCGCGCCTCAGGAGCGGCCGAAGTAGGCGGTCAGGGTGGTGCCGGCCAGGTCGCGCATGTCCCGCGCCAGATGGGCCTGGTCGGCGCAGCCCGCCGCGAGCGCCGCGTCGGCGTACGGCAGCCCGGAGCGTACGAGGGCCAGGGCCCGCTGGAGGCGGAGGATCCGGGCCAGGGTCTTGGGCCCGTAACCGAAGGCGGTCAGGGAGCGGCGGTGCAGCTGGCGGGGCCCGAGCCCGGCGCTCCGGGCGGCGTCCGCGACGCTGCCGCCCGCGTCCAGGCACACGGCGACCGCGCGCATCGCCGGGTCCGGGGGCGAGGTCCGGGCCG
>NZ_JAAGNI010000201.1 GCF_010550605.1 Streptomyces sp. SID9727
GCTCGCCCCGAAGAAGCCGAGGGGCCCGGGCGCACGGCCCCGCACCCAGGCGGCGGCGTCCACCAGACGGCCGGCGAGGGCCGAGATGTCGAAGACGTGGCCGCCCTCCGCTTCCTCGTCCGCGGTGAGCAGGTCGAACAGCAGCGTGCCGAGGCCGGCCCGGTTCAGCGCCGCCGCGACCGACCGGTTGCGCGGGCTGTGCCGGCTGCTCCCGGAGCCGTGGGCGAAGAGCACGAGCGCCCCGGAGCCGCCGGCCGGGGTCAGGGTGCCGGGCAGGTCGACCCCGCCGGCCTCCACCAGTACATCGCTGGTCAGCCGGGGCCCTGCCCGCCGCGCTGCCCGGGCCAGGAGCGCGACGACCTCCTCGTCCGGCGTCTGACCGAAGTCCCGGTACCACTCGCCGACCGCCGAGAACCCGGCCGGCGACGACAGGCAGACCAGCTCGTCCGCCTCCTCCCGCAGCCGGGCCGCGGCGGACGGCGGCGCGACCGGCACCGCCAGCACGACATGTGCGGCGCCCTGCGCCCGGGCCACCGCGCAGGCGGCGAGCGCGGTCGAGCCGGTGGCGATCCCGTCGTCCACCAGGACCACGGTGCGCCCGGCGAACGGGACGCGTGGCCGGTCACCACGGAACTCCCGGGCCCGGCGCCGCAGTTCGGTCTCCTCCGCCTCCTGGACGGCCGCGATGTCGGAGTCCGGCACACCGGCCCGGCGCACGATGTCCTCGTTGATGATCCGGACGCCGCCTTCTCCGATGGCCCCGAAGCCCAGCTCCGGGTGGCGCGGGACGCCCAGTTTGCGGACCACGATGACGTCCAGCGGGGCGCCGAGTTCCTGTGCGACGCGGAAGGCCACCGGCACGCCGCCGCGGGGGAGGCCCAGCACGACGGGATCGCTCTGCGCGAGGGGGCGGAGGGCTTCGGCGAGCCGCCGGCCCGCGTCGGGACGGTCGGCGAACAGCACGGGACTCACCCCACATCGAGGACCACGCACGGCGCCCACCCGCCTGTCGCCGGGTGACGCACGTACCTCATTCCAATCAACCGCGCTCTCCGGGCCCACGCAAATCGGCGAAAACGCACGGGATCCCGACACCTGGATGGCAATCAAAACGATTGTCGTTGACGCGTGCGGGGCCGGGCGTTCAGCCTGCCGGCCGCTGGCCGGCGCATGCCCGGAATCCCGCAATCGGCCGCACGCTCGCCGCGGGCACCGGCGTACGCCCCGCCGGCCG
>NZ_JAAGNI010000212.1 GCF_010550605.1 Streptomyces sp. SID9727
CGCGCGGCCGGTGCCGGTGACGGACATCGGCCCCCTCGTGCCGGTGCCCGCGCTGCGACGGGTGCTGGACGAGCGCGTGGCCGACGCACACCGGCGCCTGCGCGAGCACGGCGACGACGGCATCACCGCCGGGCTCGCCGCCGCGGACCACCACGGCCACGCCCACACCCACCCGCCGGGCGAGGGCCACGGCCACGCGCACGGACACACCCATGCGCACGGGCCCGGGGACGCGCACCGGCACCACCACCATCCGTCCGCCGCCGAAGCGGACCGAGGCATCAGGAGCATCGCATGACGTTCCGTCAGCAGTACCTGTACGGAGACGGCCCGATCGAACTCAACGCGGGCCGCCGCACGCTCAAGGTCACCGTGAGCAACACCGGCGACCGGGCCGTCCAGATCGGCTCGCACTACCACTTCTTCGAGGTCAACTCGGCGCTCTCCTTCGACCGCGAGGCGACCCTCGGCATGCACCTCAACATCGCGGCCGGCACCTCCGTACGGTTTGAGCCCGGCGGGACGCGCGAGGTCGAACTCTGCGCGTACGCCGGAACCGGCCGGCTCACCGGCTTCAGCGGGCTGCTCAACGGCAGCCTCTCGTCGCACCCCGCCCGCGTGGAAGCCGTCCGCCGGGCCATCGAACGCGGCTTCGAGGGCGCGCAGCGCGCGACCGCCGCCTCCGGTTCCAAGGACACCAAGGACACCAAGGACACCAAGGACACCAAGGGGGACTCCAAGGGTCCCAGGTCCGGCAAGGACAAGAAGAAGGGTTCCCGCTGATGCCCATCCTGCCCCGCAAGCAGTACACCGACATGTTCGGTCCGACGGTCGGTGACCGCTTCCACCTCGCCGACACCAACCTCGTCGTCGAGGTCGAGAAGGACTACAGCGAGGGCCTGTACGGCGACGAGGTCGTCTACGGCGGCGGCAAGACCATGCGCGACGGCATGGCCTCCGACCCGCAGGCCACCGCGGCCCAGGGAGCCCTGGACACCGTCATCACCAACGTGGTGGTCATCGACCCCATGATCGGCGTCGTCAAGTGCGACATCGGCATCAAGGACGGCTTCATCGTCGGCATCGGCAAGTCCGGCAACCCGCAGACGCAGAACAACGTCGACCCGGACCTGGTCGTCGGACCCGGCACGGAGGCCATCGCGGGCGAGCACCTGATCGCCACCGCCGGCGCCATCGACACCCACGTGCACCTCATCGCCCCGCAGCAGGCCGAGCAGGCGCTGACCAACGGCATCACCACGCTCATCGGCGGCGGCACCGGTCCCACGGACGGCTCCAACGGCACGACCTGCACCCCGGGCCCGTACAACATCGGCAAGCTGCTCCAGGCGGCCGAGTCGTTCCCCGTCAACCTCGGCATCATGGCGAAGGGCAACGGCAGCCTGCCCGAGGCGCTCAACGAGCAGGTCGCCGCGGGAGCCTGCGGTCTCAAGGTGCACGAGGACTGGGGCGCCACCCCGGCCGTCATCGACAACGCGCTGACCGTCGCCGACGCCCACGACGTCCAGGTGTCGATCCACACCGACAGCCTCAACGAGAGCGGGTTCTTCGAGGACACCCGCTCCGCCATCGACGGCCGGGCCATCCACACCTTCCACAGCGAGGGCGCGGGCGGCGGCCACGCCCCCGACATCCTCCGCGTCACGGGGGAGCCGAACGTCCTGCCGTCCTCCACCAACCCGACGCTGCCGTACACCAAGAACTCGGTCGACGAACTCCTCGACATGGTCATGGTCTGCCACCACCTGAGCCGCGACATCCCCGAGGACGTGTCGTTCGCCGACAGCCGGGTGCGGGCCGAGACCATCGCCGCCGAGTCCGTGCTCCACGACCTCGGCGTGATCAGCATGTTCTCGTCCGACTCCCAGGCCATGGGCCGCATCGGGGAGTCCGTCACCCGGGCCTTCCAGACCGCGCACCACTGCAAGGACAAGCTCGGAATCCTGGAGGGCGACTCGGAGCGCAACGACAACCAGCGGGTGCTGCGCTACCTCGCCAAGGTCACCATCAACCCCGCCATCGCCTCCGGGATCTCCGACTACGTGGGTTCGATCGAGAAGGGCAAGCTCGCCGACATCGTGCTGTGGCCCATCCACTCCTTCGCCGCCAAGCCGAAGATGATCATCAAGGGCGGCATCGTCTCCTGGGCGCAGATGGGCGACCCGAACGCCTCCCTGCCGACCCCGCAGCCGGTGATCTACCGGCCGATGTTCGGGCAGTACGGCAAGGCGCTCCAGGCCACCCACGCCACGTTCATGTCGCAGGCGGGCATCGCCGCCGGGGTGCCGGCCGAACTCGGCCTGGAACGCCAGGTCCTCCCGGTCCGCCGTACCCGCACCATCGGCAAGCACAACATGATCCGCAACGACGCCCTGCCCGACGTCCAGGTCGACCCGGAGACGTTCAAGGTCACGCTCAACGGCAAGGTCGCCACCATCGACCCGGCCGAGACGCTGCCCCTGAACCACCTCTACTTCCTGGTCTAGGGCCGATGTACCGCAAGGAGGGCGACATCGCGGGCGACCCCGGCCCGGCGGGGACCACGGCGGCCACCGGCCTCGGACCGCTGCTGGTCAGCCTCCAGCTGACCGACTCGGCGTTCCCGAGCGGCTTCTACACCCTCTCGCACAGCCTGGAGGGCTACGCCCAGGCGGGCGCCGTGGACTCCGAGAGCCTGCCGTCGCTGCTGGCGGACCTGCTGCTGCACGGAGTCGGTCCCGCCGACGCCACCGCGCTCGCCCTCGCCCACCGGGCGACCGCGGCGGGCGACCCGGAGACCGTGGTCCGGATCGACGAGCACCTGTTCGCCACGAAACTGGGCCGGGAGATGCGCCAGGCCGCCACCCGGACCGGGCGCCAGCTCCTGGACCTGGGCCACGAGGTCTTCGGCCACCCGGAGATCGGCGACTACTACGACCGGGTCGTGCGCCGCGAGGCCCCGGGCACCCAGGCGGTGGCGGCCGGGGTCGTCTACGCGGCGACCGGCGTCCCGGTCCGCCAGGCGGTCGCCGCCGACCTGTTCGCGTTCTGCGTGAGCTTCGCCGGTGCCGCCCTGCGGCTGAGGCTGACCGATCACCGTACGGCGCAGACCCTGCTCAGAGGCGCCGCACCCGTCATCGAGACCACCGTCGACGCGGCGCTGCGCAGGGAACTGGACGACGTCGGCGCCACCGTCTTCGCCTCGGACGTCATGTCGGGCCGTCATGAACGCGCCGAGGCCCGGCTCTTCGCCAGCTGAGCACCCACCACGACACCCCTAGGAGCACCATGGACGACAACGTACTCAGGGTCGGCATCGGCGGACCCGTCGGTTCCGGCAAGACCGCGCTCATCGAGGCACTGGTCCCGGTCCTCATCGCGCGCGGTCACCGCCCCGCCGTCATCACCAACGACATCTACACCCAGGAGGACGCCCAGCACGTCCGCCGCACCCTGGCCGGCGTCCTCGAAGCCGAGCGGGTCGTCGGCGTCGAGACGGGTGCCTGCCCGCACACCGCCGTACGCGACGACCCGACGATGAACCTCGCGGCCGGCGCCGAGATGCTGGAGCGCTTCCCGGACACCGACACCCTCCTGTACGAGTCCGGCGGCGACAACCTCACCCTGACGTTCAGCCCGGCCCTGGTCGACCTCTTCCTCTTCGTGCTCGACACGGCGGAGGGCGAGAAGATGCCCCGCAAGCGCGGACCCGGCATCACCGACTCCGACCTCCTGGTCATCAACAAGATCGACATCGCGCAGTACGTGCGTACGGACATCGGCGTCATGGAGTCCGACGCCCACCGGGTGCGGGGCGACCGCCCCGTCGTCCTCACCGACTGCCTGACCGGCGTGGGTGTGGACGAGATCGCCGGCTACCTCGAATCGCGCCGCAAGGTGCTGATCTGACGTGCCGCTCGCCCCGCAGCGGCCGAAGGCCCGGCTCACCGAGGAGTACTACGCGCCCGTCCGCGTCCCCCCGGACGTGGCCGCACTGGCCTCCGTCCCGGACACCCTGGCGCCCGGCTCACCGGCCAAGGTCGGCATCCTCGACCTCGCGTTCGCCGTGCGGGGCGGGCGCACCGACCTCGTCGGGCGCTACCAGAAGACCCCGCTCCAGATCATGCGCCCGCTGTGGATCGACCCCGCGCAGCCCGGCATGAGCTACGTGTACCTGATGGCGACCGGTGGCGGCATCGCCCAGGCCGACCGCTACCGGATGGACTTCCACTGCGGTCCCGGCACCCAGGTCCACCTGACGACCCAGGCCGCGACCAAGGTCTTCCGGATGGAGCACGACTACGCCAGCCAGCGCGTCCACCTCACCGCCGAGGCCGGCAGCTACGTCGAATACCTCCCCGACCCGCTCATCCCGTTCCGGGACGCCCGGTTCTACCAGCGCACCGAGGTCACCGTCGCACCCGGCGCCACCGTCCTCGTCGGCGACACCCTCACCGCCGGCCGGCTCGCCCGGGGCGAGCGCCACGCGTACCGGATGCTCGCCACCGACCTCCGCCTCAGCAGGCCCGACGGCACCCTCCTCGCGGTCGACACCCTGCGCCTGGCGCCCGGGCAGCCGGGCACCGGAGTCACGGGGCCCGGGGTGTTCGCCGGCCACGACCACGTCGCCTCGCTCTTCGTGGTGACCGACCGCGTTCCCGCCACCGGGCTCTCCGACACCCTGCACGAGGCACTGGCCGGGCTCGGTGTCCTGTACGGGGTGAGCGTGCTGCCCCGGGACTGCGGGGCGTGGGTGCGGCTCCTGGACGACAGCCCGGTCCGGGTCGCCGAGGCGCACCGGGCCGCCTGGCACGCCGTACGCCGGCTGCTCACCGGCCACCCGCCGCCCGACCTGCGCAAGCCGTAGCGTTCCCCGCCCCCTCCCTACACGAGGTACCGCCGATGATTACCGCTCCCGCGCCCATGCCGGCCGCCTACGACTCCGGGGACACCGCCTGGCTGCTCGCCGCCACCGCCATGGTCCTGCTGATGACACCCGGCCTCGCGTTCTTCTACGGCGGCATGGTGCGCACCCGGCACGTGCTCATGATGATCAAGATGAGCTTCGCCGCACTGGCCTTCGGCACCCTCGTGTGGTGGGTCCTCGGCTACACCCTGGCGTTCGGGCCGGACGTCGGCGGTGCCGGGCTCATCGGGAACCTCGACCACGCGTTCATGAACGGCATCGGACTCGACACGCTGAGCGGTGCCATCCCCACGTACATCTACAGCACTTTCCAGATGGGCTTCGCCGTCATCACCGTGGCGCTGATCAGCGGCTCCATCGCCGACCGCGCCACCATGCGGGGCTGGCTCGTCTTCGTCGTGCTGTGGCTGCTGATCGTCTACGTCCCCATCGCGCACTGGGTGTTCGACAAGGACGGCTGGATCGTGAAGCACCTCGGCGCCCTCGACTTCGCCGGCGGGCTGCCGGTGGAGCTCAACTCCGGAGTCGCCGGGCTCGCCGTCGCCCTCGTACTGCGCGCGCCCCGCGACTTCGCGCGCCGCGAGGAACGCCCCAACAACATTCCGCTCGTGGTCGTCGGCGTCGGGCTGCTGTGGTTCGGCTGGTTCGGCTTCAACTCCGGCTCCGCGCTCACCGACCAGGGCACGGCCGCGGCCGCGTTCATCAACACGCAGCTCGGCGCGGCGGGCGCCATGGTGACCTGGCCGCTGGTCGAGAAGTGGCGCACGGGCCGCGTGACCACCATGGGCGTCGTCTCCTCCGCCGTCGCGGGCATGGTCGCCATCACCCCGGCCTGCGGCGAGATCAACACGCTGGGCGCGGTCATCACGGGTCTGGTCGTCGGTGCGGTGAGCGCGTACGCCATCACCCTCAAGTTCCGTTTCAACGTGGACGACACGCTCGACGTGGTCGGGGTGCACGGGGTCGGCGGGCTCATCGGGCTGATCATGGTCGGCCTCTTCGCCACGGCCCGGATCAGCGGCAAGGAGGGCCTGTTCTACGGCGGCGGCTGGGGCCTTCTCGGCAAACAGCTCGTCGCGATCGTGTCCGTGATCGCGTTCTCGTTCATCCTCACCTGGCTCATCGCCAAGGCCGTCGACCTGACCGTCGGCTTCCGGGCCAAGGAGGAGTACGCGAACGTACCCGGCGAGGAGACCGAGCGCGCGTACGACTTCCAGACCGCCGAGCGCCTGGGGGCGCTGGTCTCCGGGCGGCGGGTGGCGAGCGACGACGAACTCGTCCAGCAGATCAGCCGGCTGCTGCGGGCCCGCGAGAGCGAGAAGTAGCGGCTCACGCCCTGGTCGGGCGCAAAAAATCGCGTACGAACGTGCGGTGCCACCAGCAACCGGTGGCCCGCAGTTCGGACCAGGTGGTGAACCGGTAGCGGAAGACCCTGGCCCGCACCTGGGCGGGCGGCGCGTCCGGGAACGGGTTGTGCCGCAGCAGCCGCAGCGTGTCCCGGTCGTTCTCCAGCAGCCGCTCCACGAACGGCCCGAACCAGGACCGCGCGTACGCGGGTGAGAGCGCCGCGAACCACATCATCCAGTCGAGCCGCAGATGGTACGGGGCGAACTGGCGCGGCATCCGGCGCGGATCGCCCGGCTTGCCCCGGAAGCCGTACTCCTTCCACACCGTACCCGGGTGCACCACCGCGTCCGCCGTGCCCTCGACCACTACCTCCAGGCGGACCCGGCTGATGCTGCCGAACGCGCCGTACGTGTTGACCAGGTGCAGCGGGTCGAAGGACCGGTTCATCACCTGGCGGCGGGAGACCAGATTGCGGGCCGGACGATAACTGAGGACCAGGACCAGCGCGGTGACCGCGATGACCACCACTTCGTACCAGACGGGCGCGCCCCGCTGGGCGGGTGGCCCGGTCACAGGGGACCAGTCGATGACCGGCAGGGCGAGCGTGATGGTCAGCCAGTTCAGCCAGGCGAAGTTCCCCGAGAGCACCAGCCACACCTGGGTGACGATCATCAGCCCGGCCGCCACGCTCGCCACCGGCTGCGGGGTGAACAGCAGGACCGGCACGAGCAACTGGGTCACATGGTTGGCCGCCACCTCCACCCGGTGCACGGGGCGGGGGAGGCGGTGGAAGAACCAGCTCAGCGGACCCGGCATCGGCTGCGTCTCGTGGTGGAAGTCCAGACAGGACAGGTTCCGCCAGCAGGCGTCGCCGCGCCACTTGATGAGCCCGGCACCGAACTCCAGCCGGAACAGCAGCCAGCGCAGCAGCCAGAGAACCAGCACCGGTGGCGCCGTGCCGGCGTTCCCCAGGAAAACGGCGAGGAACCCCGTTTCGAGCAGCAGCGATTCCCAGCCGAAGCCGTACCAGACACCGCCCACCTGCACGATCGACAGATACAGCAGCCACGGCACCGCCCACAGCGCCATCGCGGCCCCCAGCGGCACCTGGTTGTCCGCCCCGGCGAGCAGCGCGACGGAGACGGCGCAGCCGGCCCAGGCGACCGCGGCGAGGGAACGGTCTGAGCAGTGCAGCCTGAAGAGCCCCGGGGCGGTGCGCCAGGACGTACGCCGCAGCGCCCCCGCCGCGGGCAGCATGCCGCGCTCCCCGATCAGCGCCCGGAACTGGAGCGCCGCGGTGAGGAAGGCGGACAGGTAGATGACGGCGAGGGCCTTCTGGAAGACCAGCCGGCCGAGCCAGTACCCGTCAGCGGTGAACCACTCCATCGCTACCAGTATGGCCCGGCACCGCCCCCCGGCTCATCGGCCGGGCGCCCCGCGCCCCTCGCGCTCCTCCGTGACGATCCGGCGCAGGGTACGGCCGAGCCGGCGCGCGTACCACCGCTGGAGCGGCGGCACCATCGGCCCGCCGAGCCGGGAGTACCAGCGGGCGGGCAGGCTGAACGCCATCACCCTGAACCAGACCGTGCCGTCCTCGGCGAGTTCGGCCACGAAGCACTCCTCGCCGCGCTCCGGGTGACCCGCTTCCGTCCCGTATCCGAACCCGATCCGTTCGGGGCCGTACTCGGCCCAGATGACCCTGCAGGGTGCGGCGAGTCGCAGCGGCCCGGCCCGCACCGCCACCCGAACGGCCGTCCCCGCCTCGGCGTTCGGCGTGGACGCCTGCACATGCGCCCCGGCCCCGCGGTGCACCCGGAACCCGGTGATCGCCGCTCCGGCCGCCTCGAAGTCGGCGCGGCCGCGCCCGACCCGGCTGCGGTGGTGCAGGTGGTTGTAGCCGTCGGGGAGCGGGCCGAGACGGGTGGCTCCGGTCTCCGGGTAGTTGAGGCTGCTCATCAAACGCTTCCTTTCTCGTCGTGGAGGTGAAGGCACCGCCCCCCGAGTTGAACGGGTTCAAACCGTTCTCGACGCAGAATCTACGACTCTGTCCGGACGCCTACAAGGCGGCAGCGGTGCGCGTCCGGGGCGGCGGTTGGCTTGCGGGGGCGGGGGAAGTGCGGCAGACATGAGGGGAGCGACCGGGAGACCGGTGACCAGGCAGGAGACCCGCCGTGCCCTCACGCACAGGACCGCGCCGCACCGTTCCCGCCCTGCTCTGCGCCGGCCTCCTCCTCAGCGCGGGCTGCGTCGGGGGCGCCCCGGCCCGTGCCCCAGCCAAGCGATCGGCCGACGCCTCCGACCTCGTCCTTCAGCCCGCGGCCGACCCCGGGACCGCACCCTTCACCGCCTCCACCGCGGGCGGCCCCGCCCTGCCCCCGGGCGCCCCACGGACCCGGGCGCCCCGCTCCCCGTCGGCGCCCGGGCAGGCGCTCAAGCGCACCGGATCGACGCCGGGCCTGTACGCCGGAACACGCGCCGTCCCCTCCTGCGACGTGGAGGCGGAGATCCGGATGCTTGCGGTGGACCCGGTGCGGGAAGAGGCGTTCGCGCACCGGGTCCACCGCACGCGAGCGGGTCGCCGGCTTCCTGCGCGGCCTGACGCCCGTCCTGCTGCGCGCCGACACCCTGGTCACCGGGCACGGCTTCCGGGACGGCTCCGTCACCACCTACCAGGCCGTGCTGCAGGCCGGCACCGCGGTCATGGTGGACGCCCGGGGGCTGCCCCGGGTCCGCTGCGTCTGCGGCAACCCGCTGGACGAGCCGGCCGGCCCGGGCGACCCGGCGGCCGGAACGGGGAGGCGGTGGGAGGGGTTCGACCCGGCGCGGACCGTCGTGGTCGAGCCCGCCGCGCGGACCCTGGCGGAGCTGGTGATCGCCGACCTGGTCCACCACGGCTGGATCGCCCGGCCGGCCGGCGGCGAAGGCACCGGCGACCGCGTTCCCGAGAAGCAGCCGCCCTACACCCCCGACACCGACATCACCGGCCCGCTCCCCGACGTACCGCCACCCGCCACGAAGCGGCCGTAGAAGCCGTCGGAGCCCACGCCGTCCCGGTCCCCGGAGGACTGCCCGACGCTCGGCGTACCCACGCCGGAGACGCCCACACCGCCCGGTGAGCCGGCGGCGGCCAAGCGCGTCCCCGTCCGGGCGCCCGGGGAAACGCGCTGCCCCGCGCCGACCGGTGAGCCCACGGACGAGCCCTCCGGGATGCCGCCGGTACCGGACGAGCCGCCCGGGTCCGACGAGCCGCCGACGTCCATCCGGCTGCCCCGGGGCGCCGACGGCGTTCCGGCCGCGCGGGCGTGAGGGGCGGCGGGCCTCACCACTCGGCGGGCCTCACCCCTCAGCGGGTCTCACCGCTCGGCGGGCCTCACCGCTCGGCGGGCCTCACTCCTCGGCGGGCCTCACCGCTCGGCGGGCCTCACTCCTCGGCGGGCCTCACCGCTCGGCGGGCCTCACTCCTCGGCGGGCCTCACCGCTCGGCGGGCCTCACTCCTCGGCGGGCCTCACCGCTCGGCGGGCCTCACTCCTCGGCGGGCCTCACCGCTCGGCGGGCCTCACTCCTCGGCGGGCCTCACCGCTCGGCGGGCCTCACTCCTCGGCGGGCCTCACCGCTCGGCGGGCCTCACTCCTCGGCGGGCCTCACCGCTCGGCGGGCCTCACTCCTCGGCGGGTCTCACCGCTCGGCGGGCCTCACCCCTCGGGAGGCCTTACTCCTCGGTGGGCAGCCAGTTGCCGTGGAGGCCCAGGGGGACGCGGACCGGGATGCGGACCCGGGCCACCGGTCCCGACGCCGGGTCCTCGGACGGGATGACGAGCAGCCAGCTGGTCCCGTCGGTGCGGTCGGTGGCGTACGTCATCCAGTAGCCGCCCTCACCGGGTCCGGTGCCGGGGACGGGCGCGAAGACCGGCTCACCGACCGAGAGGTCCCCGGCCCGCCACACCACCTGCGGGCTGGAGGGGTCGTTGCCGTCGTACCAGCGCAGCGCGTCGTACTCGCCCGGCAGCAGGTCCTGGCCGCCCGAGTCCGAGGCCACGGCCAGCTGGTGGTGGCGCCTGCCGATCAGCCGGTCGTCGGTGCGCGGGAGCTCCATCCGGACGTCGTCCAGCACGGTCCGGCGCATCGTGCCCGCGACGGGATCGATGACCGCGCGCACCAGACCCGCGTCATTGGGCCCCGCCCCCTCGGCGGGCGCGCCCAGGGACAGGCGGGTCCACTGCACGTAGTCCAGCACCACATCGCCGCCACCGGGCTCGGTGTCGTACGCGTTGACCGTGTGCCACAGCCAGAAGGCGTCGTCCGACGCCCAGCGCACCGGGCCCCCGCCGCGCGGGATCAGGGCCAGGCGGGTGCCGCGCTCGGGGCGCCAGTCGATCATCGAGCCGCCGTTCATGGCCGCCGCGATGTCGAAGAACACCGGTGCCAGCACGAGCACCAGGAAGCGCGGGGTGATCGCCATGTCGTGGATCATCATCGGCTCGTCGACCCCGTCCACGGGGGCGGGGCCCCGGAGCACGTCGCCCAGGGGGCCGATCGAGGACCAGGTGAGGTAGGGCGGCTCCAGGCCGTAACAGTAGACCAGCATCTCGCCCGTGACCGGGTCGGTCTTCGGATGCGCGGTGATGCCCGCCGGCAGCGACCCGCCGAAGGTCTCCTTGCCGACGGTCGCCAGGTCGGGCGTCATGAGGAACGGGCAGTCGGACTCGGCGAGCGCCAGCAGCCGTCCCGCGTGGCGCACCACGTTGATGTCGGGCATGTCGCGGAAGGTGCCGGCCAGCTCCGGCCCGACGTCCGGCTCCTGCGGCAGGATCATCGACTCGATGCCGCCCCACAGTGCCCGCCCGGCCCGCTCCTCGGCGACCACGGCGGGTGTCCGGACGAACCGGTTGCGGTACCGGGCCCGGCCGCCGGAGATCCACACGCCGTGCAGCATTCCGTCGCCGTCGATGGGGTAGAGATACGAACCGATCGGGGTGAAACGGGGGTTGGGGCCGTTGCGCAGGAACACCCCGTCCAGTTCGCCGGGCAGTGCACCCGTCACTTCAAGATCCGCCTCGTCGACCTCCTCGGTCACGGGGGCGAAGCGCCCCGAGAGGTGGACGACCCGGCTCGGGTCGAAGGCGTGTGCGGCATGTGCGGCCATGGCGGCCTCCCTTGCCGGAACGTGGGCGCGCCCGGGGCCGGCGCCTCAGGCCCTGGCTGACTCCTCATTCAATCCCCGGCCCGGGACCCCCGCAACGCGGGTCGCGGAGTGCGAAGGACCGTTCCCGGGCCCACCATGGAAGGCGCGGCAGACCGCCGCGCCGGGCCATGCCTTCGGAGGTGTCCGGTGCCCGAAACCCGTTCCGGGCGGCGGACGGGGAATCTCTTCTTCGCCTTCGCGCCCTGGATCATCTTCGTCGTCGTCGCCTCTCCCAGCACGTGGGAGTACGCCGCGCTGGCCGGCCTGGTGGCCGCCGTGGTGCTCAACCTGCCGGACATGCGCCGGGGTTCCTTCAAGGTCCTGGAGGTCACCGGAGTCGTCTTCTTCGCGGTGCTGAGCGTCCTGGCACTGTTCCTGGACCGTCAGGACCTGGACTGGGTCGAGAGGTACGCCCAGGTGCTGTCCAGCGCCGTAATCGCGGTGGTGGCGCTCGGTTCGCTGGCGTTCGTCCCGTTCACCGAGCAGTACGCACGAGAGTCGACGCCGCGGGAGGTGTGGGGTTCGCCTGCGTTCCGCCACGTCAACCGGGTGCTCACGCTGCTGTGGGGAGCGGTCTTCGCGGCCACCGCCCTGCTGGGTCTGCTCGCGTTGCACACCTCGTCGGGGCGCGACTGGTTCAACTGGATCATCCCGGTGGTCCTGCTGGTGCTCGCCGTCCGCGTCACCGAGCGCTATCCGGACCGGGTGCGTGAGCGGTCCCGCGACGCGCACGCCTCCCCATGACGCACCCGGCTCCGGCAGCCCCCTGACGACGACGGCCCCGCACACCGCTTGCGGGTGTGCGGGGCCGTCGCCCTGGTGTCAGTTACCGGCCTCCGAGGCGTCCAGCATCGCCTCGCGCTCCACGACCTTGACGCGTTCACGGTCCTGCTCGGCTCCGAGGGCGCGCTCGTGCGCGTCGAGGCGGTACCAGCCCTCACGGGTGGTGTAGCGGATGCCGCGCTCCTCCAGGAAGGCGGTGACGGCCTCCGGCTCCGGCCGCTCCGGGGCGGGCAGCCGCCCGGCGGCGTGGTCCTCCAGCAGGCAGGCGACCGTCTCGTTGGCGTCGCCCTTCGTGTGGCCGATCAGGCCGACCGGACCACGCTTGATCCAGCCGGTGACGTACACCGACTCCATCGGCTCGCCGCCTTCGAGGACCCGGCCCGCGGCGTGCGGCACCGTGCCGGACGCGACGTCGAACGGCAGCTTCGGCAGCTCGCGCGAGTAGTAGCCCACCGCCCGGTAGACGCTCTGGACGTCCCAGTCGTGGAAGGTTCCGGTGCCCCGCACGTTTCCGGTGCCGTCCAGCTCCGTGCGCTCGGTGCGCAGGCCCGTGACCCGGCCGTCCTCGCCGATGATCTCCACGGGGGACTCGAAGAAGTGCAGGAAGAGCTTGTGCGGCCGGTCGCCGACGTCGCGGATCGCCCAGTTCTCCAGCGTGGAGGCGACCATGTTGGCCTGCTTGTTCCCGCGCCGGGTCTCGATCGAACCCGCGTCGTAGTCGATGTCCTCGGGGTTGACGATGACCTCGATGTTGGGCGAGTGGTCCAGTTCGCGCAGCTCCATGGGGCTGAACTTCGCCTGCGCCGGGCCGCGGCGGCCGAAGACGTGCACCTCCAGTGCCTTGTTCGCCTTCAGGCCGTCGTAGACGTTGGCCGGGATCTCCGTCGGCAGCAGCTCGTCGGCGGTCTTCGCGAGGATGCGGGCCACGTCCAGGGCCACGTTCCCGACGCCCAGCACGGCGACCTTCCCGGCCTCCAGCGGCCAGGTGCGCGGGACGTCCGGGTGGCCGTCGTACCAGGAGACGAAGTCGGCGGCCCCGTAGGAGCCGTCCAGGTCGTGGCCGGGGATGTCGAGCGCACGGTCCGCGTCGGCGCCGGTGGAGAAGATCACCGCGTCGTAGAACGTGCGCAGCTCGTCGAGGTCCAGGTCGTTCGGGTAGTCGACGTTGCCGAACAGGCGCAGCTGCGGCTTGTCCAGCACTTGGTGCAGGGCCTGCACGATGCCCTTGATGCGCGGGTGGTCGGGCGCGACGCCGTAGCGGATCAGGCCGAAGGGGGCGGGCATCCGCTCGAAGAGGTCGATGGAGACGCCCGGGTCGGCGGCCGCGTCGGATTTGAGCAGCGCGTCCGCCGCGTAGATGCCGGCGGGACCGGCTCCGACGATGGCGACGCGGACGGGGCGTGTCATGGCGAGCTGTTCCTTCGAACGGATGAGCAGAAGCGGGGCCGGTTGGTAAGGCAAGGCTTAGTCGGCCCCGTCGCACACGTTAGCCCCTAATCGGACCCGCTTTCGTGGCGGGGCGGCCCTACTGGGCGGTATGCGGGCCTTCCTCCCGCACTGATGTCCGGGAAATCCTGGGGATGCGGCCCTCCGGGCATGTGTCCTATCGCACGTTCACCACGTGGACGGTTCAGTCGAAGAATCGGACAAATAGTGGCAGAGTGACGCACATGGATGATCGGGCAGCGGGTGCCCTGTCACTCCCGGACGACTGGCCCGCCCACCCGGATCTCAGTCTCGCCCTGAACCGAATGGGCAGCTTCGACTGGGATCTCGACAGCGGCCTCATGCACTTGGACCGGCCCGCCCTCGACGTGTTCGAGCTGAGGGCCGACGAATACGACAACCGGCCCGAGACGCTCGGGCTGCGGGTGCCGCCGGACGAGGGCGTCCGGCTGGACGCCATGGTCTCCGAGACGCTGAAGAGCGGCCGCAGCAACTACGGGGCCTACTTCCGCCTCCAGTCGCGCGACGGAACCCTGCGCTGGGCGCACACCCAGGGCTTCGTACGCCGCGACGACAGCGGCCGGCCCCGCCGGATCATCGGCATCGTGCGGGACGCGGGCCCCGAGCTCACCGAGTCCGCCGCCCGCCGCGAGCTGGACGAGGAGCTGCGCCGCCGGACCAGCCTGGTCGACGCCACCACGGCCGCGCTGGCCCACGCCCGTACCGTCAAGGACGTCATAGAGGTCCTCAAGAACTCCGAGGGCCTGGCGCTGCTCGGCGCGACCAGCCTGGTCATGGGGCTGACCGAGGCCGGGCGCATCCACCTGGTGGCCGACGGGCCCGAGGGCTCGTTCGTGCCCGGCACCCGGTACACCCGGACGGACGAGCAGTACCCGATGAGCGAGGTCGTCCGCACGCTCGGACCCCGCTTCATCGAGTCGGCCGAGGACTTCGCCGCCTCGTACCCCGTCCTGTGGCCGCACATCAGCCACCTCGGGATCACCTCGGCCGCCTACCTCCCGCTGATCGCCCAGGCCCGCCCCATCGGCGCGCTCGGCCTCCTCTACAGCGGCAAGGACGGCTTCACCGCCGACGAGCGGAACCTGCTGCTGGCCCTCGGCAGCTCCATCGCCCAGAGCCTTCAGCGGGCCATGCTCTACGAACAGGAGCACGACCTCGCCGAAGGGCTCCAGCAGGCCATGCTGCCGCGCCGGATCCCCGACGTGCCCGGCGCCCAGATCGCGGTGCGCTACCGCTCGGCCCGGCTCGGCCGGGACATCGGCGGCGACTGGTACGACGTCATCCCGCTGCCCGGAGGCCGGGTCGGCGCCGTCATCGGGGACGTGCAGGGCCACGACACGCACGCCGCCGCCGTGATGGGCCAGCTGCGCATCGTGCTGCGGGCGTACGCCGCCGAGGGGCACAGCCCCGCCACGGTCATGGCACGCGCCTCCGTCTTCCTGCACGAACTCGACACCGACCGCTTCGCCACGTGCACCTATGCCGAGGCCGACCTGACCACCGGCGTGGTCCAGCTGGTGCGCGCCGGACACGTCGACCCGCTCGTGCGCGACGCCGACGGCGGCTGCCGCCGGGTGCCCTCCGAAGGCGGGCTGCCGCTCGGGCTCTCCGCCGAGTTCGGCCGGCTCGAATACCCGGTCGGCACGGTCGAGCTGGACCCGGGCCAGACCATGGTGCTGTTCACCGACGGACTGGTGGAGCTCCCCGGCGCCGATCTGGACGAGGGCACCCAGCGGCTCACCGCCCTCGTCACCAACGGCCCGCAGGACCTCGACCAGCTCGCCGACCGCCTCTGCGCGTCCGTGGACGAGCGCGGCGGCGAGGACGACGTGGCCCTGCTGCTCCTGCGCCGCAAGGCCGCACAGGCCCCCCAGCCGGGCGGGCGGCTCCAGCAGCACGTCGCCCAGAACGACCCCGAGGCGCTCAGCTCCGCCCGCCACATGATCCGGGCGGCGGTCCGGGCCTGGGGAGCGGGCGACCGGGCCGACGAGGTCGAGCTGGCCGCCGACGAGCTGGTCACCAACGCCCTGATGCACACCGACGGCGGCGCCATCGTCACGATCCGGGTCCTCACCGGTCCCGAGCGGCGGCTCCGGGTCGACGTCGAGGACCGGTCGAGCGCCCTGCCGCGCCGCCGGGACGCCGGCGATGCCGGCGTCTCCGGACGCGGACTGCTGCTGGTCGACCAGCTCGCGGACGCCTGGGGCGTCGAGTCCCGGGGCACCGGCAAGTGCGTCTGGAGCGAGTTCGTCGTTCCACCACGCGGCTGACCCGCCACCCGCCCTTCGTCCGGACGGCCGAGAAGCGGCGCGCAACGCGAACGTAACTGAACGTAACGTGTCTGTACTTGACCGTGATGGACCACCGGAGATTGACTGCACCTGGTCGGTCTCCCGTCTTCGATGACATGAGGACCCGTTGGGCACTGAGCTACTGGCACCCCTCGATCTCGCCTTCTGGCACCTCGAATCCGCTGCCCACCCCATGCACCTCGGCGCGCTCGCCGTCTTCGCGCCGCCCCCCGGCGCCGGCCCCGGCGCCGACGCGCTCCTCGGCCTCCTCGGCGACCGCGCCGCCGCGATTCCCCGGCTGCGCTTGCGGGTACGCGACGTGCTGCTGCCCGTCGGCGGCGCGGCCTGGTCCACCGACCCCGAGTTCGACGTGCACCGCCACGTCCGGCGCGTACGGCTGCCCGCCGAGGAGACGGCGCCCGGCGGCGCGGGCTTCATGGCGGCCGCGACCCGGCTCGCCGGAGAGCTCATGGAGCGGCCGCTCCGCCGGGGACTGCCGCCCTGGGAGATGTACCTCATCGACGGACCGGGCGGCGGCCCGTTCGCCGTGCTCGTCAAGCTCCATCACGCCCTCGCCGACGGCATGCGGGCGGTCACCATCGGGGCCGGGATCTTCGACGAGATCGCCACCGCGACCACCCGGCCCCGCCCCTCCGCCCGGCCGCGCCCGATGCCGCCCCGGTCCTGGATG
>NZ_JAAGNI010000241.1 GCF_010550605.1 Streptomyces sp. SID9727
CGCGCGGGGGACGGGCGCTGGGGCCGCTTCCGCCGTCAGTCGGCCGACGCGCTCCAGCCCTCTTCCGTGGCGACGTACAGCGCGCCCCGGTGCAGGCCGAGGCTGCTGGGGCCGGTGGCCTTCCCGGTACGGGCGAGCGCGCCGGGGCCCTGGAAGGCGGCGCCGGCGAGGCGGAAGGCGTGGGGCGTGGGACAGCTGAGGCTGCGCAGACGCCACGGCGCACTGGGCCTGCCCGGGAGGGCCAGTTGGAGCTGGGCCTCGGCGGGATGCCCCGGGGCACGGGCGGCCGTCCAGGCCGCCATGACGAGCGCGGCACGCGGCGGCTCCGGGGGCCGGGGCGTCTCGTTGAGCGGGGAGGGCGCTCGTACGGGATCCTCGTCGGCCTCGATGAGGTCGTCACGGCCCGCGCTCGACCTGAGGACGCCGGCGAACGACCGGGCGAGGACCGGGCCGCCCCGGTCGGCCCAGACGCGGATCAGGTCCCGGAAGGCCGCTTCCCGGTCCGCGCGCGGTGCGGAGCCGGCGGCGAGGACCGCCGCCCCCGCCCCCTCGAAGGCCCGGCACAGAGCGCTCACGGGGACCCGGTCGGCTTCGCCGGGATACCGCACCGAGCGGATCTCCCACATGACGTGCCGCAGCAGCACCGCGGCGGCATACGCGACGGCCCCCAGCTTCCCGTCCGAGGGCGGTGGTTCCGGCCGGCCCGACCGGCGGTCGCGGGGCGGAGTCACCGCGTCGGCGCGCCGGCCGGCGGCGGAGCGGTGCCAGGAACGGTCGTCGCACCAGTACTCGGCGGCGTCCGCGCGGAGGCGGCCGCCCGCCCCCACGGATACGTCGATCCCGTCGATCCGGGGGTCCAGAACCGCTCCCCGCGTGTCCGACAGGTCGAAGGCCGCCTCGGTGACGCGGTCCAGCGCGAGGTTCAGCCGGGCCGGGGCCAGGTCCCCGCCCTCCTCCACGGCGAATCTGCGGGGAACGGCCAACTGGAGCAGGGCGGTCAGGTCCGCGCCGGCACGTTCCACCCGCAGATGGCTGACCTCGGCCGCCGCCAGGTCGTAGTCGGGCAGCAGTTCCTCGACGCACGCGACGGTCACCGCCCGGGGCAGCGGTGCCATGACGTGCCCGCGATGGTCCCGGCCCGGGACGTACGGCTCGGCCATGGAGAGCAGCGGGCCGATGTCGTACCCGGCGACGCCGGCCTGCTCCGTCATCCACCGGCGGCGGTGCTCACTGATCCCGGCCATCCACTTCAGGGCGGCCAGCGCCCGCCGCTCGCGTGTACGCGGACGGGCCGAGTGCGCGGCCCTGAAGAGCGGGAAGAGATTGTTGTCCCATACGTCGGAGGCCGCCCGGATCGTTTCCCGGTCGTACCAGCGGGCATCCGCAGCGGCCTCCGCGATCTGCTGCACCGAGCGGTCCAGCAGCGCCGCGAGCACGGCCATGGCCGGGGCGCCGTTCACACCTTCGGGGGAAACGCCGGGCGGCAGCGCGGCCTCGGGAGGTGTCATGCCCGCGATCGTCGCACACCCCCGGTCGCGCCATCCTGCTGCGTGCGCCTCGGCTTCATGGTGCTCCCGCCACACCCCCGCGTCGAAACCATCAGGAAACCAGCAGAACGACCACCGGCCCGGACACCTGGCGAAGCCCTACCGGGGCTCGGCCCCGGGCGTCCCGAGCAGTTGCCGTTCCCAGGCGCGTTCGGCCGCACTGAGAGGGATCTCGGGGCACAGGTGCTCGGGATGGCCGGGGGGCGGCCCCTCGGTGGGACCGGTCCGCCGCTCGTCGCCTGGCGGGATGTAGACCCAGATCTGACCGAAAGCGATGAATGAGGATACGAAGGACCGCAGATACCGGGCGAGAGCGAGGCGCATGCCGCCAGCGTTCCCGCCCGCGCCAAAGCCACGCCAAAGCCGGCCGCACCCCATGCGTTTCGGCCAATCAGCATACGTACGCAGTTTCCCCGATGTGCGGACAGGCGCGCGCCCTCGAAAGTGACTGGAGCCGGACGAACAAGAGTCCGTTCCCTCATCGCACGAGGTTTCGATGCGCTACGAACTGCTCGGCCCGCTCCGCGTCTCCCACGAAGGCCGGGGCTGCTCCCTCAGCGCCCCCAAGATGGAAATGACCCTGGCCACCCTGCTCCTCGGAGCCGGACGTGTGACCACCAAGGATCAGATCATCGAGGAGCTGTGGGGGTCGGGACCGCCCCGGCGCGCCTCGGCCGCCGTCCACGTCTACCTCTCGCAACTGCGCAAGTTCCTCACGGCGGCCGGCGGCGACGGGGGCAGCGCCATCGTCACCAAGCCGTCCGGCTACCTGATGCGGCTGGAAGGAGCGGGCTACGACGTCGACGACTTCCGGACCGCCGTGCGCGAGGGCCGCGGCCTCCAGCAGGCCGGGCGGTACGAGGCCGCGCTCGACGCCTTCGGGCGGGCGCTCTCCCTGGTGCGCGGCCCGGTCCTGGACGGCACGCCCGAGGGCCCGGTCCTGACCCGCTTCGCGACCTGGGTGGAGGAGGAGCGGCTCGCCTGCCTGGAGTTGTCCGTCGAGGCCAGCACAGCGCTCGGCCGGCACGGGGAGGTCATCAGCCTGCTGAACACCCTCACCGCCGAATATCCTCTGCGCGAGGCTTTCTACCGCCAGCTGATGCTGGTCCTGTACCGCTCGGAAAGGCAGGCGGAGGCGTTGGAGGTGTACCGCTCGGCCCAGCGCGTCCTGCGGTCCGAGCTGGGCCTGGAGCCCTGCCGGTCGCTACGCAGGCTGCATCAGGCGATCCTGACGTCGGACCGCCTCCTCGACCTGCCGATGGCGAGCTGACGTGGCCGCCGTGAACCAGGACGCCTGGCTGCGTCGCCATCACCCCACGGACGCCCGCGCCGAGCTGGTCTGCTTCCCGCACGCGGGCGGCGCGGCGGGGTTCTGGCGTCCGCTGTCCGCCGCCGTGCACGCCTCGCTGGACGTGCGCGCCGTCCAGTACCCGGGCCGGCAGGACCGCTACCGCGAGCCGCCTGTCCGCGATCTGCACCGGCTCGCCGACCTGGTCGCCGAGGCGCTGGCGTCCGGGCCGCCGCCGGCCGGGCCGCGGGTCTTCATCGGGCACAGCATGGGGGCCTCGCTCGCCCACGAGGTGGCGCTGCGGCTGTCCGGGCGCCACGGTCCGGCGGCGCTGATCGTCTCCGGCCGCCGGGCGCCCTCGCGCCTCGGGGCCGGGGAGCGGCTGGAGACCGACGAGGCGGTGATCGCCCGGGTCCGCGCGCTGGGCGGCACCGACCCCGCCGTGCTCGCCGATCCCGATCTGCTGGAGGTGATCCTCCCCGCGCTGCGCGCCGACTACGCGGCCGTCGCCGGTTACGTACCGGGCGGCGGCCTCCTGTCGTGCCGGGTCGTCGCCGTCACCGGGGACAGCGACCCGGAGGCACCGCCGGAGGACGTACGGGCGTGGCGCGAGCACACCACGGGCCCCTTCGAGCTGCTGGTCCTGCCGGGCGGGCACTTCTCCCTGAACGACCACATCCCGGCCCTGGCGGAACTCGCCGTCGCCCTGTCCTCGGAGGCCCCGGCGCACCGGCGGGCGGTGGGTCGCTCGTGAGCGGGGCCGGACGGCTGCTGGCCATCAGCGATCTGCATGTGGCGTTCGACGAGAACCGGGCGGTGCTGGAAGGACTGCGTCCCGAGCACCCGGACGACTGGCTGCTGGTGGCCGGGGACGTCGGCGAGGTAGCGGGAGATGTCGGCCGGGCTCTGGAACTGCTCAGCCGGCGCTTCGCGAAGGTCGTGTGGGTCCCGGGCAACCACGAGCTGTGGACCCACCGCCAGGACCCGCTCACCCTGCGGGGCCTGGCCCGGTACGAGCATCTGGTGCGGATCTGCCGTGACCTGGGCGTCCTGACGCCCGAGGACCCGTACCCGCTGTGGCACGGCCCGACCGGCCCGGTGACCGTGGCCCCGCTGTTCATCCTGTACGACTACACCTTCCGGCCGTCCGGCACCCGGACCCGCGAGGAGGCACTGGAACGGGCCGGGGAGAGCGGCATCGTGGGCGCCGACGAGGCGCTGCTGCACCCCGACCCGTACCCCTCGATCGACGCCTGGTGCCGGGCCCGCCTGGCGCTGACGGAGCGCCGGCTCGCGGAGCTGCCGCCCGGGACCGGAACGGTACTGGTCAACCACTTCCCGCTGGTCCGCGAGCCCACCCACGTCCTGCGGCACCCGGAGTTCGCCCTGTGGTGCGGCACCGAGGCGACCGCGGACTGGCACACCCGGTTCAACGCCCGCGCGGTGGTGTACGGGCACCTCCACATCCCGCGGACCACCTGGCACGACGGGGTCCGTTTCGAGGAGGTGTCCGTGGGCTACCCCCGGGAGTGGAGCCGCCGGAGCGGCGGCCCGGGCCGGCCGCGCGTGATCCTGCCCGGTGCCGGGGCGGACGCGCCGGAGGCCCGGCCGTGATCGGCGCGCTGCTGCCCGTGGGAGCGGTCGGGGCCGAGGTGTACGACGACCCGCCCGGAGCACGGCTGCACCCGGCGGAGGAGGCGGCCATGGCGCACGCGGTGGCGTCCCGGCGCCAGGAGTTCACGTCCGTACGCCACTGCGCGCGCCTCGCGCTCGCCCGGCTCGGCGTCGGCTACGAGCCGCTGGTGCCGGGCCGTCTGGGCGCCCCGCGCTGGCCGGACGGGGTGTCCGGCAGCATGACGCACTGCGCGGGTTTCCGGGCGGCCGCCGTGGCACGGGCGGGCGTGCTGGCGTCCGTCGGCATCGACGCCGAACCCGACCGACCGCTGCGGCCGGGCATGCCGGAGTCCATCGCGTTGCCGGCTGAGCGGGCACGGCTCGCGGAACTGTCCCTGGAGCGGCCCGGACTGGCGTGGGACCGGCTGCTGTTCAGTGCCAAGGAGGCGGTGTACAAGGCGTGGTTCCCGCTGACCGGGCGGCTGCTCGACTTCCCGGAGGCGGAGATCCGCATCGACGCCGGGGGCACCTTCCGGGCGGTGCTGCTGGTGCCCGGCCCCGTGGTCGGGGGCCGGGCAGTCCGGGTCCTGCACGGCCGGTGGGCGGCCGGCCGGGGGCTGCTGGTCACCGCGACCGGGGTGCCTCAGCCGGCCAGGGCCATCAGCCGGACGAGGGCGGCGCGCGAGTTCACCCCTAGCTTGCTGTAGATGTGCGTCAGATGGACGTCCACGGTGCGCGGGCTCACCCGCAGCCGGCCGGCGATGTCCTTCGTCTTCAGTCCCTCGCCGGCGAGTTCGGCGACCTCACGCTCGCGCAGGGTCAGCTCGCCGAGACCGTCGTCCTCGCTCCGCTCCGCCATCCGTCCGGCGGAACGGGCCAGTTCACGGGCGCGGGCGCCCGCCGGGCTGGCGTCGCCGAACAGCACCCGGGCCTCCTCGTAGCAGGCGGCGGCCTCCGCCGGGAGCTCTCGGCCCATCAGGGCGTGCCCCCGGGCCAGCAGCGCGTGTCCGCTCTGCTCGATCAGGCCGACGGCGGACGCGGCCTCGGTGGCGCGCTCTGCCCAGGCGTCCAGGCAGGCCGTGCCGGCGCCGTCCGCCTGGACCGCGGCCGCGCCCAGCAGTTCGTAGTTGCGGGCGGCGAACACCGCGACCGGCTCGGCCACTCGCCACGCCTCCCGCTCGGGCAGCAGCAGGGCCAGCGCGGCGCCGGGGTCGCCCGAGGCGAGCG
>NZ_JAAGNI010000253.1 GCF_010550605.1 Streptomyces sp. SID9727
GGCGGCGGCCCCGCGCCCCGGCCGGCCCGCGCCGCCCTCGGTGGACCACCACGCCTGGACCACGTACACCGACTGGCGCTGCGGCGACCGGGCCGGGACCCGCGCGGTCGCCGGCCGTCGTGCCGGTCTGGTCATCGCCCACCCGCTGGGCCGTACGGACTACACCGACCCGCACACCGGCACCACCGCCGCCTGGGAGTACGCGACCTGGACCTCGCCCGCGCACCGCTCGTCCGTCCCCGCGACCGAGGTGATCGCCTCCTGGAACGCGGACACCCCGGCCGGCACCTGGATCCGGATCGAGCTGAGCGGCGGCTACTCGGACGGCACCCAGACCCCGTGGTACGTGATGGGCCGCTGGGCCGCCGGTGACGCGGACATCCGCCGCACCTCGGTGGACGACCAGAGCGACGGCAAGAGCTCCGTCTGGACGGACACCTTCTCGGTGGACGACGCGGCGAGCGGCCTGCGCCTGCTCTCGTACCGCCTCCGGCTGACCCTGTACCGCACCCCGGGCAGCCGCCTCACCCCGACGGTGTGGCGGGTGGGCGCGATGGCCTCGGACGTCCCGGACCGCTTCACGGTGCCCGCGAGCATCCCGGGCCTGGTCCGCGAGCTGCCGGTGCCGCGCTACTCGCAGAACGTCCACGTGGGCCAGTACCCGGAGTACGACAACGGCGGCGAGGCGTGGTGCAGCCCGACCTCCTCCCAGATGATCATCGAGTACTGGGGCCGCGAGCCGTCCGCCGAGGACCTGGCCTGGGTGGGGCCCGGCATCCCGGACCCCTCGGTCTGCCACGCCGCCCGCTTCACGTACGACTACCAGTACGAGGGCTGCGGCAACTGGCCGTTCAACGCCGCCTACGCGGCCACGTACGACGACATGAGCGCCGCCGTGACCCGCCTCGGCTCCCTGAACGACGTGGAGACCCTGGTCCGGGTGGGCATCCCCGTCATCACCTCGCAGTCCTTCCTCAAGGAGGAGCTGACCGGCGCGGGCTACGGCACGTCGGGCCACCTGATGACGGTCATCGGCTTCACCGCCGACGGCGACGTCATCGCGAACGACCCCGCGTCCCCGGACGACGACGCGGTCCGCCACGTCTACAAGCGCCACGAGTGGGAGACCATCTGGCTGCGCACGAAGCGGTACGACGCGAACGGCAAGGTCAGGAGCGGGACCGGCGGGGTCTGCTACGTCTACTGGCCGGCCCGTCCGACCCCCGCGCAGCGGCGGGTGCTGAGGTCGTTCGGGCTGGTGTGAGCCGCCGGGTCCGCCGGTCGGCGCAATCCGGGGGGAGTACCGGCCGCCGGGGCGCAAGACCGGCGGGCGATCGGGTAAACGGGCAGCGGGTGAGCGGCCGGGAGAGGCCGACGCCGCTGCCCGCGTGCGCGAAAGGGGTACCGATGCGTGCCGTAACCGTACGGCCTTCGGCCGGCAGGAGCCTTGAGGTGTGCGAGGTGCCCGACCCGGTGCCGGGTCCCGGCGAGCTCCTGGTGGAGGGGCTCTGTGTGGGGGTCTGCGGCACGGACAAGGAGATCGCGGCCGGCGACTACGGCTGGGCGCCCGGCGGCGAGGACCGGCTGATCATCGGCCATGAGTCGCTGGGGCGGGTGCGGGAGGCGCCCCGGGGAAGCGGTTTCTCGGCCGGCGACCTGGTCGTGGGCGTGGTGCGGCGGCCCGATCCGGAACCGTGCGGCGCCTGCGGCCATGGCGAGTTCGACATGTGCCGCAACGGGCGCTACACGGAGCGCGGGATCAAGGAGCGGCACGGCTACGCCAGCGAGTCCTGGACCGTCGAGAGCGACTACGCGGTCCGGCTCGACCCGTCCCTGGAACGCGTCGGCGTCCTGCTCGAACCGACCACCGTGGTGGCCAAGGCGTGGGAGCAGGTCGAACGCGTCGGCGCGCGGTCCTGGTTCGAGCCGCGGCGGGTCCTGGTCACCGGTGCGGGGCCGATCGGCCTGCTCGCCGCGCTGCTGGGCCGGCAGCGCGGACTGGACGTCCACGTCCTCGACCGGGTGACCTCGGGGCCGAAGCCCGGTCTGGTGGCCGGTCTCGGGGCCACCTACCACAGCGGTTCCATCGACGACGTGGCCTCCGCGCTCCGCCCCGACGTGGTGATCGAGGCCACGGGCGTCGGAGACGTGGTCTTCGGCGCGATGCGGGAGACCGCGAGCTACGGGATCGTCTGCCTGACCGGCGTGTCGCCCAAGGGCCGCCCGCTGTCGGTGGACGCCGGCACGCTCAACCGCGAACTGGTGCTGGAGAACGACGTGGTGGTGGGGTCGGTCAACGCCAATCTGCGCCACTACCGGGCGGGTGCCGAAGCCCTCCGCCGTGCCGACGCGGACTGGCTGGAGCGGATGATCACCCGGCGGGTGCCGCTGCGGGACGCCGCCGACGCGTTCACCGCGCGGGACGGCGACATCAAGGTCGTCATCGACCTCGGCTGACGCCCCGGGGCGCCACGCGCGCCCTCAGTCGATGCCGTAGGCCGCCGCGATGCCCGCGATCACCAGGTCGAGCGCTTCCGCGTAATGCCGCTCGTAGTCCGCGAAGATCTCCGCACCCGCCGCGGCGGTCAGCGGGTAGGCGGCCAGCAGCCGCGCGCGCTCGGCCACGTCGAAGCCCTCCCGGCGCCGGCCCGGCAGGGGTTCCGCGCCCTGCTGCTCGATGACGGAGCCCAGCGTGAACATGTACGTCGTCGTGGCCGCCCGCACCGCCTGGGCCAGGGTGAAGCCGGCGGCGGTGAGCAGCCGCAGGCTCTCCTCCATCTGCTCGGCGTGCACCGCGCCCGTGAAGCGCGAACCGCTGAACACCTTGGCGCCGTCCCGGTAGCCGAGCAGGGAGGTCCGCAGGGCGTGGTTGGTCGTCCGCAGCCGCTCCCGCCAGGTGTCGGCCGGATCGAGGGGGGTTCCGGCGACCATGCGCCGATATATCTCGGTCGCCATCTCGTCCAGCAGGGCCTGCTTGTCCTTGAAGTGCCAGTAGAGGGCGGGCGCCTTGACGTCCAGCTCCCTCGCGATGGCGCGCAGGGTCAGACCGTCCAGGCCCACCTCGTTCAGCAGCCTCAACGCCGTGTCCGCGACCCGTCGGCGGTCGAGGGGGGCGCGTCGTTCGGTACTCACGCTTGACAGCTTAACGCCGTTAAGGCCATCCTCGGAGCCATCCGGCACTTAACAACGTTAAGGAGAATCGTCGTGGACACGGATGTTCTGATCGTCGGCGCGGGTCCGACCGGTCTCGCCCTGGGAGTGGACCTGGCCCGGCGCGGCGTGGACGCGCTCGTCCTGGAACGTGCGGAGGCGCTGTTCCCCGGCTCCCGCGGCAAGGGCCTCCAGCCCCGCACCATGGAGGTCTTCGACGACCTCGGCGTCATCGACGCGATCCACGCGGCGGGCGGCACCTACCCGGTCGGCATGGTCTGGCGGAACGGCGAGCGGGTCGGCGAGCACCACATGTTCGACCCGGTCGAGCCGAGCGAGGGCTCGCCCTACGACAAGCCGTGGATGGTGCCGCAGTGGCGCACCCAGGAGATCCTGGCGGAGCGGCTGGCGGAGCTGGGCGGCCGGATCGCCTTCGGCCGGGAGGCCGTCGGTCTCACGCAGGACGCGGAGGGCGTCACCGCCCAGCTCTCCGACGGCGGCACGGTGCGCGGCCGCTACCTCGTCGCCGCCGACGGCGGCCGGTCGGCGGTCCGCCGCGCGCTGGGCATCGGGATGACCGGCGAGACCGTCGACCCCGGTCCGACCCTGGTCGCGGACGTGCGGATCACCGGCCTGGACCGCGACAACTGGCACATCTTCCCGCCCCGTGACGGCGCCGACTTCCTCGCCGTCTGCCCGCTGGCCGGCACGGAGGACTTCCAGGTGACCGCCCGCTTCCCGGAGGGGACCGACGTCGACCTCACCCCGGACGGCGTCCGCAAGGTCCTCGCCGCGCGCTCGCACATCCCCGCCGAGGCCGTGACCGAGGTGCGCTGGGCCTCCGACTTCCGCCCCCGCGCGGCCCTGGCCGACCGCTTCCGGGCGGGCCGGGTGTTCCTCGCCGGGGACGCCGCGCACGTGCACTCCCCGGCAGGGGGGCAGGGCCTGAACACCAGCGTCCAGGACGCCTACAACCTGGGCTGGAAGCTGGGCGCGGTCCTGGCGGGCGGCGCCCCGACCGCGCTCCTGGACAGCTACGAGGAGGAGCGGCGCCCGGTCGCCGCCCAGATGCTCGACCTGTCCACCGGCGTCCACCGGGGCGAAGTGCGCCGGGGCGGTGCGACCCGCCAGCTGGGCCTCGGGTACCGGGAGTCGCCGCTCACCGAGGAGGCGCGGAAACCGGTACCGGAGGGCGCGCTCCGCGCCGGCGACCGCGCACCCGACGCGACCGTGGACGGCGTACGGCTCTTCGACGCCTTCCGCGGGCCGCACTGGACGCTGCTCGCGCTGGGGACCGGCGCACCCGGAGGCGTGGGCGGCCCCGTGGCGCGGGTGGTGAGCGGGAGTGTCCCCGGCGCGTACGGCGCCGGGCTCTTCCTCGTACGGCCGGACGGGTACATCGGGTGGGCCGGGACCGCACCGGACGGGCTCGACGCCTACCTGCGCCGCTTCGGCCCGACCGGCTGAGGCCGCTGAGGTCCTGGCTAGGCGCGGTCCGACGCCGGCCACACGTACGGCAGGTCGTCCGGTACGCCGGGGAAGCGGCCCCGGTAGTACTCCGGGTCCTTGCGGAGCAGCGCCGACTGATGGCTCCGGTGGAACTCCGGGTCGCCCAGCCATGGCGGCAGCTCCCCCTCCGCCGCCAGCTCGGGCTGCGGGCGGACCGGCGCGTCGCCCGTGTGGGCCCGGTAGTCGTGCGCGAGGGTGCCCGCGCAGGTGTCGGCGCGCCCCTCGGCCGTCCAGAGCGCGCAGACGTCGAGGCCGTACCGGACGAGCGCCTCCTCGTACCCCGTCCACATGCGGACCGCCGGATGCCTGCGCCACCCGTAACCGGGCACGGTCAGGCCGCGGAACACCTGGAGAGCCTCCACCCGCTGCTTGCCGAGCCGTCTGGCGTCCAGGACTGCGGCCGACTCCGTGAAGCCGGGAAAGGGGAGAAAGGTCTGCATGCGACCTGTCTACCCGGGCGGCCACCGTTCCGCCCTCCGCGCAGGTGCGCCCCTCTCCGTGATTGCCTATCGAAAAACGATAGATTAGGATCGCATTTCGATAGGTAGGAGGAGAGGTCATGGGGAAACTGACCGACATCGCGCTGCGTTGCGTGATCGCGGCACTGCTCGCCGGTGCCTTGTTCCTGCAGGTGCTGATGCTGGTCCTGCTCTTCCGCGACTCGGGGAGCACCGGCGACGCCGGGGATCTGCCCCGGGTCCCGGTGGCGCTGATCGTCGTCCTGGGGATCGGCTGCGCCGAGACCGTTCTGGTGTGCGTCTGGCGACTGGCCGCGATGGCCCGCCGGGGAACGGTGTTCTCCGGCTCCGCCTTCCGGTACGTGGACCTGGTGACCGGTGCCTTCGCCGGTGCCGCACTCCTGCTCTGGACGCTCGGGACCGTTCTGGCGCCGGGTGAGGCCGTCGCGCCGGGTGTCGTCCTCCTGATCGGCGTGGTCGGCCTGGCGGTGTTCGGGGTCGCGCTCGTCGTGCTCGTGCTGCGCACGCTGCTCGCCCAGGCGGTCGCCCGCGACGTGCAGGCGTCGCGGATGCAGGCCGAGCTGGACGAGGTGATCTGATGCCGATCGTCGTCGACATCGATGTGATGCTGGCCCGGCGGAAGATGTCCGTGGGTGAGCTGGCCGAACGGGTCGGTATCACCCCCGCCAATCTGGCGGTCCTCAAGAACGGCCGGGCCAAGGCCGTGCGCTTCGCGACCCTCGCCGCGCTCTGCGAAGCGCTCGACTGCCAGCCGGGGGACCTGCTGCGCTGGGAGGCGGCGGACGAGCCGGACCGCGTACCCGGCCGGGACGCGCCGGTCTCCGGGTGAGGCGTGCCGTCCTCACCCGGTATCGCAGACGGCCGGTACACGCGGCGCCCGGGGGAGCCCGGCCATGATCAGGGCGTACCGGGTGCGCTGACCGCGCGCTGTGGTCTGCGGCACACCGGCCATCGCCCCCCGACGGGGTTTCCGCACGTCGTGGGCGCGTTGGCCGGGCCGGCCGCCCGGTGTAGTGACGGACATCTCTACCCCCGGCCCCGCCGGGGTGGCACTGTGGTCGGGTCCCGGCCGGGTGCTGGGCGCGACCCCTGCCGGCCGACCGAACGAGATGCCATGACCGCGACTGCCGCCTCCTTCACCGCCGCCCGCCGCCGCGCCCGCACGGGCGGCCCCGACGACGGCCCCAAACTCCTGGAGCACGTCCTGGGCTGGACCCTCGTGATCGTGGTCGCCATGCTCGTCACGCAGCTCGGCCTGCTCTAAAGGGTGTTGCGAAGGGGCGGGGAGTCCGAACGGCTCCCCGCCCCTTCCGTGCACCGCGCTACCGGGTCAGTCGATCGCCTTGATCAGTTCGCCGTCGGTGGTGTCGCCGCTCAGCTCCCAGAAGAAGGTGCCGCCCAGGCCCTGCCGGTTCTTGTACGCCATCTTGGTGCCGATGGTCGCGGGGGTGTCGTAGCTCCACCAGTTGGTGCCGCAGTGCGCGTACGCCGTGCCCGCGACGGTGCCCGTGGTGGGGCAGGTGTTCTTGAGGACCTTGTAGTCCTCGATGCCCGCCTCGTACGTGCCCGGGGCCGCGCCGGTCGCCGTACCGCCCGGCCCGTCCTGTGTGACGCCGGTCCAGCCGCGCCCGTAGAAGCCGATGCCGAGCAGCAGCTTCGAGGCGGGGACGCCCTGCGCCTTCAGCTTCTCGATGGCCGCCTCGCTGTTGAAGCCCTCCTTCGGGATGCCCTCGTAGGAGGTCAGCGGGGAGTGCGGTGCGGTCGGGCCCTTCGCGTCCCAGGCGCCGAAGAAGTCGTACGTCATCGGGTTGTACCAGTCGACGTACTGCGCCGCGCCGCCGTAGTCGACGGCGTCCAGCTTGCCGCCCTCGGAGCCGTCCGCGCTGATCGCCGACGTGACCAGGTTGCCGCTGCCGAACTTCGAGCGGAGCGCCGACAGCAGGTTGCCGTAGGCGTCCCGCCCGCTGGTGTCACACGTGAGTCCGCAGGCGTTGGGGTACTCCCAGTCGATGTCGATGCCGTCGAAGACATCGGCCCACCGGGGGTCCTCGACCAGGTTGTAGCAGGACTCGGCGAACGCGGCCGGGTTCTTCGCGGCCTCGCCGAAGCCGCCGGACCAGGTCCAGCCGCCGAACGACCAGATCACCTTCAGGCCCGGGTGCAGCTTCTTCAGCTTGCGCAACTGGTTGAAGTTGCCCCGCAGTTCCTGGTCCCAGGTGTCGGCGACGCCGTCGACGGACTGGTCGGCGGTGTAGGCCTTCTCGAAGTCCGCGTACGAGTCGCCGACCGTGCACGTGCCGCCCTGGACGTTGCCGAAGGCGTAGTTGATGTGCGTGAGCTTGTCGGCCGAGCCCGAGGTCTCGATGTTCTTGACGTGGTAATCACGCTGGTAGACACCCCAGTTGGTGAAGTATCCGACCACCTTGTCACCGGCCGCTGTGGGGGCGGCGGGTGCTGCTGCCGGTGCGGCGGCCCGGGGCGCGGCGGGGGCCGCGCCGGCGGAGCCGGTGCCGACGACGCCGAGCAGGGCCGCTCCCAGGGCGGCGGTGCACGCGGCGGCGGTAAGGGCCCGGAGACGGGCTCCCGGGTGATGCGGTCCGGTCATGGTTGCTCCTCGTGGGGGAGGGGACGTGCCGATGGACCACCGGCTTCCGGCCATGGTTGGCATGGACGCGTAAAGCCGGTTCGCCGGGAACGGTAGATGGACTAGACCAGTGGGTCAATGGTTCGGACCAATCTTGATGATCTCCGGGGCGGGTGGAGCCGGGTGCCCGAAGCCCGTTCACGCGTATGTTCGGTCAACCGGTGACGGATGCCATCCGATCGGGCATACTCGTCCCGCCACAGCCTCCTGCCTGCACCTCTCGTAATCCGGGAGGGCAACATCGGCTGGGCAGCAGTGATTTCGGGCATCGCCCGGAGATCCCCCGGCGGCGCCGCTCACACCCCGCGCGCGCGACCGCCGCAACGCCCGACAGGGAGGAGAGCGCCGTCATGTCCGACCGTGCCCCGCAGTGGGTCGAACGCCGTCTGCCCACCGAGGAAGCCGGCCAGCTGATCGACCTCGTACGGGAGATCGCCCAGCGGGAGATCGCGCCGCACGCGGCCGAGGAGGAGGAAGCGGGCCGCTTCCCCCGCGAGGTCTTCACCCTGCTCTCCGAGTCCGGCCTGCTCGGCCTGCCCTACGACTCCGAACACGGTGGCGGCGACCAGCCGTACGAGGTCTACCTCCAGGTCCTCGAAGAGCTCAGCGCCGCGCGGCTCACCGTCGGCCTCGGCGTCAGCGTCCACTCCCTCGCCTGCCACGGCCTCGCCGGCTACGGCTCCAAGGAGCAGCGCGCCGAACACCTCCCGTCGATGCTCTCCGGCGGCCTGCTCGGCGCCTACTGCCTCTCCGAACCCGCCTCCGGCTCCGACGCCGCCTCGCTGCGCACCAAGGCCGTACGGGACGGCGACGACTGGGTCGTCACCGGCACCAAGGCATGGATCACGCACGGCGGCATCGCCGACTTCTACACGGTGCTGGCCCGCACCGGTGCCGAGGGAGCGCGGGGCATCACCGCCTTCCTCGTCCCCGGTGACGCCGCCGGGCTGAGCGCGGCCGTCCCCGAGAAGAAGATGGGCATGAAGGGCTCGCCCACCGCCCAGCTCCACTTCGACGGCGTCCGCATCCCCGACGCGCGCCGGATCGGCGAGGAGGGCCAGGGGTTCGCGATCGCCCTCTCCGCCCTCGACTCCGGCCGTCTCGGCATCGCCGCCTGCGCCATCGGCGTCGCCCAGGCCGCACTGGACGGGGCCCTCGGATACGCCACCGGCCGCAAGCAGTTCGGCCGCCCCATCGCGGACTTCCAGGGCCTGCGGTTCATGCTGGCCGACATGGCGACCCGTATCGAGGCCGGCCGCGCGCTCTATCTGGAGGCCGCCCGGCTGAGGGACGCCGGCCGCCCCTTCTCGCGCCAGGCCGCCATGGCCAAGCTCTTCTGCACGGACGCCGCGATGCAGGTGACCACTGACGCCGTCCAGGTGCTCGGCGGCTACGGCTACACGCAGGACTTCCCCGTCGAACGGCTCATGCGCGAGGCCAAGGTGCTCCAGATCGTGGAGGGCACCAACCAGATTCAGCGGATGGTCATCGCGCGCCACCTCGCGGGCCCTGAGTCCCGCTGACCCGCAGCGGCCGTTCGGACCACACGGGCGTCGTCATGATCCGGTTCCAGTCCTGGTCATGACGGCCCGGCAGGGTGCGGCCCGTGCTCTCCCAGTGCCGCAGCAGCGCCCGGTAGATCGGCGGATCGCTCGACCGGGGCACCGCGCGCGGCACCGACCGGGGCGGTTCGGACGGGGACGCCGGCACGGAACCGGAATGCGGAACCGATTCTTCGGAGAGCGGAGCGGCGAGCCTGCGGCGCCCGGGGCCGGCTGTGGAATGCAGCGGGGTCATACCGGGGCAACGCCGTGGGACGCGGCGGGGTCACTGGCTGTTCGATTCGGGCGAATGTTCACCCGGTTCTCCGGGCTGCCGGGTTGCTCACGCACCCCGGCCGCGCGTTCGGGAGGCGGGCTCAGGCGGCCTCGCGCCGGAGCGGACGGGCCACGCGCATCGGACGGGAACCGGCACCGCCGGCGTGTGAGAAGGGCTGGGTCCGCCAGTCGAGGCCCTGCGGGAGCGTCAGCAGCAGCGCCGTCTCCTGCTCCTGCACGCCGTCCGCCTCGGCGGGCCGGGCTCCGGCGGCACGCCCCGTGCCGGGGCACACGGTGAGCACGAACGGGTTCCACGGGGACGGGCACAGCGCGTGCTCCGGGAGGACGTCCTCGTCCGCAAGGAGCGCGATGGGCTGCGCGCAGTCCGGGCAGACGACCCGGTACATCTCGAAGGTGTCGTACGCGTCGGGAGCGACGCCGTCGAACGGGTCAACGGGCTCCGGTTCGGTACGTCCGGTGAGCTTCAGGTGTGACATGGGAAATCCCCCCTCGGATGGGCCGGCATGACGCTGTGGCCTCGGCCACAGCAAGCACTTCCCGCCACCGATCGGCCGTAACCGTTCCGTGTCCCCTTACTGGCGCGTAAACCTGTGGCGTTGGTCACATGTCCGGCGCGGGTGCCGTCCCAAGGGCTGGGCAGCTGTGCCGGGAAGGACTCATGGCCATAGATTGATCCATATGGAGGAGCTGGACCGTCACATCGTGGAGTTGCTCGTCAAGGACGGGCGGATGAGCTACACCGACCTGGGCAAGGCCACCGGCCTGTCCACCTCGGCGGTTCATCAGCGCGTCCGCAGGCTGGAGCAGCGCGGGGTGATCCGCGGCTACGCCGCGGTCGTGGACCCGGAGGCGGTGGGCCTGCCGCTGACCGCGTTCATCTCGGTCAAGCCGTTCGACCCCAGCGCCCCGGACGACATCGCCGAACGGCTCGCCGGGGTCCCCGAGCTGGAGGCGTGCCACAGCGTCGCCGGCGACGAGAACTACATCCTCAAGGTCCGTGTGGCGACCCCGCTGGAGCTGGAGAACCTGCTCACCCGCATCCGTTCGCTCGCCGGAGTCTCCACCCGCACCACGGTCGTCCTGTCGACCCCGTACGAGGCGCGCCCGCCGCAGATCTGAGGGGGCGCGCACGGAGTGCGCGCGCACAGGCGGGAGACTGGTGCTCATGACCGAGAGCACCGCCCCCCAGAGCGAACACCGCACCGTGCTGCTGCGCGGTGGAGACGTCCACAGCCCCGCCGACCCCTTCGCCACCGCCATGGTGGTCGAACGGGGCCATGTCGCCTGGGTGGGTTCCGAAGGCGCCGCCGACGCCTTCGCGAGCGGCGTCGACGAGGTGATCGACCTCGACGGGGCGCTGGTCACCCCCGCGTTCACCGACGCCCACGTCCACACCACCTCGACCGGTCTGGCCCTCACCGGACTCGACCTCTCCGGCGCCCGCACCCTCGGCGACGCCCTCGCCCGCGTCCGCGCCCACGTCGCCGCCCACCCCGCCGCCCGGGTGGTCCTCGGACACGGCTGGGACGCCACCCGCTGGCCCGAGCAGCGCCCGCCCTCCCGCGCCGAGCTGGACG
>NZ_JAAGNI010000269.1 GCF_010550605.1 Streptomyces sp. SID9727
GGCGGCGGGCGGTTTGCCGGCCCGGCCCGCGAGGGAGCCGGGGACGGCGACGAGCGCCGCCGCCGGGGGCGGGAGCAGGAACGCGGCGGCGAGCAGCAGCGGGAAGAAGGAACCGGCGCCGACGAAGCCGACCGGGAAGGGGCGGCGGGCGAGGAGTTCGCAGGCGAGGTAGAGCCCGGCGAGCAGGGCGAGGGTGGTCCAAGGGGTGGCGGCGCCCGGCCGCAGGGCGGGCCAGGCGCACAGGGCCGCGCCGAGGGCGACGGTGCCGATATGGGCCCGCGCCGCCCCGCGTGTGGCTCTCACCCTCGCTCGCCCCCCAGCTCCGCTCGTGAAGGGGCCACGCTAGCGAGCGGGGTGATCCCGGCGGGTGCCGTTGGGGGCGATTAGCACGTTCGGGTGAAGCGGGGAGCGGCTACTCCTTGGCCGCGCTCGGCACCTCGGGACCGGAGACCGCGACGTCCTGTTCCGGCACCGCCTGTCCCGAGCGGATGAGGTCGATGCGGCCCATCACCTTGGAGCGCAGGTCGGCCGGCACGTCGTCCTGGCCGCAGCAGCGCTTCACCAGCTTCTTGACGGCCTGCTCCAGGCCGTACTTCTCCAGGCACGGGGAGCACTCGACGAAGTGCTCCTCGAACTTGGTGCAGTCGCTGTCGGGCATCTCCCGGTCGAGAAACTCGTAGAGGTGGTCGAGGACCTCTGCGCACTCCGTCTCGTGCGGCTCTCCGCAGCTCATGAGCCCGAGCCTTTCCGATCGTCCGACTCACCGGCGCCGGCCGGGACGAGCCCGCGGTCACGGGCGTAGTCCTCCAGCATGCCGCGCAGTTGGCGGCGGCCCCGGTGCAGTCGGGACATCACCGTACCGATGGGAGTCCCCATGATGTCCGCGATCTCCTTGTAGGCAAAGCCCTCGACATCGGCGAGATAGACCGCGATGCGGAACTCCTCGGGGATCGCCTGCAACGCGGACTTCACGTCCGAGTCGGGCAGGTGGTCGAGGGCCTGCGACTCGGCGGAGCGCAGCCCGGTCGACATGTGCGACTCGGCGCGGGCCAGCTGCCAGTCCTCGATCTCCTCGGCGGCACTGCGCTGCGGTTCGCGCTGCTTCTTGCGGTACGAGTTGATGAAGGTGTTGGTGAGGATGCGGTACATCCACGCCTTGAGGTTGGTGCCCTCACGGAACTGGTGGAAAGAGCCGTACGCCTTGGCATACGTCTCCTGGACCAGGTCCTCGGCATCCGCGGGATTGCGCGTCATGCGCAGGGCCGCCGAGTACATCTGGTCGAGGAAACCGAGGGCGTCGCGCTCGAAACGCGCGTTGCGCTCGGCCGTCGTCTCCTGCGGGCGGCCGTCGTCGGTCCCTGTGTCGGTCCCAGTGACCGGACCCACCTCCTCCAACGCTGGGGCGGAGCCGAAACCGGACCCGCTCGAATCGGAGAATAGTCGACCTTGGTCCGGCGCGGGCTGTCGTTCCGTTCCGCCGAGTGACCGCGCGGGAGCGGTCTTGGCCGCGTGCAGGACCGTCCACTCCAGGTCAGCGGTGTTCGAGCGACGTGGGCAGATGGTCGAACCCATGCGACGGACTCCCTCTCCACTTACGACGTTGGCGTACCGATGTCCGGAACAACAGCGGCCCCCCACCGGGCATTCCCGGGTGTGCGAGGGGCGCGCGTCACGCCAGTTCCGCCAGCCAGTCGGTGACGGCCGCGGTCAGGACCGCCATCGCGCGCTCCTCCGTGAGCCCGGACTTCCTGGGCACGGAGAAGCCGTGGTCGCCGTACGGCACTTCGGTGATCCGGTAGTCGCCGGGCGGGAATTCGGCGGGCTTCCCGAACGGGTCGTTGCCGCCCTGGACGACGAGCGCGTCCACCCCGCAGCCCAGCAGCTCGTCGGCGCGGGTCCTTTCGGGGCGGCCCGGCGGGTGCAGCGGGAAGCTGAGCGCGAGGACCGCCCGGGCGCCGAGCTCGGCGGCGGTGCGGCAGGCCACGCGGGCCCCGGCGCTGCGTCCCCCGGCGACGACCGGC
>NZ_JAAGNI010000284.1 GCF_010550605.1 Streptomyces sp. SID9727
GGCCGTCGCGGGGGAGTGGGAGGGCCACCGCACCACCGTCCTGGACTGGGCCGAGCCCGCGCTCGCCCTCGGCCGCGAACTGGCCGCGGGCGGCCCGGACGCCCTGCGCACCGCCGACTGGCGGCGGGCCCGCATCGGCGAGGACCTCGACCTCGCCCCGGCGGACCTGGTCACGATCTCCTACGTGCTCAACGAGCTGACCGGCCCGGCCCGCACCGCGCTCATCGACGCCGCCGCCGCGGCCGGCCAGGCCGTCGTGGTCGTCGAGGCCGGCACCCCGGGCGGCTACGCCCGGATCATCGAGGCCCGCGACCGCCTGATCGCCGCCGGGTTGACCGTCGCCGCGCCCTGCCCGCACAGCGGCGCCTGTCCCATCGAGCCGGGCACCGACTGGTGCCACTTCTCGGCCCGGGTCAGCCGCTCCTCGCTGCACCGGCAGGTGAAGGGCGGCTCACTGGCGTACGAGGACGAGAAGTTCAGCTACGTCGTCGCCACCCGGTTCACGCCCCTGCCCGTGGCCGCCCGGGTCGTCCGCAGGCCCCAGATCCGCAAGGGGCAGGTGCTCCTCGACCTCTGCACCCGCGACGAGGGCCTGCGCCGGGACACGGTCACCAAGCGGCACGGCGTCCTGTACCGCGCCGCCCGGGGCACCGACTGGGGCGACGCCTGGCCGCCCCCGGAGGACGCCGCCTAGGGCGTGTTTCGAAAGTAGCGCCGTCCGCCCGTAGGGCGGGTCCGGCGGCGTCTGGTGCGTGCGATCGCAAGGCGGAGGGTCGCCCCGATACTGGTTGTATCGGGGTGATCCCGACAACGCGGCGAGCGTGCGTGCCAGGCGTCGCCGGACAGGCGGGACTTTCGAAACACGGCCTAGGGGCTGTCGGGCCCACGAAGGTCCGCCGGACAGCGGTGCCCTAGCCGTTCGGCTCCCGGCCGCGCAGTTCCTGCGTACAGCACTTCACGCTGCCGCCGCCCTTCAGCAGCTCGCTCAGGTCCATCGGCACCGGCTCGAAGCCCCGCGCCCGGAGCGGGTCGAACAGCCCCGTCGCGGCCTGGGGCAGCAGGACGTGGAGCCCGTCGCTCACCGCGTTCAGGCCGAGCGCCGCCGCGTCCGCCTCCCGGGCGATCAGCGCGTCCGGGAAGAGCCGCGCGAGGACCGCCCGGCTGCCCGGCGAGAAGGCCGGCGGGTAGTACATGACCTCGTCGGCCGCGTCGTCGAGCACGCACAGGGCCGTGTCGAGGTGGTAGTAGCGCGGGTCCACCAGGTCGAGGCCGATCACCGGGCGCCCGAAGAACTCCTGCGCCTCCGCGTGCGAGAGCGGCGACGACCGGAACCCGCGGCCCGCCAGCACGTACGAGACGGTCACCGCGAAGTCGCCCTCGCCCTCGTTGACGTGGTCCGGCTCATGGACCTCGGTGAAGCCGTGGCCGAGGAACCAGTCGCGATGGGCGGCCGCCTCCTCGAACCGTTCCCGGTACGCGAAGCGGGCGCCCAGCACCCGGCCGTCGATCACCGTGGCCCCGTTCGCCGCGAAGACCATGTCCGGCAGGTCGGGGCGCGGCTCCAGCAGGTCGACGGTGTGGCCGAGGGCGCGGTAGCGGTCGCGCAGGTCCTCCCACTGGGTCTGCGCCAGCGGCAGGTCGACCGGCTTGGTGGGATCCATCCAGGGATTGATGGAATACGTCACCCGGAAGTGGGAAGGGGCACACATCAGGTAGTGCCGGGGCGTGGCTTCACGAGGCAACTGAGGCTCCTCACGAATCGTCGCGGCGGCTGGTGGCCGCCGCGGCCGGTGCGTCGCACGGGTGTGTGCGTGAGCTCATGGTGCGCCGTACGGGGCCCCGGCGCTGTGGTCCGAACGGGTGGTTCGCGCGGACGCGGGCCCCGGGCGCGTGACGCGGCCCCGCCGGGACCGCTCGGCACACGGGCTTTTTCATGACAAAGCATGTGATAGTGCCCTCCGTGCGGCATCGGCCGTCCCACCCCGCTTCCGGACTCTGGCCACCCGAGGCGCAGGATGGTGGGACCATGGGCAGGGGCAACGCAAAGGCAAGGGGATAGATGGGCGCCGATTTCGGCCGTAATCGCGGCTCAGAGAGCAAGATTTCCCAGTGGCTGCGGCGACGACCCAAACCGCAGCGGCACGAGGTCGACGAGACCGCACGGGAGGCGCTGCTCCTGGCCGTCGCCGAGGCCGGAATGCCGATCGCACCCGCCGCCCACCCGGTCGGCTACCGGTGTTCGTGCGAACGCATCGGCTGCCCCACCCCGGCCCGTCATCCGCTCTCCTTCGCCTGGCAGACGCAGTCCACCACCGACCGCGCCCAGATCGAGCGCTGGGCCCGCAGCCAGCCGCAGGCCAACTTCATCACCGCGACCGGCATGATCCACGACGTCCTGGACGTCCCGCTGGCCGCCGGCGAGCAGGCCCTCGAACGGCTCCTCGCCGCCGGGGTCGAGGTCGGCCCGGTGGCCCGCTCCGGCGACGACCGGATGCTGTTCTTCACCGCGACCCGCGGCACCCCGGAGGACGAGGACGAGTGGTGGCCGTGCGAGCTGGACTGCCACCCCGAAACGATGGACGAGCACCCCGGCCTGCGCTGGCACTGCCGCGGCAGCTACGTCCTGCTGCCCCCGGCCCAGCTCCCCGGTGAGCTGGACGTCGCCTGGCTGCGCGGCCCCGAGCACCCGCTGCCGGACCCGCTGACGCTCCTGGAGACGCTGACCGACGCCTGCGCGCGGTTCGTCGGCTCCGAGGGTCAGAGCGAGGTCGACCACGAATCGGTGGCCTGGCCGTTGCGCCGGTAGCCGGTAGCCGGTAGCCGGTAGCCGGTAGCCGGGACCGGGGGCCTTCGCGGCCTTTACGAGCCCTCCGCCGAGGTCAGCCCGGGCAGCCGGCTGAGCACGGACACCTTGCCGGTGCCGGCGCCCTTCTTCGGCACGTACACCAGCTGACTGGAGACCCGCTCCTTGGTCAGCGTGCTCTTCACCTCTCCGGTGAGCAGCGCCTCCACATCGGGGTCGACCGCCGGGCGCAGCCCCCGGGCGGCGGTCTGCCGCTCGAAATGCCTGCTGCTGAAGAAGACCAGCGCCCCGCCGTCCTCGGTGGCCAGCCCCAACGGGGCGTACGCACCGGCGTCCAGCGCCTGGTCGGCGTACTGGTACGAGAACCCGGCCCGCCGGGTGTTCAGCCGCGCCTCCCGCCACTGCGAGGTGGCCGCCCCCGGGGCGAAGACGTCCGGGGTGCCCTTCTGGAGGTACTGCGCGTACCGCGTGCCGAGATCGCGCGGCGCGACGGCCAGACCCGGTCCTTCGGCCGCGACCGGTGCGGCGTCCTTCGCGAGGGCGGGCAGCCGGTCCGGTGCGACGACCGACAGATAGGCGGCCTTCCAGCCCGCGTCGGGGCCGGTCTTCGTGAACGCCAGCAGCCAGCGGCTGTCCCGTTCGCCCTCTTCCGTCTCGCGGTTGGAGTCCGTGTCGGCGAGGAACCAGCGCGGCCAGCCCGCCTTCTCCGGGATGACGAAACGGGCGTCGGTCAGCTCCAGCGGCCGGTGCCGGGAGTTGCCGGTGGGCGCTATCCGGTGCCGGGCCCTCAGCCCCGCCTGGTTGATGGCGCCGAGCGAGCCCGTCACCACGTCCGCGTCCAGCGCCGGATCGTACGCCTTGTCGGCGGCGTTGTACGCGGCGGTGAAGTCCTTCAGGGCCCGGGCGGCCTCAGCCCTCGTCGCCGCCGGTACGACTGCCCGCTCGCCGTGCACCGTCACGCACCCGCTCGCCGTCAGGCTCAGCACCGTCGCCACCGCGAGCCCCGCCACCCGCCGCACCGGCCCCAGACTTCCCATCCGCTGCTTTCCGCGCCTTCTGATCCGTCGCCACTGACCGTCCGAACCCTACCGGGGACAGGAACAGCGCGAGGGCCGGGACGAGATACAGCGCCCAGACGGTGAGTTGGAGGACGGTGGGGTCGGGCTGGAAGTTGAACGTGCCCTTCAGCAGCGTCCCGTACCAGCTGTCCGGCGGGATCGTCGAGCTGATGTCGAACGCCCGGTTCCGCAGACCGCCCAGGAACTCCGCCTCCTGGAGGTCGTGCACGCCGTACGCCAGCACACCCGCGGCGACGACCACCAGCATTCCGCCGGTCCAGGTGAAGAACTTCGCCAGGTTGATCTTGAGCGCGCCCCGGTAGAACAGCCAGCCCAGCACCACCGCGGCGGCGATCCCGAGGACCGCGCCGATCATCGGGTGCCAGCCGTCGTCCGCCGCGTGCACCGCCCGCCACACGAACAGCGAGGTCTCCAGGCCCTCCCGCCCGACCGCCAGGAGCGCGGTCGCGACGAGCGCGCCGGTGCCCATGGCGAGCGCGGCGTCCAGCTTGCCGTGCAGCTCCGCCTTGAGGTGGCGGGCGGTCCGCCGCATCCAGAAGACCATCCACGTCACCAGGCCCACCGAGACGATGGACAGCGAACCGCCCAGCGCCTCCTGCGCCTTGAACGTCATCTCCTGCGAGCCGAACTCCAGCCCGGCGCCGAAGCCCAGGCTGACGACGACCGCGATCGACACACCGATCCAGATCGGCGCCAGCCGGTCGCGGTTGCCGGTCTTCACCAGGTACGCGATGAGGATGCAGACGACCAGGCTGGCCTCAAGCCCTTCGCGCAGCCCGATCAGGAAGTTGCTGAACACGTCTCGGTTCCCTTTCCGCTTCGAGTCCCGTTACGAGAACAGCGCCCGGCCCCACCAGTCGTCCTTGTCGCGGACGCCCGGCGGGACGGCGAAGTGCGCCGAACCCACGTGCTGGATGTACTCGTTGAGTGCGTCGTGTGCCGCCAGGCGTCGTTGCAGGGGAACGAACGCCTTGCGGGTGTCGCGTTGGTAGGCGAGGAAGAACAGCCCCGCGTCGAGCCGGCCGAGGCCGTCGGTGCCGTCCGTGAAGGAGTAGCCCCGGCGCAGGATCATCGCCCCGTCGTTGCTGTCCGGGTGCGCGAGGCGGACGTGCGCGGTCGGCAGCATGGCCTTCAGGAACGGCTCGTCGCGCTCCTTCGCCTTGCCGACCGGGGCACCCTCGCCCTTGTCGCGGCCGAAGACGTCCTCCTGCTCCTGCAGCGGGGCGCGGTCCCAGGTCTCGATGTGCATCCGGATGCGCCGGGCCACCAGGTACGAGCCCCCGGTCATCCAGCCGGGGCCGTCGCCTTCCCCGACCCACACATGCGCGCCGAGGGTGGCCGTGTCGGTGCCGGAGATGTTCCGGGTGCCGTCCTTGAAGCCCAGCATGTTGCGCGGGGTCTGGGCGTCCGGAGTGGTCGAGGACGTCTTGCCGAAGCCCAGCTGCGACCAGCGGATCGCGGTACGCCCCATGCCGATCCTGGCGAGGTTGCGGATGGCGTGCACGGCGACCTGCGGGTCGTCCGCGCACGCCTGGACGCACAGGTCGCCACCGCTGCGGGCCTTGTCGAGGTTGTCGCCGGGGAACTTCGGCAGGTCCACCAGCGCCTCGGGACGCCGGTCCGCCAGCCCGAACCGGTCCTTCGCGAACAGCGAGGGCCCGAAGCCGACGGTCAGCGTCAGCCGCGACGGCTTCAGCCCCAGCGCCTCGCCGGTGTCGTCCGGCGGCGCCTCGGGCAGGCCGCCGTACGCCCCGTCGCCGACCGCGTGCCCGGCGGTCATCCGCTCGGCCGCGCGGGTCCACTCCTTGAGCAGCGCGACCAGTTCGGCCCGGTCCTTCGTCGTCACGTCGAACGCGGCGAAGTGCAGCCGGTCCTGGACGGCGGTGGCGATACCGGCCTGGTGCGCGCCGTGGAACGGCACGGCGGCGCCGCTGTCCGCGGCCGTGGTCCGGCCGCCGTCGTCGGAGCGGGCCGCGGCGACGCCCACCCCGGCGGCC
>NZ_JAAGNI010000301.1 GCF_010550605.1 Streptomyces sp. SID9727
TCGAGGCGTACGCGAGCCGGGGCACGGCGGGCAGCCCCTTCCCGCTGCCCGGCAAGCCGGACGCCACCCCGGCGTGGGTGCTCGCCGGCTGGACGCTGACCGCGATCGGCCTGGCCACGGCGGGCCCCGGCCTGACCCACCTGTGCGGCAGGCTGCTCCAGACGGTCCGGCCCGGGGCCGTACGGCTGCTGGCCGGCCGGGTCCTGATGGACGAGGCGCGCCGGATCGGCCGCCCGCTGGGCATCGTCTGCGCGGTCCTGTCGGCAGTCGTCGCCGCCTTCGCGCTGTACGGGACGGGGCCCCGGCCGTTCGGCCCGCTCACGGCCCTGGGGGCGGTGCTCGTCGTCGGCTGCACCACGGCGACGCTGCTGACCTCGGCCCTGGAGGCCCGGCAGGCCCGCGCGGAGACGGCCCGGGCACTGCTGCGGCTCGGCGCCCCGGCCTCGGCGCTGCGCGCGGCGACGGCGCTGCGCGCGGGGGCGCTGCTGGTCCTCTTCGCCCCGCTCACCTGGGCGATCGCCGAGCTGGCCGCGCTGCCGCTGACCCCCTGAGCGCGCTGGACGCGATCACCGGACCGGTCGGGCTCCCTGCCCGGCCGGTTCCGCGTTTCCGGGCGCCCGCCGGGATCGGATGAGCGTTTCGTAGCATGAGCCGCGTGGAGACCCCCGAGGAGAACAAGCGCGCCCACAGTGACGAGATCGAGTCGCTGGCCGAGTTCGACGCGGCGGTGGCCGCCGGTTCGCTGGCCGGCCTCCGCGTGCAGTCGGTGGACCTGACGGGGCGGAGCGCCGCGCTGCTGGCCACGGACACCGCGGGCGCCGTGTTCCTCGGCTGCCCGATGGAGCCCGGCCCCGAGGAGAAGGTCCGGGCCGGCGGCGCCTTCGTCTTCCCGCCCGTTCCCGGCCTGCCCTTCGACCCGTACCGGGGCCTGCTCTACTCCCCCGACGCGCTCTACGAAGGACTCGCGCGGGAGGGTTACGCGGCCACCCCGGACGCCCAGGCGCACGACTGGTTCCGGCGGACCCGGTCGGACGGGGACGCGTTCGCCTCGATGCTCCGGGCGCTCCACGACGACGCGATCTCGGACGCGCTGGAGGAAGTGCTCGCCGGGGCCCGGGTGGCCGGTGTGATGGGCGGCCACGCGCTGCCCCGCGGCAGCGCCGGCTACGCGGAGGCGGCCCGGCTCGGCAGGACCCTGGCCCGGAGCGGCCTCACCGTGGCGACCGGGGGCGGCCCGGGCGCCATGGAGGCGGCCAACCTGGGGGCGTACGCGGCGCCGCACGACGACGCGATGCTGGACGAGGCGTGCGCGGTGCTCGGCGCGGTGCCGTCCTTCACCCCCTCGGTCACCGACTGGGCGCGGGCCGCCTTCGCGGTGCGGGAGCGCTGGCCGGGCGGCGGCCCGTCCGTGGCGATCCCCACCTGGTTCTACGGCCACGAGCCGCCGAATCCGTTCGCCGGACACATCGCCAAGTACTTCACCAACGCGCTGCGGGAGGACGGGCTGCTGGCCCGGTCCAGCGCGGGCGTGATCTTCCTCCCCGGAGCGGCCGGCACCGTCCAGGAGATATTCGACAGCGCCACCCCGAACTACTACGGGTCACGCGGTGAGCCCGTCCCGATGGTGCTGGTGGGCCACGACCACTGGACCCGCGAGCTTCCCGCCTGGCCGCTCCTGCGAACCCTGGCGGCCGGCCGGAAGATGGAGGCCCGCATCGCCTTGGTCGACACGGTGGAGGAAGCGCCCGACGCCCTTGCCCGCCTCTCGGAGGCGTGAACGGTCAGAACAGGGCGGGCAGCACCACGCACTCCGACGCGTCGAAGCCGACGCCCACCCGCTCGCCCTCCTCGGGCGTCCCGCGCAGCGGGCACTCCGCCTCCAGCACCGGACCGCGCTCCGGGCGCAGGGTGACGGCGACATGGCTGCCCCGGAAGGTGCGCGCGCCCACGACGCAGCGCAGCCCCTTCTCCGGGCCGCCGATCCGCACCCCGGCCGGCCGCACCAGCAGATCGCACGCGCCCTGCGGTGACCCCGCCGGCACCGGCACCTCGCCCCAGGCCGTGTCCGCCGCGTCCCCCTCGACGGTCGCCTCGACCACGTTGTCGAAGCCCAGGAAGCGGGCCACGAAGGCGGAGGCGGGGCGCTGCCACACGTCCAGCGGGGTGCCCGCCTGGGCGATCCGGCCCTCGCGCATCACGACGACCCGGTCGGCCAGCGCGAACGCCTCGCCCTGGTCGTGGGTGACGGCGAGCACGGTGGTGCCGAGGCGGCCGAAGAGGGCGCGCAGTTCCACGACGAGCCGTTCGCGCAGGCTGCGGTCCAGCTGGCCCAGGGGCTCGTCGAGCATCAGCAGCCGGGGGCGGGGGGCGAGGGCCCGAGCGAGGGCGACGCGCTGCTGCTCGCCGCCGGAGAGCGCGGCGACGGCACGGCGTTCGGCGCCGGGGAGGCCCACGAGGTCGAGGAGCTCGGCGACCCGGCGGTCCTGTTCGGCCCGGCCGGCCCCGTGCATCCGCAGGCCGAAGGCGACGTTGGCGCCGACGTCCCGGTGCGGGAAGAGCTGGTGGTCCTGGAACATCAGGCCGAGGCCGCGCCGGTGGACCGGGATGCCGTCCTGGTCGGTGCCGTCGAGCAGGACCCGGCCGCCGTCCGGCTCCTGGAGTCCGGCGACCAGGCGCAGCAGGGTGGACTTGCCGCTGCCGCTCGGCCCGAGGACGCAGACGGTCTCGTGGTCGGCGACCTCCAGGTCGACCCGGTCGAGCGCGGCCCGGTCACCGAAGCGGACCGTGGCCGATTCGAGCGTCAGCATCGTTCAGAACTCCCCGGATCGGTCGGTGCGGATGCGTTCGAGCAGCAGCAGCGAGACCGCGCACACGAGCATCAGGATGGTGCTGAGGGCCATGGCCTGGCCGTAGTTGAGGTCCCCGGACCGGCCCAGGAGCCGGGCCACGGCCACCGGCAGCGTCGGGTTGTCGGGCCGTGCGATGAACACGGTCGCGCCGAACTCCCCCAGCGACACGGCGAACGCGAACCCGGCGGCGACCAGCAGGGCCCGCCGCACGAGCGGGAGGTCCACCTCGCGCCAGGCCCGCAGCGGTGAGGCCCCGAGCACCGCCGCCGCCTCGCGCAGCCGGGCGTCCACAGCCCGCAGCACCGGCAGCATGGTCCGTACGACGAAGGGCACCCCGACCAGCGCCTGGGCGAGCGGCACCAGGATCCATGAGGTCCTGAGGTCCAGCGGCGGCTTGTCCAGGGTGATCAGGAATCCGAAGCCGACGGTGACCGCGGAGACCCCGAGCGGCAGCATCAGCAGCGCGTCGAAGCCCCGGACGAGCCGGCCCGCCCGCCGGGTGAGCGCGGCGGCGGCGAGCCCGCCGACGAGGAGGGCGATCAGGGTCGCGACGAGGGCGTAGCGCAGCGAGTTCCCGATGGCCTCGATGGGCGCGACGAGGAACGTACCGCTGTTGGCGTCCGCCGAGGTGAGCGCGCGGTAGTAGGCGAGACCGGAGTCGCCGAGCGAGCGTTCCACCAGTACGGCGAGCGGCAGCAGGACCAGCAGCAGCACGCTCAGGAGGACCCCGGCGAGCAGCGTCCACTGCCCGGCCCCGTGCGGCCTGCGCGCGGTCGTCGCCGGGTCGACCAGCTTCAGCGCGCGCTCCCTGCGGCGTACGGTCCAGGCGTGCACGGCGAGGATGGCGCCGACCGCGGCGAACTGCACGAGCGTCAGCACGGCGGCCGTGGGCAGGGCGAGCAGCTGCGCGGTCTGCCGGTAGATCTCCACCTCCAGCGTCGAGAAGCCCGGCCCGCCGAGGATCTGCACGACGCCGAAGGAGGTGAAGGTGAAGAGGAAGACCATCAGCGCGGCGGCGGCCACGGCGGGGGCGAGCGCGGGCAGCGTGACGCGCCGCCAGGCGGTGAACCTGCTCGCGCCGAGCACCCGGGCGGCCTCCTCCTGGCGCGGGTCGAGCTGCGCCCAGAGCCCTCCGACGGTGCGGACGACGACCGCGTAGTTGAAGAACACGTGGGCCAGCAGGATCGCCCACACGGTGGTGTCGAGCCGTACGCCCCACAGCTCGTCCAGCAGCCCGCCCCGCCCGAGCAGCGCGAGGAAGGCGGTGCCCACGACGACGGTCGGCAGGACGAACGGGACCGTGACCACGGCCCGCAGGACCTGCTTGCCCGGGAAGTCGAACCGGGCGAAGACGTACGCGCCGGGCAGCGCGACCAGCAGGGTCAGCGCGGTCGAGGCGAGCGCCTGCCACAGCGTGAACCAGAGGACGTCCCGGATCTCCGGCCGGCCCAGCACCTCACCGAACCGGCCGAACTGCCAGACGCCGTCCGCCCTGAGCCCCCGGCCCACGATCGCGGCGACCGGATAGGCGAAGAACACGGCGAAGAACGCGACGGGCACGGCCATCAGGCCGAGCCGCACCGCGGTACCGCGCCGGGCCCGGGCGCGTGCGGACCTCCCGCGCGCGCCCGGTCCGCGTACGGGGGTCTTCGTTACTTCAGGACGAGCGAGGACCACGACTGGACCCACTGCTCACGGTGCTCGGCGATGGCGTCCGGGGCGACGGTCGCCGGCTTGTCGGCGGTGGCGCCGAACTTCGTGAAGAGCTCGGGCACCTTCGCGTCCTCGGCGACCGGGCTGACGAACATGGTCAGCGGCATGTCCTCCTGAAACTTCTTCCCGATCAGGAAGTCCAGCAGGGCCTTGCCGCCCGCTTCGTTCTTCGCGCCGTCCAGCAGGCCGGCGAACTCGATCTGGCGGAAGCACGTCCCGGTCGCGACCCCGGTCGGCGCGGTCTTCGGCTGCGGGTCCGCGTACAGCACCTCGACGGGGGGGCTGGAGGCGTAGCTGACGACGAGCGGGCGGTCGGCCTTGGCCTTCCTGCCGCCGGCCGAGCCGGAGAACTCCTCGTTGTACGCCTGCTCCCAGCCGTCCACGACCTTGACGCCGTTGTCCTTCAGCTTCTTCCAGTAGTCCTGGTAGCCGTCCTCGCCGAAGGCGGAGACGGTGCCGAGGAGAAAGCCGAGACCGGGCGAGGAGGTCGCGGCGTTCTCGGTGACGAGCAGGTCCTTGTACGCGGGCTTCGCCAGGTCGGCGAAGGTCTTCGGCGGTGCGAGCTTCTTGTCGGCGAAGTACTTCTTGTCGTAGTTGACGCAGATGTCGCCGGTGTCGACCGGGGTGACCCGGTGCTTGTCCGCGTCCAGCTGGACATCGGCCGGAACCCGGTCCAGGCCCTTGGCCTCGTACGGGGTGAACAGGCCGTTGTCCAGGGCGCGCGAGAGCAGGGTGTTGTCGACGCCGAAGAACACGTCGCCGCGCGGGGAGCCCTTGGTCAGGATCTCCTGGTTCAGGGCGGCGCCCGCGTCCCCGCTCTTGAGGACCTTGACGGTGTAGCCGGTCTCCCGGGTGAACTTCCTCAGCACGTCCTTGGAGGCGTTGAAGGAGTCGTGGCTCACGAGGGTGACGGTCTTGGAACCGCCCTTGGTGGAGCCGGAACCGGACGCCGAGTCGTCGGAACTGCCGCAGCCGGCCAGCGCGGTGACGCCGAGCGCGGCGGCGACGGCCGCCACCGCGGCCTTCTGGGTGGTGCTCATGTGTGATTCCTCCTGGAGTGACCAGGAAGAGACGCGGCCCCGCCCGCACACCGGCCGGAACCGGAAGCGGGCAGGGCGCAACAGCTTGAGTATGGTCCGAACTTCCTACCCGGAATGACCCGGGCGAGGTTCAGAGGGTCTGCGGCCAACCTGTCCTTGGTGCCGCACTCTCAGCGCTGTGGCGCTCCCCTGTCGGAATATGCAGTTGATTTCGGCCCCAGGCTACACGGCCGTTTCCGGCCGGGGCCCCGGGTGTCGGGGACCCCGCTCCTCAGCGCTCGGAGGCCGCCAGCTGCCCGCAGGCGCCGTCGATCTCCTGGCCGCGGGTGTCGCGGACGGTGACCGGCACACCGTGGCTCGCGATGGCCTCGACGAACGCCCGCTCGTCCTCCGGCCGCGAGGCGGTCCATTTGGAGCCGGGCGTCGGGTTCAGCGGGATGAGGTTGACATGGACCCGCTTGCCCTTGAGGAGGCGGCCCAGCAGGTCGCCGCGCCACGCCTGGTCGTTGATGTCGCGGATCAGGGCGTACTCGATGGAGATGCGTCGGCCGGACTTCTCCGCGTACTCCCACGCGGCGTCCAGCACCTCGCGCACCTTCCACCGGGTGTTGACCGGCACGAGGGTGTCGCGCAGCTCGTCGTCCGGGGCGTGCAGCGAGACCGCGAGGCGGCACTTGAAGCCCTCGTCGGCGAACCGCAGCATCGCGGGGACCAGGCCGACGGTGGAGACGGTGATCCCGCGCTGCGAGAGGCCGAGGCCGTCGGGCTCGGGGTCGGTCAGCCGGCGGATCGCACCCACGACGCGGTTGTAGTTGGCCAGCGGCTCGCCCATGCCCATGAACACGATGTTGGACAGCCGGGCGGGCCCGCCGGGGACCTCGCCGTCGCGCAGGGCGCGCATGCCGTCCACGATCTGGTGGACGATCTCCGCGGTCGACAGGTTGCGGTCGAGACCGGCCTGCCCGGTCGCGCAGAACGGGCAGTTCATCCCGCAGCCGGCCTGCGAGGAGATACACATGGTGACCCGCTCCGGGTAGCGCATCAGGACGGACTCGACCAGCGTCCCGTCGTGCAGCTTCCACAGGGTCTTGCGGGTGGTGTCGTCGTCGCAGCTGATGTGCCGGACGACGGACATCAGGTCGGGGAACATCGCCTCGGCGAGCTTGTCCCGCGACCCGGCCGGGATGTTGGTCCACTCGGCCGGGTCGTGCGCGTACCGCGCGAAGTAGTGCTGCGAGAGCTGCTGGGCGCGGAACGGCTTCTCGCCGATCGCGGCGACGGCTTCCCTGCGCTCGGCGGGCGTGAGGTCGGCGAGGTGCCGCGGCGGCTTCTTGGCTCCGCGGGGCGCGACGAAAGTGAGTTCTCCGGGCTTAGGCATGGTTCTTCCAGTGTCGCAGACGCGCGGAGGTGCCCCTGTGCGTCGCGATGAGGCGCACCTTACGGGGTAACCGGGACAACACAGGGAGTTCCGCAGCCGCCGTAGGAGGTAGGTGCCGTGCACACCGTCAAGCACTGGTTCAACGACAGCCTGATCGGCCAGGGCCTGCTGGTCCTCGGGCTGGGCGTGGGCCTGAACGCGTTGTTACGCCACGACGATCCCCCGGCCATGTGGCTGGTCCAGGGCGTCGTCTTCACCGTCGTCGCGATGGTGGCCATCGTTCTCCAGCGGCGGCGCATGAGCCGGGTCACGGGTGCCTCCCCGGGCGCCATCGCCGGCCTCATGCGCAAGATCCGCCACCACGAGGTGCCGCGCGACCCGCGGGAACGGGCCGTGATGCGGCGTCTGGTCGGCGATCAGCTGGGGAAGATCGAGCGGGGTGAGCGGTGGCTGCCGTACTGGCTGGGCGCCATGGGCCTGGTCGCGGTCGGTCTGCTCGTCCTCGGCTTCACCGGCGGGGCCCTCGGGTACTCCCTGTTCTTCGCCGTCTTCGCGGCGGCGTTCTGTGTCTGGCTCCTGTGGACCCGCCGCCGGACGCTGCACCTCTACCGCGACATGCGGAGGGCGCTGCGCGAACAAGGCTGACGCCACATGGCTGAGGGGCCACCGCTCGCGAGCGGTGGCCCCTCAGCCATGTGCGGACGCCGGCCTCAGCCGGAACCGACGAACAGCACCAGGAGCAGCCAGACCACCGGGGCGGTCGGCAGCAGCGAGTCCAGCCGGTCCATGATCCCGCCGTGGCCGGGAAGCAGCGTGCCCATGTCCTTGATCCCGAGGTCCCGCTTGATCATGGACTCGCCCAGGTCGCCCAAGGTGGCGCTGGCCGCGACGGCGAGGCCCAGCAGCAGCCCCTGCCACCAGGAGCCGTCGTCGACCAGGAACTGCATGCAGAGCGCACCGGCCGCCATGGCGAAGGCGACCGCCCCGAACAGGCCCTCGCGGGTCTTGCCGGGGCTGATGCGCGGAGCCAGCTTGTGCTTGCCGAACCGCCAGCCGACCGCGTACGCCCCCGTGTCGCTGACCACGGTCAGCAGCAGGAAGGTCAGCACCCGTTGCGGGCCGTCGTCGGCCTTCAGGAGCATGGCGACGAAGGTGGCCAGGAAGGGCACGTAGAACGCGGCGAAGATGCCCGCCGTGACGTCCCTGAGGTAGTCCTCTGGCGGCTGGGCCATCCGCCACACGAGTACCGCCAGGGCGGTCAGGGCCATGGCGATCCAGGCGCCCTCGGCCCCGCGCGCGTAACCGGCGACGATCATGGCGGCGCCGCCGACCGCGAGCGGCACGAGGGGCGCCTTGATCCCCTTGCGCTCCTCCAGGCGGGAGGTGAGCTCCCAGAGCCCGACCACGACGGCGAGCACGATCACGCCGACGAAGACCGCCTTGACGACGAAGAGCGAGACGACGACCAGGACGCCGAGCCCCAGGCCGACCCCTATGGCGGCTCCCAGGTCCCGGCCCGCGCGCTTCTTCTGCGGGGGCGGGGGCGGGGGCGGCGCGGTCGGCATGGGCTCCTGCGGCTTCTCGTCGCGGAACAGGGGGCCGCCGCTCAGGCGTCCGGCCCCCTGGTCCCGGTGATCACGGTCTTCAGCGTCTCTACCTGCGTCGGGAACGTCCGGCACGATGGGCATGGGCCGAGTCTGCTGGGCGTCGTGCACATCGTAGGCAGGACCCGCCGCAGCACCCTGCATCTCCGGCGCGACCCGGTGGCCGGCGCCCTGCGGAGCGCCCCAGGAAGAGTCGTTCATCAGACTTCGAGCAGCTCGGCTTCCTTGTGCTTCAGCAGCTCGTCCACCTGCGCGACGTACTTCGCGGTGGTGTCGTCGAGCTCCTTCTCGGCGCGGCGCACCTCGTCCTCGCCGGACTCCTTGTCCTTGACCAGCTTGTCGAGCGCTTCCTTGGCCTTGCGGCGGACGGCCCGGATCGAGATCTTGGAGTCCTCGGCCTTGGTCTTCGCGACCTTGATGTAGTCGCGACGGCGCTCCTCGGTCAGCTCGGGGAAGTTGACCCGGATGATATTGCCGTCGTTGCTCGGGTTGACGCCGAGGTCCGAGTCGCGGATGGCCTGCTCGATGTTGCGCAGCGCGGTCTTGTCGAACGGCGTCACGACGGCCATACGCGGCTCGGGCACCGAGAACGAGGCCAGCTGGTTGATCGGGGTCGGCGCGCCGTAGTAGTCGGCGACGATCTTGTTGAACATCGCCGGGTGCGCACGGCCGGTACGGATCGCGGCGAAGTCCTCTTTCGCGACGACGACGGCCTTCTCCATCTTCTCCTCGGCCTCGAGGAGGGTTTCTTCGATCACCACGTGCTCCTGCGTGTTGTGAACGGGCCCGGCGGGCCCGGCGGGTCCTGCGTCGCGTCCTCACCTGCACGGTGTCCGACCGGCAGGCCGTTGTCCATCTTCCGGGGCGGTCCCGCGCCCCTGTTCCACCGGGCCTCACCGGTGGGCGCGCCCATGGTCAGGCGCGGGTGTCCTGGTCGCTCACGAGTGTGCCGATCTTCTCACCCTTGACGGCGCGGGCGATATTGCCCGCGGTGGTGAGCTCGAAGACGAGGATCGGCAGCTGGTTGTCACGGCAGAGCGTGATGGCGGTGGCGTCGGCGACCTTGAGGTCGCGGGCGAGCACCTCGCTGTACTCCAGCGCGTCGAACTTGACCGCGGCGGGGTTGGTCTTCGGGTCGGAGTCGTAGACCCCGTCCACGCCGTTCTTCCCCATGAGCAGGGCCTCGGCGTCGATCTCCAGGGCGCGCTGGGCCGCGGTGGTGTCGGTGGAGAAGTACGGCATGCCCATGCCCGCGCCGAAGATCACGACGCGGCCCTTCTCCAGGTGTCGCACGGCGCGCAGCGGGATGTACGGCTCCGCGACCTGGCCCATGGTGATGGCGGTCTGGACGCGGGAGTCGATGCCCTCCTTCTCCAGGAAGTCCTGGAGGGCGAGGCAGTTCATCACGGTGCCGAGCATGCCCATGTAGTCGGAGCGCGCCCGGTCCATGCCCCGCTGCTGGAGCTCGGCGCCGCGGAAGAAGTTGCCGCCGCCGATGACGATCGCGATCTCCGCGCCGTCCCGGACGACCGCAGCGATCTCGCGGGCGATGGCGTGCACGACGTCGGGGTCGACACCGAGGCCCCCGCCGCCGGCGAATGCCTCACCGGACAGCTTCAGCATGAAGCGTCCGCGCACCTTGCCGTCCTCGCGCTTGTCGTCGTCTTTGGCGGCGTCCGCGCCCTTGTTCATGGGGATTCTCCTCGTGCACATACGAAGAAGGCCATTGCCGGTGGGTCTGGTGTCCCTCAGCGGCAATGGCCTCCTCGTCAGATCTGCGGTCGTACGGCGGTGTGCGGCCGTCGACTGCACCAGACCCTACCGGGTCCGCCGTTTTTCGCGGACGGACTCAGATGCCGACCTTGATACGCGTGAAGCGCTTCAGGGTGACACCGGCCTCGTCCAGGACCTTCTGGACCGACTTCTTGTTGTCCAGCGCGTACGGCTGGCCGAGGAGGGTGGCCTCCTTGAAGAAGCCGTTGACGCGACCCTCGACGATCTTCGGGAGGGCGGCCTCGGGCTTGCCCTCGGCGCGGGTCGTCTCCTCGGCGACGCGGCGCTCGGCCTCGACGACCTCGGCCGGGACGTCCTCGCGGGAGAGGTACTTCGGCGCGAAGGCGGCGATGTGCTGGGCGAGGCCCTTGGCCAGGTCGGCGTCGGCCTTGTCCAGCTCGACCATCACACCGATCTGCGGGGGCAGGTCGGGCATGGTGCGGTGCATGTAGACCGAGACGAAGGCACCCTGGAACTGCGCGAAGCGGTCCAGGACGATCTTCTCGCCGAGGTTGGCGTTGGCCTCGTCCACGTACGCCTGGACGGTCTTGCCGGGCTCGATCTCGGAGGCGAGCAGCGCCTCCAGGTCGGCCGGGGAGGTCGCGGCGACGTGCGCGGCCAGCGCGTTGGCGACGGCCTGGAACTTGTCGCCCTTGGCGACGAAGTCGGTCTCGCACTTCAGCTCGACGAGGACACCGGAGGTGCTGTCCTCGGAGACGAGGGAGACGACCGCGCCGTTCTCGGCGGAACGGCCCTCGCGCTTGGCGACGCCCTTCTGGCCCTTGATGCGGAGCGCCTCGACGGCGCCGTCGACGTTGCCGTCGGCCTCGTCGAGCGCCTTCTTGCAGTCCATCATGCCGGCGCCGGTGAGCTCACGGAGCTTCTTGACGTCAGCGGCGGTGTAGTTCGCCATGAGTCTGTGTTCTCTCTCGAAGTCTGAAAGATCTACGGGTGGACGGCGGGGGCGGTGCCAGTGCACCGGCCCCCGCCGTCTTCAGCCGTGACGGGTGTCAGGCCTGCTCGGCGTCCGCGGCCGGGGCCTCGGCCTGCTCGGCGGCGATGGCGGCCGGCTCCGCGTCGGCGGCGGCGTCCTTCTCGGTCTCGACGGAGGACTGGACCTCGGCGTCGGCCTTCTTGTCGCCCTCGAGCAGGTCACGCTCCCACTCGGCGAGGGGCTCGCCGGCGGCCTTCTCGCCCGGCTTCGAGTCGCCGGTGGCGGCGCCGGAGCGGGCGATGAGGCCCTCGGCGACGGCGTCGGCGATCACGCGGGTGAGCAGGGTGACGGAGCGGATCGCGTCGTCGTTGCCCGGAATCTTGTAGTCGACCTCGTCGGGGTCGCAGTTGGTGTCGAGGATCGCGACGACCGGGATGTGGAGCTTGCGCGCCTCACCGACGGCGATGTGCTCCTTCTTGGTGTCGACGACCCAGACGGCGCTCGGCACCTTCTGCATCTCGCGGATACCACCGAGGGTCTTCTCCAGCTTGGCCTTCTCGCGGGAGAGGACCAGGAGCTCCTTCTTGGTGAGGCCGGAGGCGGCCACGTCCTCGAAGTCGATGAGCTCCAGCTCCTTCAGGCGCTGGAGGCGCTTGTAGACGGTGGAGAAGTTGGTGAGCATGCCACCGAGCCAGCGCTGGTTGACGTACGGCATGCCGACGCGCGTCGCCTGCTCGGCGATGGCCTCCTGGGCCTGCTTCTTCGTACCCACGAACATGATGGAGCCGCCGTGCGCGACGGTCTCCTTGACGAACTCGTAGGCGCGGTCGATGTACGACAGCGACTGGAGCAGGTCGATGATGTAGATGCCGTTGCGCTCGGTGAAGATGAAGCGCTTCATCTTCGGGTTCCAGCGACGGGTCTGGTGACCGAAGTGGACGCCGCTTTCCAGCAGCTCCCGCATCGTGACGACGGCCATGGCCGTACTCCTTGGTTTTCTCGGTTGCCGCGGCAGCAGGATTGCTGTCGCGCCTGACGCCCCGGCGCGCCGTGCCGCAAGGGACCGAGGGGCGCGGCCACCTCCGCTGAACGGGTGGTGGCGGGGCGTGCGAAGTCGACCCGGTGACCCGGGTCGCCTGAAGAAGTGTACGGGACCGTCCGGGTCCCGGGTGACGGCGCTGTCCACAACCGGCCGGTAGTCCACAGATCCGGCTCCTGATCCCCACGCGGGCAGGGTCCGGGGGACGGTGGTGCCATGCGAATCACAAGCGAGCGGACGCGGTGGTGGGCGCCCTGGGCCGTGGTGCTCGCCGCGCTGGCGGCGTGGGGCGGATCCCCGGGCGCGGCCGTGGCCGCGGGTGCCGGGGAGCGGGTCTGGCCGCTGGCGGGGCGGCCTTCGGTGGTACGGGGCTGGGAGCCGCCCGCCGGTCCGTACGG